>NZ_JBSFSA010000023.1:0-92847 GCF_053589515.1 Streptomyces sp. NPDC003327 | reverse complement strand
CCCTCTCCCCCCCCCCCCCCCTCTCCCGCTCTCTCCGGCGGCTGCGCCGTCTCGGGGCGGGCCCCGGCCCGGCGGGGTCCCGGGGGCCCGCAGCGTGGGCCGCGCCCGTACCGGTCACGGGGCCGCGCCCAGCAGCTCGGCGAGCGCGTCGCCGGTGGCGGGGTGGGTGGTGAGCAGTGACGTGCCGGGGTCGGGCGCGGCCGGGGCCCAGCCGTCCGTGGCGCCGAGCAGGTCCGCCAGTGCGTCGCAGGTCGCCGGGTGGACCGGCAGCAGGGCGGCGCCGCGCGCGCCCGACGCCTGAGCGCGGGCGCGGAGGGTGGGGGCCGGGAGGGCGGGCTGCCGCCACGGCGGGACCCAGGCGTCCAGCGCGTCGAGCCGGGCCGGGAAGATCCGTCCGGCCTCGCGGACGAGCAGCGGTGCCAGGTGGGCGGCGCCCGAGCGCAGGGTGGTGACGAGGGTCGGCAGCCAGGGCAGCAGCACCGGGTCCGGGAGTCGCCCGAAGGCGTTCGACACGGCCTCGACGACCACGTCGGAGAGGCCGGGCACCGGTTCGAGTGCGTGGACGAAACCGCTGAGGTAGCGCGGGTACGACGGCACCACCAGCGGGTTGCCGAGCAGGTCGTCGCAGCGGGACCGCAGCTCCTCGCGCGAGAGGGTGCCGAGCTGGACCTGCGCCGCCCAGAGCAGCGCCGTCTTCTCCGGGTCCCCGGGGTGCGACTGGGCGACCGCGAGCTCCAGCTGGGTGCGGTCGCAGCCGAGCGACAGGGCCAGCCCCTCCATGCCGAACAGGAAGCCGAGCATCGCCGCGACCTGCCCGGCCGTGGCGTCCTCGTCCCGGAAGGCCGTCGGCAGCAGGGTGCAGTAGTGGGCGTAGCCGGTGCGGACGAAGGACGTGATCCACTGCGGCAGGGCGGAGTCGGCGGTGCGGTGGTACGCGAGGAGGCCGCGCACCCGGCGCAGTACCTCCGGGGCCCCGTCCACCGTGCGCTCGCCGGCCAGGACCTCCAGGGCGCGGGTGCCCAGTTCGTCGGCGAGCCGTCGGCCGCCGAGGTACAGCAGGGCGTCCTCGACCGCGCCGAGGACGTCGGCGGTCGTGGCCCGCGGCCCGTACGCGGTGCGCCGCAGCCGCTGTTCGAGGACCTGTTCCAGACTCACGCCCTCGTAGCCGAGTTCGATGAGGGACCGCTGGTGGGTGCCGAGCGCCAGGTCCCAGGACTCCTGGACGGAGCGCTCGCCGAGCCGCTGCTCGCCCATGATCGGCCGGGCGGCGCCCTGCGGCAGGAGGCGGCGCAGCAGCCAGAGCACGTCCGAGCAGGCCGAGAGCTCCGGCCGGGACGTCAGGTCGAGCAGGGCGCGGCGGACGCCGCGCTGCTGGAGGTTGAGCTCCAGCGGGGCCAGCCGGTCGTGGACGTCGCGGGCGAGGGGCGGCAGGGCCTCGTAGCCGACCTGGCCGATGCGGTCGCCGCCCATCATCGCGTCGACGAGCCGCCGCACGTCCTTGCGGCCGGGGACCGTGTCCTTCTCGATGCAGGTGACGGCGGCGTCCTGGAAGTCGTACGGGGTGGGCTTGGCCCGGTCCCGCAGGCCGGCGAGCAGGATCGAGGTCTCGAAGACGGCGATGGCGTCGGCGGTGGAGGCGAGGTAGCCGTGGCGGCGGGCGGCGCGGACGATGTCCACGGACCAGCCGAGCAGCTCGGCCTCGTCGAGGGTGTCGAGGACGGGTGGCTTCCGCAGGAAGCCGGTGAGCCGGTCCCCGGCCGGCGCGGGCACGGTCGGTGCGGCGGCGGAGCCGCGGGTGCGGCCGGTCTTCCGGCCCGGGCGCGCCTTCGCCGTCCCGGCCTGGCCCTCCAGGCGGTAGGGCGTCACTCCGGTCCGCCTGAGGTTCTTCGCCCATTCGGTGGCGGCGATGGAGACCGAGCCGGAGGCGAGGCCGAACTGCGCCTCGATCGCCCCGTGGCTGGA
Source organism: Streptomyces sp. NPDC003327 (assembly GCF_053589515.1). Lineage (NCBI taxonomy): Bacteria > Bacillati > Actinomycetota > Actinomycetes > Kitasatosporales > Streptomycetaceae > Streptomyces > Streptomyces sp. NPDC003327. Next base: position 90,885 of record NZ_JBSFSA010000023.1, on the reverse strand, counting down.
CGGGATGAGGCCGTACTGCCAGGTGGTGGCGGTGCGGGGGGAGATGGTGAAGCCGTCGGTGCCGTGCACGCCGAACTCGGCGACTTGGCTGGCGGCGTGGAAGGCCCCGCAGACGTAGAGGCAGTCCTCGGGGTCGGTGCCGGTCGCGGTGAGGTGCGCGCGCATCCGGGTCCACATGTGGCGCTCGCGGTCCTCGTCGACGCGGATCCGGTCGCCGTCGCCGGGGGCGAGCCGCCGGAACAGGCTGCCGATGAGGAACATGACCTGGCGGTAGGTGTCGTGGTCGCTGTCGCCGAGGGGCACCTCGACGTACTGGTGCCACCATTCGGACCAGTGGCGCACCTTTCCGTGGCGCAGCAGGTGCTGTTCCAGTTCGGCGAAGCGGGGCCTGAGGTCGCCGATGTCGACGCCGACGGCGTCGCCGTGGAGCGCCGTCTCGCTCTCGGTGCCCGGCGCGGACGCGCTCCCGGCCGTCTCCGGCACCTCCCCCGCTTCCGGGGCGGGGTCGCGCCGGGAGTCCCACTGGAAGACGTGGTCTGAGGAGCGGTCGACGAGGACGAGTTCGACGCCGGGGGTGTCGAGGGCGTAGGCGATGGCCTGGTACTCGGCGGATGCCTCGGTGACGGGTGCCACGACGGAGAGCGGTGCCCAGTCGGGCGGGAAGCCGTCGATGTCGCCGGCGAAGGCCTGCACCGCGACGGGGAGGCGGCAGTTGCGGAGTTCGGTGAGGAGCGGGGCCATGTCCTCGCACAGCTCCAGGTACACGACCTTGGGCTGCTTCTCACGCAGGCGGCGGGCCATGGCGAGGGCGGAGGCGGGCGAGTGGTGGCAGACGGGGAAGATCTCCAGCGGTTCGGCCAGCGCCCGGTCGACGTCGTCGACGAGGCCGAGGAGGATGCCTTCGAGGGCGTCCGTTCCGCCGGAGAACGCGGCGGCGGCTTCCTGGAGTTGGCCGCGGAGGGCGGCGAAGGGGAGGTCGGGGCGGTCCGTGGCCTGCACGGGGGCGGTGGTCACGACAGCTTGGCGATCGCGTCGCGGCCGCCCTCCAGGAACTCGGGCCAGCAGCCGCCCTGCTCCTTGCCGCGCGGCTCGACGACGCCGTGCAGGTACTTGTTGAGGATGGCGAGGTCCTCCGGCTCGCGGCGGGTCAGGGAGCCGACGAGGGAGGAGGCCAGGGTGCGGGCGGTGAGGGCGCGCTCGCCGAAGAAGTTGCTGTGCAGGACGGCGTCCTCCAGGACGCCGATCTGTTCGGCGGTGGAGAGGGCGGACTCCAGCTTCTCCTCGTCGCTGCCGGCCGCGGCGGCGGAGGCGCGCAGGTCGGCGAAGCTCTGCAGGAGGACGTCGAGGAGGGTGGGGGGCACGTCCAGCTCGATGGAGTGGCGGCGCAGGAGTTCCTCGGTGCGGAAGCGGACGATCTCCGCCTCGCTGTTCTTGTTGGTGACGACGGGGATGCGGACGAAGTTGAACCGGCGCTTGAGGGCGGAGGACAGGTCGTTGACGCCCCGGTCGCGGCTGTTGGCGGTGGCGATGACCGAGAAGCCGGGCTTGGCGAAGACGATGTTCTCGCCGCCGGCGCCGTCGAGTTCGGGCACGGAGATGTACTTCTCCGAGAGGATGGAGATGAGCGCGTCCTGGACGTCGCTGGTGGAGCGGGTGAGTTCCTCGAAGCGGCCGATGGTGCCGGTCTCCATCGCGGTCATGATCGGCGAGGGGATCATGGACTCGCGGGACTGGCCCTTGGCGATGACCATGGAGACGTTCCAGGAGTACTTGATGTGGTCCTCCGTGGTGCCCGCGGTGCCCTGCACCACCTGGGTGGAGTTGCGGCTGATGGCCGCGGCGAGGAGTTCGGCGAGCCAGCTCTTGCCGGTGCCGGGGTCGCCGATGAGGAGGAGTCCGCGGTCGGAGGCGAGGGTGACGATGGAGCGCTCGACGAAGCTGCGGTCGCCGAACCACTTCTGGCTCACCTCGCGGTCGAGGCCGTCGGCCCGCTCGGAGCCGAGGATGAAGAGGCGGACCATCTTCGGCGAGAGCCGCCAGGAGAACGGCTTGGGGCCGACGTCGATCGACTCGAGCCAGTCGAGCTCCTCGGCGTACTTGATCTCGGCGGGGGCGCGGAGCAGGTCGGACATGTGAGGGCCTTTCAGGTGAGGAAGGTCTTGAGTTCGTGGACGAGCTTGTCGATGTGGCCGGAGATCACCGGGGTGCCGAGGGCCTTGAACCGCTCGCGGAACCAGGGGTTGACCTCCTGGCGTCCCGAGCTGGTCACCGAGCCGACGGGGATGAACCGGACTCCGGAGCGGTGGACGGCCTCGATGCCCTCGTAGAGCGGCTGGGAGCGGTCGAACTCGTAGAAGTCGGAGATCCACACCATGACGGTGTTCTTCGGTTCGGCGATCTTCGGGCGGGCCATGGCCATGGCCACGGGCCCGTCGTTGCCGCCGCCGAGGTTGGTGCGCAGGAGGACGTCGAAGGGGTCGTGCACCCAGGGCGTGAGGTCGATGGCCCGGGTGTCGTACGCGATGAGGTGGACGTCCACCTTGGGGAGCCCGGCGAAGATCGAGGCGAGGATGGTGCAGTTGACCATGGAGTCGACCATGGAGCCGGACTGGTCCACCACGACGATCAGCCGCTGCGGGGTCGTGCGGCGGACGGTGTGCCGGTAGTAGAGGCGGTCGACGTAGAGCCGCTCCTCCTCGGGGCTCCAGTTGGTGAGGTTCTTCCAGATGGTGCGGTCGAGGTCGAGGTTGCGGAAGACCCGCTTGGGCGGGACCGAGCGGTCGAGTTCGCCGACGGTGGCCTTCTCCACCTGGGTCCGCAGGACCTGGGCGACCTCGTCGACGTACCGCTTGATGAGGGACTTGGCGTTGGCGAGGGCGATGCCGGAGAGGTTGCCCTTGTCGCGCAGCAGCTGCTCGATGAGGGACATGCTGGGCGTGAGGCGGGCGGCGAGGGCGGGGTCGGCGAGGACCTCGCGCAGGCGCATGCGCTGGACGAGACCGGCCTCGATGGCGCCGAGTTCGGCGCCGAGGCCAGAGCCGGCGACGAGCGCGCCGGCGGACGGTCCCGCGCCGCGCAGGCCGCCGGGCGGGCAGCCGAGCGCGCGCTCCAGCCAGCCCGCGTCGGACTGCCAGCGGGCGAGCCGGCCCGCGGAGACGGTGCCGCTGTCGGTCGCGAAGACGTTGAGCAGCAGCTTCGACACGAGCGCGGCGCGGCGGACCTCGGCGGCCCGGTCGCGCGTGCCGTCCGGGTCGGGGTCGGGGGTCATCAGGCCGTCGAACTCGTCGGCGAGCTCGGGGTGGCGCTGGACGACAGAGTCGACGGAGGTGCCGGGGTCGAGCAGGGCGGAGGGCAGGCCGACGTCCTCGACGACGGCGAGGCTCGCCGTCTCCAGGGAGGCCTGTTCCTCGGGGTCGAAGAGCCGGGCGAGGAGCCGCCAGTAGAGGACCTGGCGACGGTTGTCGTCCGGTTCCGGCAGCGGGGGCCCGGGGTCCGCCGGGCCGGTGGCGAGGGTAGGGGTGAGTGCGGGGGTGGGCTCGGGGGTGAGTGCGGGGGTGGGCTCGGGGGTGGGTGCGGGGGTGGGCTCGGTCATTTCCGCAGCAGCCTTCCGGCTCGTTCGCGCAGGACGGCGACGGCGTCGGTGGCGGCCTTCTCCGCACGGGCGCCGGCCTTGTCGGTGGTGCCGCCCGCCCAGGCGCCGGCGTGGACGGCGACGGTCTTCTTCCGCACCGTCGTCTCGACGGCGAGCGGCTGGAGGCGGAACGCCCCGGCGTCCCAGCGGAGCAGTCCGAGACAGGCACCGGACGCGGCGACGGCCTGCGGGGTGAGGGGGCCCGCCGTCGGGAGCCGCTCCGCGTCGACGGTCAGCCGGTGCCCGGCGACGGCGAACACCGTCGGCCCGCCCTCCGGCCCGCCGTCCGGCTCGTCCCCGGACCCGTCCCCGGCGTCGTGTCCGGCGTCGTGTCCGCGCTCCACCGCGTACCCCTCCAGGAGGACCGGTACGGCGATTCCCGCCGGGTGGCGGTCCAGCGGGGCGGTGACCGGGTCGGCCGCGGTGGCGAGCGCGACCCGTGCCGTGGCGAAGGGGTCGGCGGGCTCGCCCGTGCGGGCCCGGTCGTCGTCCCAGAGGAGGTCTCCCCCGGCGGTCAGGGGCATGGCGTCGACGTCCACGGAGCGGCCCTCGCCCAGGGCGGCGAGGAGCGCCATGCGCGGCCGGAGCAGCTGCCAGGGCCCGGCGCCGACGACGGTGTCCGGCTTCGGGGCGCTGACCGCCGCCCTGACCAGGCGCGGGGCGGTGCCGTCGGCGGGCTCGAAGACCGCGTGGACCTGGGCCTGTACGGCGGTGGGGTGTTCCTGGACGTCGACGCCGAGCGGCAGCAGGCGCCCGGTGACGGGCGCGGCGGCGGGACCGCGGGTCGCGCCGGGCACGGTGAGCAGCAGGGCCCGCGCCCACAGGTCGGCCCAGCGGCGCACCGGGACGCGGTCCAGGGTGGCGCCCGGGCAGGAGGCGGCGAGTTCGGCGGCGAAGCCGTCGAGCAGCGTGGCCTGGCGGCGGAGCGACGGCCTCGGCAGCATCGCGGCGACGACGGGGTCGGCGCCCGAGACCAGTTCGTGGTCGATGCCGCGCCAGCCCGCGCGGGCGAGGTCGCAGAGCCAGGCGCGGGCTCCGGCGAGGCCCGGCGCCGCCTCCTCCGGCTCGGGGCGGGGGGCCTCGGGCGCGGCCGGCTCCGCGGGGTTCCGGCCGGTCGCCTCGGCGATCCGGGTGACGAGCGCGTCGTGCGCGGCGCCCAGGAGGGCGGTGCGGGCGGCGGCGAGGGCGAGGAAGTGGTCCTCGGAGGCGGTTCCGGCCGCGGCCTTGTCGGCGGCCTCGGCGACGAGCCCGGCGAGCGGGCTGCCCGCGACGGCGTCCGCGAGGGCGGCGAGTCCGGCGGCCTGGGCGGGCTGGGGGCGGAGGAGTCCGGCGACGAGCACCTGGTCGAAGGCGTCGACGGCGGCGAGCACCTCGTCGAGTCCTTCGACGGGGGCGGTGAGCAGGTCCGCGCGCATCAGGCCGCCGCCCTCGTCTGCGGGAACCACTGCATCTCGGGCAGCGGCACGGTGGTCAGCTCCAGTTCGAGGTAGGCCAGGTGGCGCAGGAAGCGGCTGAAGACCGGTGCGGCGGCGGAGGTGTCGCGCTGCTCGGGGCGGGTGGCGGTCATGGCGGCGACCAGTGCGGCGGCGTCGGGCGCGGTACCGGCCGCGGTGCCGGGCGTCTCGGCCTTGAGGTAGCGGGCGACGCGCTCGGCGCCGTACTGCAGGGCGGCCTCGGTGACGAGCGCCCGGATGTGGTTGCAGAACGAGCCGCGAGCACCGCCGCAGGGGCGGTTGTTGTTGGTGCTGCACGCGAAGGCGTACGTTCCGGCGGCGATCGAGGACACGTAGACGCGCCCGATGTCGGAGCCGCTGGAGACCACTCCCTGCAACCGCCCGTCGGCCAGCTCGACGAACGGCACCTTGGCCAGCTTCCGCGGTCGCGCGGGCGGTACGACCCGTACCGCGCTCGACTTCTCCCAGACCGTCAACGCACCTCTCCCATGCACGTCAAAGGGGATGTCCACGCCGATCGGCGCGACGTCGAAAAACCTATAGGGCCCCACTGACAACGCCCTGCGGCGAGCGCCGGGAGCCGTACCGGGCCCGGCCGACGGCCGCCGGACGGCCCGTCAGGAGGACGCCCGACGACATACGGTCACGAGGCCTCCGGCAACCGGTGGGCGGGCGACGGCGACTGAGGGGTACGCAACGGCTCTCGGCCCCCAGGAGGACTCGTGCAGCACCCGCATCCGCACCCGGCTCGACCGGGGCGCCAGCCGCCGTACCCGGGCTTCCATCCGGGCGCGGGGACGGCTCCGGCGCCGCGCCCGCTCGTCACGGTCCCCTGAGCAGTAGAACGCAGGAAGGACGACCGGTCAGTAGACGTCACGCACGTAGCGCTTCTCCACGGCGAGGCGGCGGACGTACGCCGCCGCCTCGTCGTCCGTCATCCGGCCGTGCAGGGCGACGATCTCGCGCAGCGCCCGGTCGACGTCCTTCGCCATCCGGCCGGCGTCCCCGCAGACGGCGACGTGCGCGCCGTCCCGCAGCCACTGCCACAGCCGGGCGCCGTTCTCCCGCATCCGGTCCTGCACGTACACCTTGTTGCGCTGGTCGCGGGAGAAGGCGACGTCGAGCCGGTCGAGGTGGCCGGAGTCACGGTGGGCCTCCAGCTCCTCGCGGTAGTAGAAGTCGGTGGCGCGGCGCTGCTCGCCGAAGAAGAGCCAGTTGGGGCCGGTGTGGCCGCGGGCGAGGCGGTCCTCGAGGAAGCCGACGAAGGGGGCGACGCCCGTGCCGGGGCCGATCATGATCAGGGGCGCGGCGGGGTCGGCGGGCGGGCGGAAGTGCGGGGAGCGCTGGACGAAGACCTGCACCGGGCCGTCGTCGGCGTGGTCGGCGAGGTAGGTCGAGCAGACGCCGTTGCGCTCGCGGCCGAGCCCGTTGGTGTAGCGGACGACGGAGACGGTGAGGCGGACCTCGCTCGGGTGGGCCAGCGGGCTGGAGGATATGGAGTACAGGCGGGGCTGGAGGCCGCGGAGGATCCCGGCCCACTCCGCCGCCGACGCCCGGACGGGGTGCGCGGCGATCAGGTCGGCGGCCTGCCGGCCCCAGCTCCACTTCGCCAGCTCGTCCTTGTTGTCGGGGCGCAGCAGTCGCTTCAGGTCGTGGCTGCCGGTGCGTTCGGCGACGAAGCGGAGGAGGTCGGTGGTGATGCGGGCGATGTCGAGCCGGGTGCGCAGGGCCTCACCGAAGGGGAGGCGGACGCCGTCGCCGAGGTCGACCGGTTCGGCCGGGTCGAGGCCGGTGAGGGCGAGCCATTCGGCGACGAGTTCGGCGCCGTTGGCGGGCCAGACGCCGAGGGCGTCGCCCGCTTCGTAGGCGAGTTCGCCGTCGCGGGTGTCGAAGGCGAAGCTGCGGACCTCCTTCTGGGAGCCGGGCAGGCTGAGGAGCCTGTTGCCGACGAGCAGGGTCGCGAAGGGGGACGCCTTGGTGAACGAGGTGGCTCCCCGGGGAGCCACGGGCACGACGGAAGCCGCCCGGCTGCCGGCGGAGCCCGCCGCGTGGGCGGGTCCTCGCGCGTCGACGGATCCCCGGGTGTTCGCGGGTCCCCGGGGGCCGTCGAGTGCGGTGACGACCTGGCCGAGCCACCGGTCGGCGGCCTCCTCGAAGTCGGGTTCGCAGTCCGTACGGGGGACGAGGCGGGTGGCTCCGAGGGCGTCGAGGCGTTCGTCGAGGCGGCGGCCGTGGGCGCAGAAGTCGTCGTAGTTCGAGTCGCCGAAGGCGAGCACGGCGTACCGCACCCCGTCGAGGCGCCCGGCCTCGGGTCCGGAGAGCGCCTGCCAGAAGTCGGCGCCGTTGTCGGGGGCGTCACCGTCGCCGAAGGTGCTGGTGACGACGAGGACGTCGGTGCCGGACGTGAGCTGGGCCGGTGAGGCGTCGGCCATGGGGAGCAGCTCGGGGGCGTGCCCGGAGCCGGTGAGGCGGGCGGCGACGGCGGTGGCGAACTCCTCGGCGGTGCCGGTCTGCGAGGCCCACAGGACGAGGACGCGGCGGGTCGGCGGGGCGCCGTCGGCGGACGCGGTCCCCGCGGCGCCGGACGCCGCGCCGGGCACGGGGGTGGCGGCGCGGGAGTAACGTCCGGCGAGGACGCCGTCGACCCACAGGGCGTGGTCGGGCGCGAAGGGGGCGCCGGGCGGCAGGACGGGGACGCGGCCGTCGGGCGGGGTGACGGCGAGGCCGGAGAGGAAACCGGCCAGGTAGTGGAGCTCGGGCTCGGCGAGGGCCACGGGGGCGAGGTGCGCGACCCCGAGGAGCGCGGCGAGCTCGCCGACGCCGCCCGCCGCGGACGCGGCACCGTCGGCCACCGTGGACGCGGCACCGTCGGCCGCACCGGAAACGGCCCCGCCGCCCGCCGCGCCCGCGACCCCCGGCACCGTGTCCGGGACCGGGGCGGTCGTCCTGGTGAGGGTGACGGCGCAGGCCTTGAACTCGGGCTGGAAGGAGAGCGGGTCGACGGCGTCGTTGGTGACCGCGTTGATGCTGAGGTACTCGCCGAAGAGGTCGTTCCAGTGGAAGGGCGCGAAGCAGGTGCCGGGCCTGACGCGGTCGCTGACGGTGACGGGAAGGACGGCCCGGCCGCGGCGCGAGGTGACGTCCAACCGGTCGCCGGGCGCGACGCCGAGGCGGGCGGCGTCCTCCGGGTGGACCTCCACGAAGGGCCCGGGGTCGAGCCTGGCCAGCTTGGCGACCTTTCCGGTCTTGGTGAGGGTGTGCCACTGGTGCTGGAGGCGGCCGGTGGTGAGCACGAAGGGGTAGTCGTCGTCGGGGAGTTCGGCGGGCGGCAGATGGGGGCGGGCGAAGAAGCGGGCGCGGCCGCTGGGCGTGGGGAAGGCCAGGCGGGGCCAGGTGCCGTCCTCGCGGACCAGCGGGGTCTGGCTGACGCCGTCGTTGAGGTAGCGGACGGGGTTGCGGGCGGGGCCGTCGGCGGTGGGGGCCGGCCACTGGACGGGGGTGGCGCGCAGCCGCTCGTACGTGATGCCGCGCAGGTCCCAGCCGGTGGTGGGGTTCCAGGCCTGCTTGAGCTCCTCGAAGACCTCTTCGGCGGAGTCGTACGAGAACGCCTCGGTGAAGCCCATGGCGCGGGCGACGGCGGCGATGAGCTGCCAGTCGGGGAGGGCCTGGCCGGGCGGGTCGACGACGCCTCGGACGAGGGTGAGGTTCCGTTCGGAGTTCACGCTGACGCCGTCGGACTCCGCCCAGAGGGTGGCGGGCAGGAGGACGTCGGCGTAGGCGTTGGTCTCGGTGTCGGTGAAGACGTCCTGGGTGACGACGAACTCGGCGGCCTCCAGGCCGGCGATGACGGTGCGGCGGTTGGCGACCGAGGCGACCGGGTTGGTGCAGATGATCCAGCAGGCCTTGATCTCTCCGGCGGCCATCCGCTCGAACATGTCGACGGTGCCGCGGCCGACGTCGGTCCGCAGGGACCCTTCGGGGATGTTCCACAGCCGTTCGACGAAGGCGCGCTCGTCGGCGGAGACGACGGAGCGCTGGCCCGGCAGGCCGGGTCCCATGTAGCCCATCTCGCGGCCGCCCATGGCGTTGGGCTGGCCGGTCAGGGACAGGGGGCCGGCGCCCGGGCGGCAGAGGGCTCCGGTGGCGAGGTGGAGGTTGACGAGGGCGTTGGTGTTCCAGGTGCCGTGGGTGGACTGGTTGAGGCCCATGGTCCAGCAGCTCGTCCAGGCATCGGCCTCGCCGATCCAGCGGGCGGCCTGCCGGAGGTCGGCCTCGTCGAGGCCGGTGATCTCGGCGACGCGGTCGGGCGGGTAGTCGGCGAGGAGGGCGGGCATCTCCTCCCATCCCTCGGTGAACTCGGCGATGAAGGTTTCGTCGGTGCGGCCGTCGGCGACCAGCAGGTGCAGCAGGCCGTTGAGGAGGGCGAGGTCGGTGCCGGGGCGGAGGGGGAGGTGGAGGTCGGCCTTGTCGGCGGTGGCGGTGCGGCGCGGGTCGACGACGATCAGCTTGGCGCCCGCCTTGACCCGCTCCATCATGCGCAGGAAGAGGATCGGGTGGCAGTCGGCCATGTTGGAGCCGATGACGAGGAAGGCGTCGGCGCGGTCGAGGTCGTCGTAGGAGCCGGGCGGCCCGTCGGCGCCGAGCGACAGTTTGTATCCGGTGCCGGCGGAGGCCATGCAGAGCCGGGAGTTCGACTCGATGTGCGGGGTGCGGACGAAGCCCTTGGCGAGCTTGTTGGCGAGGTACTGCGCCTCCAGGGACATCTGTCCGGACACGTAGAAGGAGACGGCGTCGGGTCCGTACTCGTCGAGGACGGCCCGGAGGCGGGCGGCGACGGTCCGGACGGCCTCGTCGACGTCGGTCTCGGCGGGGCGACCACCGCGCTCGGCGCGGACGAGCGCGGTGGTCGCCCGGCCGGGGGCGGCCATCATGTCCGCGCTCGTCGCGCCCTTGGTGCACAGGCGGCCCGCGTTGGCGGGGTGGTCCTTGTCCCCGTACGCCTTCGCCACACGGCGCCGTCCGTCGGCGTCGCGCGTGACGTCGAGGACGATGCCGCAGCCGACGCCGCAGTACGAGCAGACCGTGCGGACGCCTGCGTCCTTGGTGTCATCCGCCACCGGAACCACCCCCACGGTGTTCTCGCGTTCGGGCCCCAGGATGCGTGGCGGCACCCGGAGAACCCCTTGGACCTGCACCGTAGGAAGATCGAATTTCGGTCGGGTCACGCTTCGGGAGGGCGGGGGGTTACGCACCGCACACAGGGCGGCCGTCCCCCGTGTGAGGGTTCCGGGCCGACGGCCCCCGGGTCGAGCCTGAGGATCACGGACCGGAATTCGGCCGAGCAATGACGGAAATTTGAGCAATTCGATCAACGTTTTGCGTCCTCCCGGGCCCCAGGTTTCTACCGGATGAGGACGTCGTCAACCGCGGGCGGAGGGAGCGAAGGCGACGCGAGTCAGCCGGCCGGCGGCGGGGCGGTCGAACCGCGGACCACGAGCTCCGGTTCGAAGAGCAGCTCGACCGGGTGGGACTGCCCGCCCTGGATCTGGGCGCAGAGCAGTTCGACGGCGGCCCGGCCCATCGCCTCGATGGGCTGGCGGACGGTCGAGAGCGGCGGCTCGGTGCAGTTCATGAAGGCGGAGTCGTCGAAGCCGACGACCGACACGTCCCGTGGCACGACGAGCCCCCGGCGCCGGGCGGCCCGGACGGCGCCGAGGGCGAGCGGGTCGCTCGCGCACACGATGCCGGTGACGCCCTGGTCGAGGAGCCGGGCCGTGGCCGCCTGGCCGCCTTCGAGCGAGAAGATCGACCGGACGACGTACGCGTCGGGGAGGGGGGCGCCGGCCGCCTCCGCGGCCTCCCGGGCCGCCTCCAGCTTGCGGCGCGAGGGCACGTGGTCGCCGGGGCCGAGGACGAGCCCGATCCGCTCGTGGCCGAGCGAGACGAGGTGGCGCCAGGCCTGCTCGACGGCGACGGCGTCGTCGCAGGAGACACAGGGGAAGTTCAGGCCCTCGATCGAGGCGTTGACGAGGACGACGGGGATCCTGCGCTCGGCCAGCTGGTGGTAGTGCTCGTGCGGGGCGTCGGCCTGGGCGAAGAGGCCTCCGGCGAAGACGACACCGGAGACCTGCTGCTGGAGCAGCAGGTCCACGTAGTCCGCCTCGGAGACCCCGCCCTTGGTCTGCGTGCACAGGACGGGCGTCAGCCCCTGCTGGGCCAGGGCGCCGCCGATCACCTCGGCGAAGGCGGGGAAGATCGGGTTCTGCAGATCCGGCAGGACGAGGCCGACGAGCCGGGCGCGCTCTCCCCTGAGCTGGGTGGGCCGCTCGTACCCGAGGACGTCGAGGGCGGTGAGCACCGACTGGCGGGTCGCCTCCGACACCCCCGGCTTGCCGTTGAGGACACGGCTGACCGTCGCCTCGCTGACACCCACCTTCTCCGCCACCTGAGCAAGTCGTCGCGTCATGCGCGCAAGGCTAGCGCAAGCACCGCAAGCCAGTTGCGCCCTCACACCCTTTGGCCCCGGGGGGGGTGACATCACCCCACGTCAGGCTCGGGCGTCGGTCGACCCGCTCCGGCAAGCGCGGGGCGGGTCCCGGTCGGTCCGGGTCCCGCCCGGCCGGGCGCGCGGGCGCAAGCGGGGTGCGCTGTCGGTCGGGCGTGGTCAGGTCCGGACGGAGAGGGCCGCGGGCCGCGGGCCGCGGCAGGCGTTCAGGGCCGCGTCGAGATGGGCGCCGAGTCCGGGGCCGGGCGCGAGTGCGGCGAGCCGGTGCATCGTCAGGGCCGCCTCCCAGGCGGACGTCTTTGCCAGGGAGGTACCCCAGGCCCGGGAGTCGAGCCGGGCCCACAGGTAGGCGGCGAAGCCGAGCTGAATCGTTCCTGCCCGCGCCCCCTCCTCGTCGAGCGCCGAGCGTGCCGCCGAGAGGAACGTGACGGCGTCCCGGGGGCCGAGCGCCTCGACCACGAGCCGGAGGTAGGGCCGGATCAGGAGGGTGAGCTCCGGCCAGTCCGCCTCCGCGCCGAAGTGCTCGCGCAGACGTGCGTTCAACTCATGTTCCGTATCAGTGGCCATGCATGCACAGATACGTTTCCGCAGGCCGCGGGGGCGACCGCGACACGCGCCCGGCCCCCGGGGCCGCCCGTATGGAGTGCCCGGCGCACCCCCGGCGCGCATCCGCCCCCGGGTCAGAACCCCGTTCTCACCGTTTCGGGTCCGGCCGGCGCCCGGACGGGCTCCGGGCGGGCGTCGGCGCGGGTCTCCGGCCGCCGGTTCCCGCGCGCGGACGCGGTGCCGGGGACGTCGAGGACGACGGGAATGCCGAAGCCCTCGCACATCCTGCGCAGCCGCGCGAGCGCGCTCAGCGACGCCGCCGACGGCTCGGCGGAGGCGAGTTCGACGTGGACGCGCCGGGGCCGGTGCGCCGCGACGAGCGCCTCGATCTCCAGGGCCGCGGCGGCGCGCGACGTGACGTCCAGCTCCCGCAGGACGCGGACGTGCAGGACGCCGTCGTGCAGCACATGACGGACGAGCATGACCCTCACTCTCCTCCGGACGGGGGCACGCGCGGGTACGCCGAGCGATCCACGGCCCTGACACCATCCTCCTCGTCGTCGGCGAAGGCCGCGCGGAGGACGTCTCCAACTCTTGCGTCTCACCCGTCACACCCGCCTCAAACGTGAAACCGGCAGGCGTCTCACGTCCCGGCGCAAGACTCTTCACGCTGCGAGAAGGCGTTACCCAGCCGTTATAAACGGTGAGTCTGTCCGAGTATGTACCAGTTTTCCGGCCGAGGAAAAGCTGATCTCCACCGAAGATCGGCCCACCGCATCTATCACGGGACCGCATCTCCCACAAGCCCTCAGGCCGAGGAAGTTCACCGACCCGCTCGGTAGCTTCGGCGCCCATGACCACAGTCCACGCCACCCCCACCCCCACTCCCCCGCCCACGACCGCGACCAGGGCGGACGTCGTGATCGACCGCGCCCGCCCCGACGACGGAGCCGCCCTGTGGCGCCTCGCCCGCGACTCCGGAGAGCTCGACGTGAACGCGCCGTACAGCTATCTGCTGTGGTGCCGGGACTTCGCGGACACCACCGCCGTCGCCCGCGACCCCGAGGGGCGGCCGGTCGGCTTCGTCACCGGCTACCTCCGTCCCGACGCGCCGCGCACCCTCTTCGTCTGGCAGGTCGCGGTCGACGATTCGCTCCGCGGAAACGGGGTAGCCGGAGCCCTGCTCGACGCCCTGACCGCCCGCGTGGCGGCCGAGCGCGGGCTCGGCCGGCTGGAGGCGACCGTCACTCCCGGAAACGCCCCCTCCGACCGCATGTTCCGCTCGTACGCGCGCCGCCACGGCGCGACCGTGTCCCAGGAGGTCCTCTTCCCCTCCGCGGCCTTCCCGGCCGCCGAGGCCGACGACGACCGACACGAGCCCGAACTGCTGTACCACATCGGCCCGTTGAGCTTCTGACGCCTCGCGCCCGCCCGTACCCCCGGCACGCCGGCCCCCGCACCCCCTACGCCCGTACACCCGCACACCCCTGATCCAGGAGAACCGTGACCACCCTCACCGAAATCGCCGCCCCGTCCGTCTTCGAGTCCGTCGAGTCCGAGGTCCGCAGCTACTGCCGCGCCTGGCCCGTCGTCTTCGAGCGGGCGAGCGGAAGCCGGCTGTACGACGAGGACGGGCGGCCCTTCCTCGACTTCTTCGCCGGTGCGGGCTCCCTCAACTACGGCCACAACAACCCGGTCCTGAAGCGGGCCCTCCTCGACTACCTCGCGCGTGACGGCGTCACCCACGGCCTCGACATGTCGACCACCGCCAAACGGGACTTCCTCGAGGCGTTCCGCACGACGGTCCTGGAGCCGCGCTCACTGCCGTACAAGGTGATGTTCCCCGGCCCGACGGGCACCAACGCCGTCGAGGCCGCCCTGAAGCTCGCCCGCAAGGTCACCGGCCGCGAGACCGTCGTCTCCTTCACCAACGCCTTCCACGGCATGTCGCTCGGCTCGCTCGCCGTCACCGGCAACTCCGCCAAGCGCGCCGGCGCGGGCGTGCCGCTCCCCCACGCCACCCGCATGCCGTTCGACCACTACCTCGGCGGGCAGGTGCCGGACTTCCTCTGGTTCGAGCGGCTCCTCGGCGATCCCGGCTCGGGCCTCGACCACCCGGCGGCCGTGATCGTCGAGACGGTCCAGGGCGAGGGCGGCGTCAACGTCGCCCGCGCCGAATGGCTGCGCGGCCTTGCGGAGCTGTGCCGCCGCCGCGACATGCTGCTGATCGTCGACGACGTCCAGATGGGCTGCGGACGCACGGGGGGCTTCTTCTCCTTCGAGGAGGCCGGGATCGTGCCGGACATCGTGACCCTGTCCAAGTCCATCAGCGGCTACGGCCTCCCGATGGCCCTCTGTCTCTTCCGCCCCGAACTCGACGTCTGGCAGCCGGGCGAGCACAACGGCACCTTCCGCGGCAACAATCCGGCCTTCGTCACCGCCACCGCCGCCCTGCACGCCTACTGGGCCGACAACGCCCTCCAGCGGCGCACCCTCGAACGGGCCCACCGCGTCGAGCGCGCCCTCCTCGACCTCTGCGGGGACGACGGGCGGACCGGCGTCGCCGTCCGCGGCCGCGGTCTCGTCTGGGGCCTGGAGTTCGCCGACGGGGAGCGGGCCGCCGCCGTCTGCCGGCGCGCCTTCGAGCTGGGACTGCTCCTGGAGACCTCCGGCCCCCACGACGAGGTCGTCAAGCTCCTGCCGCCGCTCACGGCGACCGACGACGACCTCGACGAGGGGCTCGGGATCCTGGCCCGCTCCGTCCGGCACGCCGCCGACCGCTTCACCGTCTGACCCGAAAGGTTCCCCCCATGATCGTCCGTTCCTTCGCGGAGCTCGAGAACACCGACCGGCACGTCCGCGCGGCCTCCGGCACCTGGGAGAGCAAGCGCATCGTCCTGGCCCGGGAGCGCGTCGGCTTCTCCCTCCACGAGACGGTGCTCTACGCGGGCACCGAGACCTCCATGTGGTACGCGAACCACGTCGAAGCCGTCGTGTGCACCGCGGGCGAGGCCGAGCTCACCGACCACGAGACCGGCCGCACCTACACCATCACGCCCGGCACCATGTACCTGCTCGACGGCCACGAGCGGCACTCCCTGCGCGTGAAGGAGGAGTTCCGCTGCCTCTGCGTCTTCAACCCGCCCGTCACCGGGCGCGAGGACCACGACGCGAACGGCGTCTACCCCCTCCTCACGGAACCCGACGCCTGACGCCCCACTCCCGCCCCCACCCCCTGCCCCGCGGGCCCCGGAGCTCTCACCGGCCCCGAGGGCCCCGCACGTGAAAAGAAGGCACCGCTTCTCATGACGTCCGCACCCGCCCGCCCCGTCGACCTCTACCCCACCCGCGGCCCCGAGGAGGAGCTGATCGGCCGCAAGGACCCCGTCGTCTGGTCCGCCCCCGGCACCCCCGGTCCCTTCTGGGCCCGAGAGCTGGAGGAGTACGAGCGCGACGGCTTCGTGACGGTCGACGCGCTCGTCACCCCCGAGGAGGTCGCGGAGCTGCGCGCCGAGCTGGACCGGCTCGTCGCCGACCCGGCGACCCGGCAGGACGAGCGCGCGATCGTCGAGCCGCGCTCGCAGGAGATCCGATCGGTCTTCGAAGTGCACCGGATCAGCGAGGTCTTCGCGCGGCTCGCCGCCGATCCGCGCGTCGTCGGACGCGCCCGCCAGATCCTCGGCTCCGACGTGTACGTCCACCAGTCCCGGGTCAACGTCAAGCCGGGGTTCGGCGCGAGCGGCTTCTACTGGCACTCCGACTTCGAGACCTGGCACGCCGAGGACGGGCTGCCGCGGATGCGGACCGTCTCCGTCTCGATCGCGCTCACCCCGAACCACACGACCAACGGCAGCCTCATGATCATGCCGGGTTCGCACCGGACGTTCCTGGGCTGCGCGGGCGCCACGCCCAAGGACAACTACAAGCGGTCGCTCCAGATGCAGGACGCGGGGACGCCGTCGAACGAGGCGCTCACCACCTTCGCCGAGGCCTGCGGCATACGCCACTTCACGGGTCCCGAGGGCTCGGCCACCTGGTTCGACTGCAACGCCCTGCACGGCTCGGGCGACAACATCACCCCGTACCCGCGCAGCAACGTGTTCCTCGTCTTCAACAGCGTCGAGAACGCGCCCGAGCTGCCCTTCGCCGCTCCGGTCCGCCGCCCCTCGTTCATCGCCGCGCGCGACACGACCCCCGTCGGCGCGTGAGGAGGACCGTCATGCCGCGCCCGCTCCCCTCGGCCGCCGCCGCTTCCTGACCGAACCGGCCGCAGGTCCCCGCGCGTACGGACTCGGGGTCGGTCCACGCGTACGAACCCGGGGTCGGCCGACGCGTACGGACCCGGGGTCGGTCCACCGCCCCGGGTCCGTACGCGCGCACCGCCTCAGGCGGCCGCGTCGAGGAGGCCCTCGCGCAGCCGGCCGATGCTGCGGGCGAGGAGCCGGGAGACGTGCATCTGGGAGATGCCGAGCCGCCTGCCGATCTCCGACTGGGTCAGTTCCTCCACGAAGCGCAGGTGGAGCAGCATGCGTTCGCGCGCGTCGAGGTTCTCGACGAGCGGGGCGAGGGTGTGGAAGTCCTCGAAGAGGGCGATCGCCCGGTCCTCCTCGCCGATGACGTCGGCGAGGGAGGTGTCGACGTCCTCGTCGTCGCCGCCGAGGGCCGCGTCGAGGGAGGCGGAGTGGTAGCCGTTCGCGGCGATCTGGGCCTCGACGACCTCCTCCTCGGGCACCTCCATGACCTCGGCCAGTTCGGCGACGCGCGGGGCGCGGCCGAGCCGGGAGCTCAACTGCTCGCTGGCCCTGGCCAGTTCGACGCGGGCTTCCTGGAGGCGGCGCGGGACGTGGACGGCCCAGGTGGTGTCGCGGAAGAAGCGCTTGATCTCGCCGACGATGCACGGCACGGCGAACGTCGCGAACTCCACCTCCCGGGAGAGGTCGAAGCGGTCGATCGCCTTGATGAGGCCGATGGTGCCGACCTGGATCAGGTCCTCCCGCTCGTCGCCGCGGGCGCGGAACCGCCCGACGGCGTACCGGACGAGCGTCATGTTCATCTCGATGAGGGTGTTGCGGGCGTACTGGTACCCCGGGGTGCCCTCCTCGCGGTGCGCGAGTTCCCGGAAGAACACCTTCGACAGCTCGCGCGCGTCGTGGGGCGCGACCTCGTGCGGGGCGTCGAGCCGGGGGAGCCCGTGGCGCGTACGGCTCACGTTCTCGGCGTTCGTCGTCGTCGCTTTCGCCACCTCGGTCGGCACGGGACGGCCTCCAGTTCCACTCGCCGGACGTTCTCGCCTGTGTGGGGGGGGTGTCTCGCGCACCGTCTACCCGGAGTTCGGGCGGCCACGCGTGCGGATTCCCGGCGCGGTCGGCCCGGCGTGGTGGTGAGGGCTCGTCAGCGCAGGCGGAGGCGGGCGGTGACGCGCTTGCCGGTGGCCGTGGGTTCGGTGGTGACGCGCTCGCAGAGGGCGGCGACGATCTCCACCCCGTGGCCGCCGACGCGTTCGGGGTCACGGGGCCGCTCGACGGGGCGGACGCCGTACGTGTCGGAGACGGCGATCTCCAGAAAGTCGCCGCACAGGGCGAGTTCGAGGACGAGCGGGCCGGGGGCGTGGACGACGGCGTTGGTGACCAGCTCGCTGACGACGAGCAGCGCGGCGTCGCGGTCGAGGCCCTCCTCCGTGCGGGGCAGGAAGGCCGCGGTGGCGTCGCGGGCCGCGGCGATGGTGCCGTCGCCGCCGTCGTAACGCCGCACGACCGTACCCGTGCGACGGCCCGTGGTCGTCTCCGTCATGACCTTCCCTCCGTTCCCCTCCCGGACGTGGTGCGTCGTACGACGCCGACGCCGGGGCACCTGCCCGCGTTCGACCGGTTTACACACACTTGTTCCCGTGGCGTCGCTCAGGTGGCGGCATCGACGAGCTCCGCGAGAGCGGCGGCGAGCGCGCCCAGGCCCGGCCCGGCCGGGCCCCCCGGTTCGTCCATGTAGCGGTCCCGGCGGATCTCGACCATCAGGGCGCCGACCCGCGCGTCCTCACCGTAGTACCGCAGGGGAACGTATGCCCCGGCGAAGGGGCTGTCGAGCCCGGTGCCGCCGAAGCCCGCGAAGGCCTTCTCCGCGGCGGCGAGGAGCTCCGGCGGGGTGTGGAAGGGGTCGGTGCCCAGGCAGACGGGGGGCCGGGGGCCTTCGCCGTGGAGTTCGTACGGCAGGGGCCTGCTCGGGTACGAGTGGACGTCGACGACGACGGCGCGGCCCACGGCGGCCAGCCGGTCCTCGACGGCCCGGGTGACCGCGTCGGCGTACGGATGGAAGTAACGGTCCACGAGCGGGCGCTCGTCGAAGCCGTCGGGCCGCAGCCGCTCCCGGTGGGTGGTGCGGGTGTACACGGCGCCCATGCCGACGGCCCGCATCTCCTCCCGCTCGTCGGGGAACCGCTCGGGGTCCACCACGAGGCGGGAGAGCCCGTTCACGAACCGCCACGGCGTGCGGTCGGCCAGGCCGGCGGCCTCGGCGGCGAGCGCGGCGGTGTGCGCGTCGGTGATGTGGTCGAGCTCGCGCGCGAGGGCGTCGTCGTCGAGGACGATGCCGGCGCGTACGTCGTCGGGGACAGCGCGCGAGGAGTGCGGCACGTGCAGGATCACCGGGGAGTCGGGGGCGCCGGGGTGGAGGCGGAAGGGCGGGGGCGATGCGGTCACGGGCCCATCCTCTCGCGGACCGGGCCGCGCTGTCCCGGCGTCCGCGGCGCGGGCCGGGCCGCGCACGGTCCCGGCTGAGTACGCGTACTCAGGTGCGGGCCCGGCGTGATCTTCCATGCTGGGGCCTCGAACACGGGACCGTCTCAGGGGGGACACGCATGGACCGGAGCCTGCAGCTGCGCGCTGCCACACCGCGGGATCGCGAGTGGATCCACGAACTGCGCCACCGGGTGTACGCGGAGGAACTCGGCCAGCACCCGGTGCACGCGTCGGGCCGCCTCAGCGACGGGCTCGACGGCGAGAACGTGTACCTGGTGGCCGCGCGCGGCGAGACGCGGATCGGCTTCGTCAGCCTCACGCCGCCGTGGGTCGGCCGCTACGCCCTCGACAAGTACCTCACGCGCGAGGAGCTGCCGCTCCTCACCGAGGAGGAGCCCTTCGAGATCCGCGTCCTGACGGTGGAGGAGCGGTGGCGGTCCACGGCGGCGGCGTCGCTGCTCATGTACGCGGCGCTGCGCTGGGTCGCGGCGCGCGGTGGACGCCGGGTGGTGGCGATGGGCCGCACGGAGCTGCTCGGCCTGTACCTCGCCACGGGGCTGCGGCCGGTCGGGCGTACGGTCCGCGCGGGGGCGGTCACCTTCGAGGTGCTGAGCGGCTCCGTGGCGGAGCTGACGCGGACGGTCGCGGACCGTCACGGGCGGACGCTCGCCCGCCTGCGGGCGGGTCTGGACTGGCGGCTCGACGTGCCGTTCGCCCCGCGCGAGGACGGCTGCGAGCACGGCGGCGCCTTCTTCTCGGCGATCGGGACGGACTTCCGCACCCTGACGCGCCGTCACGAGGTCGTCGGTGCCGATGTGCTGGACGCCTGGTACCCGCCGTCGCCGGCGGTGCGCGCCGTCCTGGCGGACGACCCGGGGTGGACGGCGCGGACCTCGCCGCCGACCGGCGCGGAGGGGCTGCTCGCGGAGATCGCCAGGGTGCGGGCGCTTCCGGTGGAGTCGCTGGTGGTCGGGGCCGGCTCGTCCGACCTGATCTTCCGGGCGTTCGGCCGGTGGCTGACCCCGGACAGCCGGGTGCTCCTCCTCGACCCGAGCTACGGGGAGTACGCCCACGTGACCGAGCGGGTGATCGGCTGCCGGGTGGACCGGCTGCGGCTGCGCCGCGAGGACGGCTGGCTGGTCGACCCGGAGCGGCTCGCCGCCGCGACCCGGGACGGCCGGTACGACCTCGTGGTGGTGGTCAACCCGAACAACCCCACCGGCCGCCACGCGCCCGCCGCCGCGCTCCGCGCCGTGATCGAGGCCTCGCCGGCCCGTACCCGCTGGTGGATCGACGAGGCGTACCTCGGGTACGTCGACCCGGCGGACTCGCTGGCGCCGCTCGCCTCGGCCGACCCGCGGGTCGTCGTCTGCACGTCGCTGTCGAAGATGTACGCGCTGTCGGGGATGCGGGCGGCCTATCTGGTGGCGGAGCCGGGCACCGCGGTGGCGCTGCGCCGCTGGACGCCGCCGTGGCCGGTGAGCCTCCCGGCCCAGCTGGCGGCCGTGACGGCGCTGCGCGATCCGGACTACTACGCGGGGCGTTGGGCCCGTACCCATGTGCTGCGCCGGGAACTGGCTGCCGGACTGGCGGAGTTGGACGGCTTCGCCTCGGTCGAGGAGGGCGCGGCGAACTTCCTCGCGGTGACGCTGCCGCGGGGCGGGCCGAGCGCGGCCGAGCTGGTGCGCGCGTGCCGCCGCGACGACGTGTACCTGCGGGACCTGTCGCCGATGTCGCCGGCGTACGAGGGGCGGACCGTCCGGATCGCCGTGCGCGACACGGCGGAGAACGCCCGGATCGTGGCGGCCTGCCGCAGTGCCCTGGCGGCCCTTTCGGACCGGCTTCCGCGCGCCGCGGCGGCCCGGTGACGGGCGTCGCCGGGCTCGTGCCGTACCTCGGCGGGGCGCTGGCGGTCGGTGGCGTCGCGGTGGCGGCGACGCGCCGGCGGGAGCTGATGGTCCGGTGGTGCGCGTGGGCGCTGGGGGTGCCGCTGGTCACCGCCGCGTTCTGGTGCGGCCCGGCGGGGACCGCGGTGCTCGCCTCCGTCGTCGGGGTGGTCGCGGTGGCGGAGTTCGGCGGGCTGCTGCGGCTGGGGCGCGTGGACCGGGCGGTGCTCGCCGCGGCGGTCGTCGGGCTCGTCCTCACCGCCTGGCTGGCGCCCGGGGAGGTGGCGCGGGCGGCGGCGGTCGGCGCGCTGGCGGTCGCCGGCGTGCCGCTGCTGGCGGGCGACGCGGAGCACGGACTGCGCCGCCTGGGAGCGGGCCTGCTCGGCCTGGTGTGGCTGGGCGTCCTGGCGGGGCTGGTGCCCCTGGGGGCGCTCGGCCTCGTGCTGTTCGTGGCCGTGTCGATCGCCGACGTCGTCGCGTACGGGGCTGGGCGCCGTCTCGGCGGGCCCCGGCTCTCCCCGCTGTCGCCCGCGAAGCGGTGGAGCGGCACCCTGGCGGGGGCGGCGGCCGGTCTCGGGGCGCTCGCCGTGCTGTCGTCGCTGAC
Organism: Streptomyces sp. NPDC003327; assembly: GCF_053589515.1. Taxonomy (NCBI): domain Bacteria; kingdom Bacillati; phylum Actinomycetota; class Actinomycetes; order Kitasatosporales; family Streptomycetaceae; genus Streptomyces; species Streptomyces sp. NPDC003327. The sequence goes on along the minus strand of NZ_JBSFSA010000023.1, from coordinate 69,528 downwards.
CTGGCAGACGACGGTGGCCGTGGCGGTCGGCGGCCCGCTGGGTGACCTCCTGGAGTCGATGGTCAAGCGCGGCGCCGGGGCGAAGGACGCGGCGGGCTGGCTCCCGGGCTCCGGCGGTCTGCTGGACCGCGTCGACTCCCTGCTCGTCGCCCTGGCCGTCCTCCTGGTGCTGTCCTGAGCGTCCGGTACGGCCGGGCGCCCGGGTCCCCGCACGCGGGTGCGGGGTGCCGGGCGCCGGTGACGGAGGTCAGCCTGCGCGGAGAAGGTCAGAGTTCGAGGAGGGCGATGCGGATCGCGCGCTCCACCTGGGCCGCGGTGTTCTCGTACCCGGCGGCGTTGGGATGGACCAGGGTGGCGCGCTTGCCGACGAGGCCGCAGTTCAGGACGCCGACCTTGGTGGGCCAGTAGTCGGCGGCGTCACCGCAGACGCCCTCGACCCACTTGGTGTCCGCGGGCCGGCAGGCGTCGTGGCCGAGGCTGGAGGAGTAGACGTCGACGTAGCGGTCCCCGAAGAAGTTCGTGACCCGCTGGATCGTGCCGTTCAGCGGTTCGAGGACGCTCTCGCGGAGCCAGTCGACGTCGGCGTGGGTGAGGAGGCTCAGTTCGGTGAGGGCGAGGCGGTTGCAGGCGGTGCCGTCCTCCGGCAGGACGGCCGGGTAGCCGACCGTGATCACCTTGGCGTCGGGCGCCGCCCGGTGCACCTGGGCGAGCATCTCGACGTACTCGGTCTGGACGCGGGCGAGCCTGTCCTCGATGCTCTCCTCGCCCTCCGGGGGGTTGGTGTAGTGGTCGCGGCAGGACGCGCCGCTCGCGCCCAGGCTGAGGCACGTGGTCAGGATGTCGCCGAAGGGCAGGCTGTTGCCGCCGATGCCGATGGTGACGACGTCGGTCGTCGCACCGAGACCGGCCCGCTCGATCTGCGTGTCGACCTCTGCCCAGCCGCCCGCCGGGGGCCGCACCGGGCTGATCGGCTTCTGCTTGGTGGTGGCGATGTTGGCGATGGTGGCGTTGCCGCAGCTCACGTCGGTCAGCCGGACGGGCTTGCCGGGCGGGAACTCGTCGAGCTCCCGCTCGACCAGGGCCGGGTAGGCCCCGGTGGTGCGGTCGCAGCCGTCCCGGGACGCGTCGCCCAGGGCGGGCAGCGGGTCGCCGACGAAGCCGCCGGCGGTGTACGAGTCGCCCAGCGCGGCCCACTCGTACGCGTCCGCCGCGCCCGCGGTGCCCGAGGGGACGAGCGCGGACGCGGCGAGGGCGAGCCCGACGGCGAGGGCGCGCGCACGCAGGCGGGAGACGGGGTGTCGCATGGATCCTCCAGGATCGGCAGAGAGACGCCCCGGGGTCGAAGGTGCCCGGGGCGACGGCACTTCGCCCAAGATCATCCATGCCGGAGGGCGGCATTCCGGATGATGCGGGCCCGCCTTCCCCGATCGAGCCAAATGGTCGGATCTTCACCGGCCGAAGGTCGCCGCCGTCCGGCCGGAAAGTCGTCGGTCGTCAACCCGGCACCCCTCGGGTGACGGCCGGTGACCTGCCGTTCTCCGGGCGGAGGCGTCCGGCACCGCAGGCCTGCGCTAGAGACGACGCTTGTTCAGGATGGACTCTCGGCGAAGGAGCCGTACCACGTCATGGAGCCGTACCGCGTCACGAAGGACTTCCGCTCGATCCCCACCGCGCCCCGCGCCCTCCCCCTGCTCGGGCACGTCGTGCCGCTGCTGCGGGACCCGCTGGCGTTCCTCACCTCGCTGCCCGCGCTCGGCGATCTGGTCCGCGTCCGGCTCGGCCCCCTCGGCATGGTGGTGATCTGCGATCCCGACCTCACCCGGCAGGCCCTCCTCGACGACCGCACCTTCGACAAGGGCGGACCGCTCTACGACCGGCTGCGCGAGGTGATCGGCGACGGCGTGGTCTCCTGCCCGCACCAGGCGCACCGCCGCCTGCGGCGGCTCTCCCAACCCGCCTTCCACCAGGCCCGGCTCCCCGACTACGCGCGGGTCATGACGGCCTGCGTCGAGGAGACGACCGGTTCCTGGAGCGCCGGCCAGATCCTCGACGTGCCGGCCGAGATGATGGCGACCAGCTCCCGGATCATCACCGCCACGCTGTTCTCCGACACCTTGTCCGCGGCCGCGCACGGCCGGATCGTCGACGACGTCACCACCGTGGTCAAGAGCCTCTACCAGCGCATGTTCCTGATCCCGCCGCTGGACCGCCTGCCCACGCCCGGCAACCGCGCCCACCTCGCCGCCCGCGCCCGGCTGCACGCCACCGTCGAGCGGATCGTCGCCCAGCGCCGCGCCGACGGAGCCGACCACGGCGACCTGCTCTCGGCGCTGGTGGCGGCGCACGACCCCGAGGACGACCGCCCCGGCATGTCCGCCGCCGAGATCAACGACACCATCGTCTCCTTCGTCCTGGCCGGGATCGAGAGCACCGCCGCGACGCTCTCCTCCGCCCTCGACCTGGTGGCCCGTCACCCGGAGGTCGAGCAGCGGCTGCACGCCGAGGTCGACGCCGTCCTGGGCGGCGCGCCCGCGACCCACGCGGACCTGCCGCGCCTGCGGCTGACCGAGGGCGTCGTCAACGAGACCCTGCGGCTGCGCCCGCCGGGCTGGTTCTTCACCCGCTCCGTCACGGCCGACACGGAACTCGGCGGGTACCTGCTGCCGGCCGGGACCAGCGTCGCCTACAGCCCCTACCTCATCCACCACCGGCCCGACCTCCACCACGACCCCGAGGTCTTCCGTCCCGACCGCTGGGACTCCCCGGACGCGGCGCCGGCGCGCCACTCCTTCCTCCCCTTCGCCGCGGGCGCCCGCAAGTGCGTCGGCGACTCCTTCAGCATGGTCGAGGCCACCCTCGCGCTCGCCACCATCGCCGCCCGCTGGCGACTGGAGCACGTGGAGGGCCACCGGGGCCGTCTCGCCGCGGCCGTGACGCTGGAGCTGCGCGACCTGCGCATGCGGGCCCGGCCGCGCACCTCCGCGGCGCTCTGACCGGGCTGTCCCCCCGTCAGGAAGCCGCCCGCGCGGCCAGGTTGGCGCGGCGGTAGGGTGCCCGTCGAACAGCACAGGTCTGCGTGGGGAGACACGAACGGATGAGCGGGCAGCAGTCGGGGCGGACGGCGGGGGCGGGCGACATCTTCCAGCCCCTCGCGGCGGACGACCCCACCACCGTCGCCGGATACCGGATAGCCGCCCGGCTCGGCGCCGGAGGCATGGGCAAGGTGTACCTGTCGTACACGCCCGGCGGCCGGGCGGTGGCGATCAAGGTGATCCGGCCCGAGTTCGGCGAGGACGCCGAGTTCCGCCGCCGCTTCGCGCAGGAGGTGCGCTCCGCGCAGCGCGTACAGGGGCTCTTCACCGCTCCCGTCATCGACGCCGACCCCGACGGTGCGCGCCCCTGGCTGGCCACCGCCTACGTGCCGGGCCCGTCGCTCGCCGACGCCGTCGTCGCACACGGGGCGCTCCCCGTCGAGACCGTGCTGCTGCTCGTCGCGGGCATGGCGGAGGCGCTCCAGGTCATCCACGGCGCCGGTCTCGTGCACCGTGACCTCAAGCCGTCGAACGTGCTGCTGGCCGCCGACGGGCCGCGGGTGATCGACTTCGGCATCGCGTACGCCGCGGACGCGACCTCGCTCACCGGCAGCGGGGTCGCCGTCGGCACCCCGGCGTTCATGGCGCCCGAGCAGGCCGCGGGGCGGACCGTGACGGCCGCGACGGACGTCTTCGCGCTCGGTCAGGTCGCGGCGTACGCGGCGACGGGGCTGTCCGCGTTCGGCGAGGGCGCCTCGCACGGCGTGCTCTACCGGATCGTGCACGAGGAACCGGACCTGAGCGCGGTGCCGGAGCGGCTCACCGAGCTCGTGACGCGCTGCCTCGCGAAGGACCCGGCGGCCCGTCCGTCCGTGGCCGAGATCATCCGCCTGTGCCAGGCGGCGAACGAGGCGACGGTGCTGCGGCGCCCCGAGGACTGGCTGCCGGTCGCGGTCTCGGCCGACATCACCGCGCGGGCCGCCGCCCCCGCCCCCGTACCGACGCCGCCCCCGCCGACGACCGCACCGGCCGTCGCGCCCGTACCGCCGCCGACGCGGCCGCCCGCGCGGGCCCCGGGCGGCGCGCCGGCCGCTCCCGCGGCGCCGGTCGGCGCGCCGTCCGTCGGCCACTCCCCCACAGCGCCCGCGCACCCGGTCGCGCCCGCGGCCGGATTCGGGCCGCCCGTCGGTCCTCGGCCGGGGCACTCCGGGCCGCCGCCCGGCTTCCCGTACGCGCCGGCGCAGGGCCCGGCGACCGCGCCGTACCCGCAGCCGCAGCCGTACCCGCAGCCGCCCGTGCGGAACAACCCGGGCCGCCGGGGGCTCCTCGTCGCCCTCGCCGCCGTGCTGGCCTTCGGCGTCGCCGGGGGCGTCACGGCGTGGGCCGTCCTGAAGGACGAGGGGAGCGGCACGGAGGCGAACGTCGGCGGCACGCGGGGCGGCGGCACGAGCACCGGCGGCAGCGGCGGCGCTCCGGCGAGCCCCACGACCGGTGCCACCGGTACGGCGCGGCCGACGGACCGGGCCTCGGCCCCGCCCGCCGCGCCGAAGCCCGCCGTGTTCGAGAACATCAACCTGACCGCCGGGTACCACCTGACCCTCGGCGACGAGGTCGTACGGCCCCAGAACGGGGAGGACGGCGGGTACGAACTCGCTTACGACACCGGGGGCTTCCTCGACGCCGAGAGCGCGGACAGCACCCTGGTGCTGCTCGACCCCGGTCAGCGGGGGTCGCTCGCCACCTGCCTGGCGGACACCCGCTTCGCCAAGGACCTCCGGGTGAACCAGCTGTCCCAGGGCCGCCAGGTCTGTGTGACGACGGGAACCGGCCACGTGGGGCTCGTGACGGTGCGGGGTTTCTCGCCCGAGGACTCGCCGAGCACCTACCTCACCCTCGACGTCACGGTCTGGCGCGGAGCGGCCGCCACCGGAGCGGCAGGCTGATCACCGCCGGGATTCGGACGCGAATTCTTTTTGTCCGGTTCCCCGGAATTGCGGGCGCCGCACCGGATTCCGCAATTCCGGTGACCCTGCAATTCCGGCCACTCCGTGGATTGGGCCCGTCTCGTGAATTCCGCGGTCTTCTTGACTTGGATAGGCCCGTTCGTAGGATCGTTTTCGTTGACTGGCCAAGGGACGGGAAACCCCATGTCTGAGAACCATGACGCCATCGTCGTAGACGCGAAGAACGAGGGCGGAGGTGGCTGTCCGGTCCCGCACGGGCGCGCCCCGCACCCGACCCAGGGCGGCGGAAACCGCCAGTGGTGGCCGGAACGGCTGAATCTGCGGATTCTTGCCAAGAATCAGCCCGTGACCAATCCGCTCGGTGCCGATTTCGACTACGCCGAGGCATTTCGCACGCTCGACCTGCCCGCGGTGAAGCGGGACATCGCCGAGGTGCTGACCACCTCGCAGGACTGGTGGCCGGCGGACTTCGGCCACTACGGCCCCTTCATGGTCCGCATGGCCTGGCACAGCGCGGGAACGTACCGCATCAGCGACGGCCGCGGCGGCGCCGGAGCGGGACAGCAGCGTTTCGCCCCGCTGAACAGCTGGCCGGACAACGGCAACCTCGACAAGGCCCGCCGCCTGCTGTGGCCGGTCAAGAAGAAGTACGGCCGCAACCTCTCCTGGGCCGATCTGATGATCCTCGCCGGCAACGTCGCCCTGGAGACCATGGGCTTCGAGACCTTCGGCTTCGGCGGCGGCCGCGTCGACGAGTGGGAGTCCGACGAGGACGTCTACTGGGGCCCCGAGACCACCTGGCTCGGCGACGAGCGCTACACCGGTGAGCGCGAGCTGGAGAACCCGCTCGCCGCCGTCCAGATGGGCCTCATCTACGTCAACCCCGAGGGCCCGAACGGCAACCCCGACCCGCTCGCCGCAGCCCGTGACATCCGCGAGACGTTCCACCGGATGGCGATGAACGACGAGGAGACCGTCGCCCTGATCGCGGGCGGCCACACCTTCGGCAAGACCCACGGCGCCGGACCCGCGGACAGCGTCGGCCCGGACCCCGAGGCGGCCCCCGTCGAGCAGCAGGGCTTCGGCTGGCACAGCACCTTCGGCACCGGCAAGGGCGGCGACGCCATCACCAGCGGTCTCGAGGGCATCTGGACGACCACCCCGACGGCCTGGGACAACAGCTTCTTCGACATCCTCTTCGGCTACGAGTGGGAGCTCTTCACCAGCCCCGCGGGCGCCCACCAGTGGCGGCCGAAGGACGGCGCGGGCGCGGGCACCGTCCCCGACGCCCACGACCCGTCGAAGCGGCACGCCCCGACCATGCTGACGACCGACCTGTCGCTGCGCTTCGACCCGGCGTACGAGCAGATCTCCCGGCGCTTCCACGAGAACCCGCAGGAGTTCGCGGACGCCTTCGCCCGCGCCTGGTTCAAGCTGACCCACCGCGACATGGGCCCCGTCGTCCGCTACCTCGGCCCGGAGGTGCCCACCGAGGAGCTGATCTGGCAGGACCCGCTGCCGCCGGTGACCCACGCTCTCGTGGACGCCGCGGACGTCGCCGACCTGAAGGGCCGCATCCTGCGCTCGGGCCTGTCCGTCGCCGAGCTGGTCTCCACCGCCTGGGCGGCGGCCTCGTCCTTCCGCGGCAGCGACAAGCGCGGCGGCGCCAACGGCGGCCGCATCCGGCTCCAGCCGCAGAGCGGCTGGGAGGTCAACGACCCGGACCGCCTGGCGACGGTGCTGCGCACCCTGGAGGGCGTCCGCGAGGCCTTCAACGACGAGCAGAGCGGCGACAAGCGGATCTCGACGGCCGACATCGTCGTGCTCGGCGGCGTCGCCGCCGTGGAGCGGGCCGCCGCCGACGCCGGGGTGCCGATCGAGGTGCCGTTCACCCCGGGCCGTACCGACGCCTCGCAGGAGCAGACGGACGTGGAGTCGTTCGCCGCCCTGGAGCCCACCGCCGACGGCTTCCGGAACTACCTCGGCAAGGGCCACCGCCTCACCGCCGAGTACCTCCTCGTCGACAGGGCCAACCTGCTCACCCTGAGCGCACCGGAGATGACGGTCCTGGTCGGCGGTCTGCGCGTCCTCGGCGCCACGCACCAGCAGTCCTCGCACGGCGTCCTCACCGCCACCCCCGGGGTCCTGACGAACGACTTCTTCGTCAACCTCCTCGACATGGGCACCGTCTGGACGTCCGCGTCCGGCGACGAGAGCACCTTCGAGGGCCGCGACGCCGCCACGGGCGAGGTCCGGTGGACCGGCACCCGCGCCGACCTGGTCTTCGGGTCGAACGCGGAGCTGCGCGCGGTGGCCGAGGTGTACGCGAGCGACGACGCCAGGGAGAAGTTCGTCCAGGACTTCGTGAAGGCGTGGGACAAGGTCATGAACCTCGACCGGTTCGACCTGGTCTGAGCGCCCCGTTCCGACCCTCCGTCCGTACGGAGACGTGGCCGGCGCCCCTGACGCGGGGCGCCGGCCACGGCGTTCTCCGGCGCGGGGCCGGGCCCGAGGGGCCCTACCCGAGGTGCCGCCGCAGGAAGGTGTGGACCAGGGCGTGGTTGTGGGCGGACTGTTCGTTGTCGCTCGCGCCCGCGTGGCCGCCACCGGTGTTCTCGTGGAGCAGGACCGGGTGGCCGAGCTCCCGCAGCCGCGCCGCGACCTTCCGGGCGTGCCCGGGGTGGACCCGGTCGTCGCGGGTCGAGGTCATCAGGAGGAGCGGCGGGTACGCGGCGTCCGCGGTGAGCCGGTGGTACGGGGAGAGGTCCCGCAGGTGCGGCCGGTCGGCCTCGACCTCGGGGTCGCCGTACTCGGCGATCCAGGACGCCCCGGCGAGGAGCTTGTGGAACCGCAGCATGTCGAGCAGCGGCACCTGGGCGACGATCGCGCCGAAGAGCCGCGGGTAGCGGGTGAGCATGGCGCCCATGAGCAGCCCGCCGTTGCTGCCGCCGGCGGCGCCGAGCATCGCCGGGGTGGTGATCCCGCGGGCGACGAGGTCCTCGGCGACGGCCGCGAAGTCCTCGAAGGCGCGCGGCCGTTCGGCGCGGAGCGCGGCCCGGTGCCAGCCCGGCCCGTACTCGCCGCCGCCCCGGATGTTCGCGATCACGTACGTGCCGCCGCGCTCCAGCCAGGCCCGGCCGGTGACGGCGCCGTAGAACGGGGTGAGGGAGACCTCGAAGCCGCCGTAGCCGTACAGGAGGGTGGGGCCGGGGCCCGGGGCGTCCGGTCCGGTGCGGTCGGGGCCGATCACGAAGTACGGGACGCGGGTGCCGTCGGCCGAGGTGGCGAAGTGCTGCCGGACGGCGAGGCCCGTGGTGTCGAAGCGGGCGGGGGCCTGCTTGAGGATCTCGGAGTCGCCGCCGATCCGCCCGTAGGAGAGCGTGGACGGCTGGAGGAACCCGGAGACGTCCAGGAAGTACTCGTCCGAGACGTCGGGGTCGGTGTCGACGACGGTGACGGCGGAGAGCGCGGGGACGTCGGCCAGCGGCTCGCGGGTCCACGGGCCGCCGTCGGCGGTGGGGGTGAGGACCTCGATGTGGGTGCTGACGTCCCGCATCAGCTCCAGGATCAGGTGGTGCCGGGTCCAGGAGTGCCCGGCGAGCGCGGTCCGCTCGTCGGGCACGAACAGCACGGTCGGGGTGCGGTCGCCGGCGAGGAAGGCGTCGAAGCCGAACGCGAGGAGGGAGCCGGCCCGCTGCCCCAGCCACGCGGACTTGAGCGTGACGATCAGGTGTTCGCGGTGGGCGTAGACCTCGGCGTCCTCGGGGACGTCGATCCGGACGAGGGTGCCGTCGGGGCGCAGCAGGTGCGTCTCACTGCGGAAGAAGTCCAGCGACCGGCCGACGAACGACCGCTCGTAGCCGGGGGTGGTGTCGTGGCTGCTCCAGGCCGACACGTCCGCCGCCCCGGCCTCGTACACCGTCGGAGCGTCCTCCAGCGGGGTGCCGCGGCGCCAGCGGCGGACCGTGCGCGGATAGCCGGAGTCGGTCAGGGAGCCCGGTCCGTGGTCGGTGCCGACGAAGACGGTGTCCTCGTCGATCCAGCAGACGCGCGTCTTCGCCTCCGGGACGGTGAAGCCGTCCTCGACGAAGGCGCGCGCGGCGAGGTCGAACTCGCGCACCACGGTGGCGTCGCCGCCGTCCCGCGAGAGCAGCAGGAGGGCGCGGTCGAACTCCGGCCTGCGGACCCGGGCCCCGGCCCACACCCAGGGCTCGCCCTCGGCCTCGGCGAGCGCGTCGACGTCGAGGAGGACCTCCCACTCCGGGTCGTCCTTGCGGTAGCGCTCGGGCGTGGTGCGCCGCCACACGCCCCGCACGTGGTCGGCGTCGCGCCAGAAGTTGTAGAGGTACGGTCCCCGGCGGGTGGTGTACGGGATGCGGTCGGAGGCGTCCAGGACCTCCCGCACACGGGCCTTGAGCGGGGCGAAGCCGGGGTCGGCGGCCAGCTCGGCGGCCGTCTCCGCGTTCCGCTCGGCCACCCAGGCGAGGGCCTCCTCTCCGAGTACGTCTTCCAGCCACAGGTACGGGTCGTCGTCATCGATCACAGGTCGATTGTGCAGGTCCGGACGGCGGAGCGAGAAGGGTCACCCGGAGGCGGGGCCCTTTCCGGGGCCATCTCCGGGGCTGCCGGCGCCTCCACCGGGGGCCGGGCCCGCCTCCGCGCCGGTGCCGGTGCCGGTGCCGCGCAGGGCCGTACGGACCGACCAGACGACCGACACCAGAGGCACGGCCACGACGGCGCCGACGATGCCCGCCGCGATCGAGTCCGCGACGACGGAGAGCGCGACGACCAGGGGGTGCAGCCGCACCGCCCAGCTCATGACTAGCGGATGCAGCAGATGCCCCTCGATCTGGCCGATGACCACGATGAGGGCCACCACGATCCCGGCGACCACCGGGCCCTCGGCGGCGAGGGCGACCACGGCGGCGACCGCGAGCGCGACGGGCGAGCCGATCAGCGGGACGAAGGCGGCGACGAACTCCAGGAGCGCCAGCGGCACGGCGAGCGGCACGCCGAGGAGCCGGAGGGCGAGGCCGACGAGGAGCGCGTTGACGGCGGCGACGAGGACGATGCCGTGCGTGTAGCCGGTGAAGGTGCGCCAGGCGGCCCGGCCGCCGGTGTCGACGCGGCCGCGGACGTGCGGGGGCAGCTGGTCGCGGAACCAGGCCCACTGGCGGTCCCCCGCGTGGACGAAGAGCACCGCGCAGAAGAGCGCGAGGGCCAGGGTGGTGAGGACGGCGACCACGTGGTGCGCCCCGCTCACCGCCTCGCCGACCAGGGCGGAGCGGTGGCTGGAGAAGAACTGGCCGATCCGGGACTGGAGGTCGGTCAGGGCCCCGGGGTCCACCCGGAAGGGGGCCCGCTCCAGCCACGCCTCGATGCGGCCGAGGCCCTCCCTGAACTCGCGGGCCAGGGTGGTGCGCTCCCCGGCGACGGCCTCGCCGACGAAGGTGAGGACGCCGAGGACGAGCGCGATCCCGCCGAGCAGGGTGAGGGCGACGGCGAGGGGGCGGGGCAGGCCGCGGGCGGCGAGGTCGACGACGGGGCGGAGCAGCGCGGTGACGACCAGGCCGAGGAAGACGGCGACGCCGATCTCGTGGAAGCGGCCGAGCAGGGCGAAGAGGGCGTAGACGAGGGCGCCGACGACGAGCAGGCGCCACGCGTGGGCGGCGGCCGTGCGGAGGAACGGGTGCACCTGCGGGGGTGTGCCTGGCTGCATGGGCTCGACCTACCACCGGTGGCGGCGCGGGCCACGCGCGCGGCCCGACGTTCGCCCGACCCGCGGGGAGGCATTCGCCCGACCGGGCCCGGAGAAAGCGTTGAGAGCGCTCTCATCCGGTGCGGGCTGCGGATATCCTGGGCGGTGTCCGTGTCCACCGGGCCGGACGGCCCCATCCGCAGACGAGGAGTGCCCGCCTTGCCCGAGCAGACCACCGGGACGCGCCCCACCCTGGAAGCCGTCGCCGCGCGCGCCGGGGTCTCCCGCGCCACCGCCTCACGGGTCGTCAACGGCGGGGCGGGCGTCCGGGCGCCGCTGGTCGAGAAGGTCCGCAGGGCAGTCGAGGAGCTCGGTTACGTCCCGAACCACGCGGCCCGCACGCTGGTCACCCGGCGCAACGGCGCGGTGGCGGTGATCATCGCGGAGCCGGAGTTCCGGATCTTCTCGGACCCGTTCTTCGAGCAGCAGGTGCGCGGGATCAGCCGGGAGCTGACCGCCCACGACACGCAGCTGGTGCTGCTCTGGGTGGAGGGGCCCGGCGACCACGACCGGATCGCCCGCTATCTGGGCGGCGGGCACGTCGACGGGGCGCTGGCCTTCTCGCTGCACGGCGACGACGCGCTGGTGGAGCTGCTCGACAGGACCCGGGTGCCGCTGGTCCTCGGCGGGCGGCCCGCACCCGGCACGGACCCGGCCGTGCCGTTCGTGGACTGCGACAACCGGGGCGGCGCGCGCGAGGCCGTACGGCACCTGGTGGGCCTGGGGCGGCGTACCGTCGCGCACATCTCGGGCCCGGTGGACCAGACGTCGGCCCTCGACCGGTTGCACGGCTACCGCGACGTGCTCCTCGACGCCGATCCCGGGCTGGTGTGCCGGGGGGAGTTCACCGAGGAGAGCGGGGAGCGGGCGATGGCCGAACTGCTGGACCGGCGGCCGGACCTCGACGGCGTGTTCGTCGCCAACGACCTGATGGCGCTCGGCGCGCTGCGGACGCTGCGGGAGCGCGGGGTGCGGGTGCCGGAGGACGTGGCGGTGGTCGGCTTCGACGACATGGCCTCGGTGGTGCACCGCAGCTCGCCTGCGCTGACGACGGTGCGCCAGGACGTCGAGGGCATGGGACGGCTGATGGTGAAGCTGCTGCTGCGGGTGATGGACGGGGCCGGGGGCGAGGTCCCGGAGTCGGTGATCACCCCGACCTCGCTGGTGCGGCGCGCCTCCGCCTGACGCCACCCCCCGCCCGACGCCCCCCGCCTGACGGCTGACGGCTGACGGCTGACGGCTGACGGCTGACGGCCGCGGACGTACGCCCGCGGCCGCCGCACGGACGAGCACGCGCGCGGCGGGCCCGGGAGACGCTCCCGGGCCCGCCGCTTCCGTTCCTGGTCCCCGCCCGGAGGCGGGTCAGGGGTCAGTCGTACGGGATGACGACGACGGACCGGTCGGCGCCCGTCCGCAGGCGCGCGTCGCCGTTGCCGATCGCGCTCCAGACCTCCAGCCTGATCGTGCCGCCCCGCAGGTCGCCGAGGGTTCCGGTGGCGGACTTCAGGCCGCGGGCCTGGGTGTACTCCTCCCAGCCGGTGACCGGGTCGGTGGCGAAGTAGTGGTAGGTCTCCGTCCGCTCGAAGGTGCCGTCGCCGGTCAGGTCGTAGCTGACGCGCGCCTGCTGGCCGAGGCCGACCGTCGTACCGGCGTCGAGCTGGAGGCGGAAGGAGGTCGCGGCGCCCGGCCGCAGGGTGCCGTTGACGCCCGTGGCCCGGTAGACGAGCGGCCTGTTCGGCGTGCCGTCGTGGTTGGCGCCCTGTGCGGACAGGACGGTGTCGGCGCCCTCCGTGCCGCCGGTGGTCGTGGTGAGCGTGCCGCCGGAGCGGAGCTGGAAGGTGTTGCCGGTGGACGGCTCGGGGTCCGGGTCCGGGTCGGTGGAGCCGGGTCCGGTGGCGGTGGCGGTGGAGCGGGCGGGGACGGCGAGGGTCCGGCCGTCGGAGAAGGTGACGGTACGGGCGGCGGCGCCGTGGTTGTGGGCGACGTAGGTGCGCGTGGTGCCCTTGGTGAAGGCGGCGGCCGTGGGCAGGTCGGCGGTCACGGACGGGTCGGGCGCGCCGATCGCGTCGAGGGTCGCGATCCAGTGGTAGGTGTGGGCGCGGGACTCGCCCGCCTCCGGCGTGTAGCCCTGGCCGGCGTCCCACTGGGCCTTCGCGGCGGCCGGGTCGGCGAAGGAGCGGAACTCCCAGAGGATGTCGCGCCACTCGACGGCGGGGCCGCCGTTCTCGCGCTCCATCTCGGCGAGGTTGCGCCGGACGGCGTCCTTGTGGCCGCCGAGGTGGAGGGAGCCGCCCGTCACGGGCAGGACGTTGATGCCGTGGATCTCCTCGGGGTTGGCGGTCCACCAGGTGGAGTAGGCGGCGCCGCTGCCCCAGACCATGCCGACGGTGTCGTGGCCGTAGGAGCCGGGGAAGACCTGCTGGTCGGCGTCGAACCAGTACTGGGCGATGGCCTCGCCCTCGGTGGCGAGCAGATAGCTGCCGAGGTCGCGCAGGGCGGTGTCGCCGGTGGCGGAGCCCCACAGGACGAGGGCGGCGCTGAGGTTGGTCGACTCGGAGGAGGACTCCTGGTTGTTGCCCGCGGCGAAGCCCTGGTGGCCGCTGGCCCAGCTGTGCCCGGCGTAGACGTCGAAGCCGCGCAGGAACGGGTAGGCGGAGTCGGTGCGGCTGGGGTTGGCGGTGTCGCGCACGAGGGTCTTCACCATGCCGCCCCAGGCGGAGTCGGCGGCCCAGGCGGGGTCGTACTGCGCGACGATCGCGGCGGCGTAGACGTAGTAGCCGTAGTGGAAGTGGTGGTCGTTGAGTTCGGTGTCGCTGCCGTAGGAGGCCGGGTAGCCGGTGAGGGTCTTCCAGGTCCTGTCGTACGAGAACTCGGCGGCCCCGCCGGCCGTGAACCACTCCTGCAGGCGGCCCTTGATCAGGCCGAGGAGCTTGTCGCGGACGGCGCCCTCGCCCATCTGGTCGGCGACGGGCACCAGCTGCGCGAGCTTGCCGAGCGCCTTGCCGGTCCAGTAGGTGTCGACGGCTCCGGAGAACGGGTCGGAGGCGTTCGCGACCTCGTTCAGGTAGCCGCGCAGCCGGGCCGCGTCGACGCCGCCGGTGCGCGGCAGCGCGGGCAGCACGGGCGCGGCCTTCTGGGCGGTGGTGAAGGAGGCGGAGGCGCGGACCTTCATCGTGCCGCGCGGGGAGACGTACGTGTACGGGGTGAGCGCGTCGGTCGTGTGGAGCCACTGGTGCCGGTACAGGGCCTGGAGCGTGCCGCGCTCGGTGCCCTCCTTGGCCTCGGTGGTGAGGGTGTAGGTGGCGCGTATCGTGCCGCCCGCGCTGCTCCAGTTCACGGTGGATCCGGTGACGAAGCTGTAGGCGTACGTGCGGAAGGTGGCGAGCGCGTCGGTGGAGGGCAGGACGGCGACGGAGAAGTAGTCCTTGCCGGCGAGGCCCGCGGTGATCGTGGAGCCCGAGACGTTCCAGTCGGCGCCGCTGGGGGCGAAGAGGGCGTAGTGGTGGCCGGCGACGGTGATGCCGAGGACGTTGCCCTGGTCGGCGAAGACGGCGGGGGCGGTGGCGGTGGTGATCCGCGCGTCGCCGCCGCTGCCCTTGGCGTACACGAAGGGCATGCCGTGGCCGATGGTGGTGCGCAGGGTGCGGGCGCCGTCGGACCAGTAGGGGGTGACGGTCCAGTCGGACCAGGCGTCGACCTTGGTGTCGGGGGCGTTGAGGCCGGTGAGGCCGAGGGTGAGGTCGCGCTTGTGGGCGTACTCGTACTGGCGGCCGTCGCCGACGACGGCGGGGGTGGTCGGGTAGCCGATGTCGAGGCCCCCGGCGGTGGCCTGGTACGTGAGCGGGTGGCCGTACATCGGGGTCGAGTACGGGTTGTCGCCGTAGCGCTGGAAGGCCAGGGAGGACCACCAGTCGTTGGTGGGGACGGGTTTGCCCTGGGCGGCGGCGGTGACCTTGGGGGTCACCGGGGTGCCGGTGTTGGTGGTGGGGCCGGAGGTTCCGGCGGGGCGGGTGTCGGAGTGGCTTCCGGCGCCGACGGGGATCGTGGCGGCGGCCGCGGGGGCTGCGGCGGGGCCGAGTCCCAGGGCGGCGAGGGCGGAGACCAGGACCAGGGCTGCGGCCGGTCGGGGTCGGGGGGCTGGCATGTACGGCACCTCGTGGGGAGGAGGGGATGGGGGGGTGGTGCGGCATGCGGAGCGAGATCCCGAGTGCGTTTCCCGACTGCTTCGAGAGCGCTCTCAGATGGCCGGAAACGTAAAACTCCCGAAACCTGGGTGTCAAGAGAGCGCGCACAGACCTGACTTGGCCCCGAGTCCAAGCCGTTACGCCTTCAACTCTTGACGGGACGGGCACGCCAGGGGCACGCTCCAACCGCATTGCTGAGAGCGCTCTCAAGCGTCTCTCGTCGTCCGGAGCCAAGGGAGGCTTCCCATGCCCATCGCCCGAGCCGCCAAGAGAGCCGTCGTCCGCCTGGGCGCGGTCGCACTCACCGGGGCGCTGCTCGCCGCCTGCGGGAGTTCGACGGACGGGACGTCCGCCGACGGCGCGGGGGGCGGGGTCACGATCACCGTGGACCTGTTCGGCTCCTTCGGCTACAAGGAGGCCGGGCTCTACGCCGAGTACGAGAAGCTGCACCCCGGCGTCACCATCAAGCAGACGGACACCGAGGACGAGGCCGACTACTGGAAGTCCCTCCAGACCCGCCTCGCGGGCGGCGCCGGCCTCGCCGACGTCCAGGGCATCGAGGTCGGCCGGATCGCCTCGGTCACCCAGCAGCAGACCGAGCGCTTCGAGGACCTCCGGAAGTACGGCGCGGACGGGCTGAAGGCGCAGTTCGCCGACGCCAAGTGGGCGGCCGCCACCGCGAAGAACGGCGAGGTC
Source organism: Streptomyces sp. NPDC003327 (assembly GCF_053589515.1). NCBI lineage: Bacteria > Bacillati > Actinomycetota > Actinomycetes > Kitasatosporales > Streptomycetaceae > Streptomyces > Streptomyces sp. NPDC003327. The sequence goes on along the minus strand of NZ_JBSFSA010000023.1, from coordinate 53,894 downwards.
CTCGGCCTCGGCACCGACGTCGGCCCCGAGGCGATGTGCTACCGCACGGACCTGTTCCGGCAGGCCGGGCTCCCCACCGACCGCGAGGAACTCGCCAAGCGCTGGTCCACCTGGGACGGCTACCTGGCCCTCGGCAAGCAGTACAAGGCGAAGGCCCCCGGCAAGAGCGCCTGGCTCGACAGCGTCGGCAGCCTCTACTCGATCATGATCGGCCAGCAGAAGGAGCGGTACTACGACGCCTCCGGCGCGCTGATCTGGGAGACGAACCCGGCCCTGCGCGACGCCTGGGACCACTCCGTCGCCGCCGCGCAGGACGGGCTGAGCGCCAAGCTCGACCAGTGGTCGCCGCAGTGGAACCAGGCCTTCGCCGCCGGTTCCTTCGCCACCATCCCGTGCCCCGCCTGGATGCTCGGCTACATCAAGGGCCAGGCGGGCGAGGCCGGCAAGGGCAAGTGGGACGTCGCCAAGCTCCCGGGCGGCGCGGGCAACTGGGGCGGCTCCTACCTCGCCGTGCCCAAGGCGGCCAAGCACAAGAAGGAGGCGTACGAGCTGATCGCCTGGCTCACCGCCCCCGAGCAGCAGGCCAAGCTCTTCCGCAAGCAGGGCAACTTCCCGTCCGCCACGGGCGCGATCGACGCGGTCGCCGGAGCGACCGACCCGTACTTCTCCGGCGCCCCGATCGGGAAGATCTTCGGCGAGGCCGTGAAGGAGGCCCCCGTCCAGGTCCTCGGTCTGCACGACCAGAACATCGCGCAGCAGATCACCAACGCGCTGAGCGAGGTCGAGCGCAAGGGCACCTCGCCCGAGGACGCCTGGTCGAACGCGAAGAAGGGCGTCGCCAACACCCTCGGCTGACGCGCCCCTTCCCCTCCCCTCCCTCCTCCGTCTCCCCGCGCCGCCACGGCCTCCCCGCCCGGGCGGCGCGGGGAGACGGACCACCGCACCCACCACCCCGAAGGGCCGCCCGTGACCCTCACCGCACCCGAGACCCCGGCGCCGCCGAAGCCGGTCGCCCCGCCCCCGCGCCGGGGCTCCGCACGGCGCGCGTGGCAGACCTTCTCGCCGTACGCCTACATCGCCCCCTTCTTCACCCTCTTCGCCGCCTTCGGCCTCTTCCCGCTGATCTACACGGCGTTCGTCTCGCTCTACCGCGTGGAGCTGCAGACCCCCGGCGACATGGAGTGGCGCGGCCTCGGCAACTACACGGCGCTGTTCTCCGACTCGTACTTCTGGACCTCGCTGCGCAACACGTTCACGATCGGCGTCCTGTCCACCGTGCCGCAGCTGGTGATGGCCCTCGGCCTCGCCCACCTCCTCAACTACCGGATGCGCGGCCGCACGTTCCTGCGGACGGCGGTGCTGCTGCCGTACGCGACCTCCGTCGCCGCCGCCACCCTCGTCTTCGCGCAGCTCTTCGGCCGGGACTTCGGCCTGATCAACTACGCCCTCGGGCTCGTCGGCGTCGACCCCGTCGACTGGCAGAACGGCACCGTCGCCTCCCAGATCGCCGTCTCCACGGTCGTCATCTGGCGCTGGACCGGCTACAACGCGCTGATCTACCTGGCCGGCATGCAGTCGATCCCCGACGAGCTGTACGAGGCCGCCGCCATGGACGGGGCGTCACGGTGGCGGCAGTTCTTCCACGTCACCCTGCCCGGTCTGCGGCCCACCATCGTCTTCACCGTCATCGTCTCCACGATCGGCGCCACCCAGCTCTTCGGCGAGCCGCTGCTGCTCGAAGGATCGATGTCGGGCGGCATCTCGCACCAGTACCAGACGCTCGGCCTCTACATGTACGAACAGGGCTGGGGCTTCTTCCACCTGGGGCGCGCGGCCGCGATCGCCTGGGTGATGTTCCTGCTCATCGTGGTGCTCGTCGGCGTCAACGCCCTGATCGCGCGCCGCCGTTCCCGCAAGGACGGCACCGACCGCAAGGAGGCCGGCCGATGACCGCGCTCGCCGATCCGCCGACCGCTCCCCCGAAGCCTCCGGTACGGGTCCGGGCGCCGCGCCGACGGCCCTCGGGCGCCGGGCGCACCCTGCACGCCGGCCCCCTCGCGTACGGCATCCTGGTCCTCGCGGTGCTGGTCTCCGCGTTCCCGTTCTACTGGACGCTCATCGCGGCCAGCCGGACCAACGCGGACCTGGCGCGGGTGCCGCCGTCGCTCGTCCCCGGCCCGCACCTGATCCGCAACTTCCAGGCCGTCCTCGACGAGGCGGACATCGGCACGGCCCTGCTCAACTCGCTGATCGTCTCCGGGTCGATCACGCTCGGCACCGTGCTGTGCTGCACGCTCGCCGGCTTCGCCTTCGCCAAGCTGCGCTTCCGGGGCCGGGGCGCGCTGCTCGCGGTCACCGTGGGCACGATGATGATCCCGCCGCAGCTCGGGGTGATCCCGCTGTTCATGCTCGTCGCCGAGCTGGGGTGGGTGAACCAGCTCCAGTCGGTGATCCTGCCGGGCCTGGTGTCGGCGTTCGGCGTGTTCTTCATGCGGCAGTACCTGGTGCAGTCGCTCCCCGACGAGCTGATCGAGGCGGCCCGGGTCGACGGGGCCTCCACGGCCCGGATCTTCTGGTCGATCGTGGTGCCGATCGCCCGGCCCGGCATGGCTGTCCTCGGACTGCTGACCTTCATGGCCTCCTGGAACGACTTCTTCTGGCCGATCGTGGCCCTGTCCTCCTCCGAGCCCACCGTCCAGGTCGCGCTGCGCCAGCTCGGCGGCGGGTACGTCCACGACCAGTCGGTGATCATGGCAGGCACGCTGCTGGGCACCCTGCCCGTGCTGCTCGTCTTCGGGCTCCTCGGCCGGCAGATCGTCGGCGGGATCATGCAGGGCGCGGTCAAGGGCTGACCCCGGCCGCCCCTCCCCCGGCTCTCCTCCTCTTCAACCGACCTCTCACCTACGGGAGTTCCGCTCCGATGACCACGCTCGACGCTCGCCCCGACACGACGCCCGCCCTGCGGTTCCCGACGGACTTCCGCTGGGGCACGGCCACCGCCGCGTACCAGATCGAGGGCGCGGCGGCCGAGGACGGCCGCACGCCGTCCATCTGGGACACCTTCAGCCGCACGCCGGGCAAGGTCCGCAACGGCGACACCGGCGACATCGCCGCCGACCACTACCACCGGCTCGACGAGGACATCGCGCTGATGCGGCGGATCGGCGTCACCGACTACCGGTTCTCGGTCGCCTGGCCCCGGGTGCAGCCGACCGGCCGCGGGCCGGCGGTGGAGAAGGGCCTCGACTTCTACCGGCGGCTCGTCGACGGGCTCCTGGAGGCGGGCATCCGGCCCGTGGCGACCCTGTACCACTGGGACCTGCCGCAGGAGCTGGAGGACGCCGGGGGCTGGCCGCAGCGGGAGACGGCGTACCGCTTCGCCGAGTACGCCGGGATCATGGCGGAGGCGCTCGGCGACCGGGTGGCGACCTGGACCACCCTGAACGAGCCCTGGTGCGCCGCCTTCCTCGGGTACGGGAACGGGGTCCACGCCCCGGGCCGGACCAGCGCCGTCGCCTCCCTGCGCGCCGCCCACCACCTGAACCTGGCGCACGGTCTGGCGGCGCGGGTGCTGCGGGGCGCGCTGCCGGACTCCTCCGAGGTGTCCCTGACACTCAACCTCCATGCCGTGCGGGCCTGTTCGAGCGACCCGGAGGACGTGGACGCGGCCCGCCGGATCGACGCCGTCGGCAACCGGATCTTCCTGGACCCGGTCTTCCACGGGCGGCTCCCGGAGGACCTGGTCCGCGACACCGCGCCGGTCACGGACTGGTCGTTCGTGGCGGACGGCGACCTGGCGACGGCGGCCGCGCCGATCGACTCGCTCGGCATCAACTACTACGCGCCCTCGCTCGTCGGCGCGGGCAGCTCCGAGTCCCCCTCGCCGTGGGCGGGGGCGGAGCGGCACGTGCGGTTCGAGCAGATCCCGGGGCCGCGCACCGCGATGGACTGGCCGGTCGACGCGGACGGACTGCACGAGCTGCTCGTGCGGCTGCGGGACGAGCTGCCGGGCGTGCCGCTGGTCATCACCGAGAACGGGGCGGCCTACGACGACTACGCCGACCCCTCGGGCCGGGTGAAGGACCCGGAGCGGGTGGCGTACCTGCGGTCCCATCTGGCGGCGGTGCACCGGGCGCTCGCGGACGGGGTGGACGTGCGCGGCTACTTCCTCTGGTCGCTCCTGGACAACTTCGAGTGGGCGTACGGCTACAGCAAGCGCTTCGGGATCGTGCACGTGGACTTCGCGACGCAGCGCCGGACGCCGAAGGACAGCGCCCGCTGGTACGGGGAGGTCATCGCCCGGGGCGGCCTGGACGCCTCCTGAGGAACGGCCCCGCACCGGGAGGCGCCGCCGTGGCGGGGCGTCCCGGTGCGGGGAGGCCAAGGGCCCGTGGTCAGGGGCCCGTGATCAGGGGCCCGTGGTCAGGGCCCGTGGTCAGGCGCGCTGCCAGAGGGCCGGGGTGTTCGGGGGTTCCCAGCCGGTCTGGGCCTGGTGGCCCTGGAGGCAGCGGTAGGTGGAGCCGCCGTACGTGACGGTGTCACCGGCCGCGTAGACCTTGCCGGCCGCCCAGGTGCCGCCCGGCTGGGGCTCGCCGGGGCCGGGGCCGGGGCCCGGGTCGCCGCCGGTGGTCTTCAGGGTGAGGCCGTAGGTCTGGAGCAGCGGGTTGAGGGGCTGGAAGAAGGTGGTGCCGCCGCTGGAGCAGGTGCCGGAGCCGCCGGAGGTGACGCCCTGCGCCTGGCTGCCCGAGATGTACGAGCCGCCGGAGTCGCCGGGTTCGGCGCAGACGGTGGTGCGGGTCACCCCGGTGATGGTGCCCTCGGGGTAGGTGACGCTGGTGTTGTGCTGCTGGATGGTGCCGCAGTGCCAGCCGGTGGTCGAGCCGGAGCGGCAGACGGAGGCGCCGACGGGCTGGAGGACCGATCCGGTCACCTGGACGGCGGCGCCGCCGGCGCCCTTGACGTACGGGGTGGCGGTCCAGTTGGTGTTGGCGGCGACCCAGGCCATGTCGCTGCCCGGGAAGACGGAGCCCTGGAAGGTGCCCTGGGCGACCTGGTTGAAGCCGCTGGTGGTGGTGCCCGTGCGGCCGCAGTGCCCTGCGGTGGCGAAGCCCTGGGTGGTGCCGCGGGTGACCGCGAAGCCGACGGAGCAGCGGCCGCCGCCGCCCATGTAGTACGCGTCGCCGCCCCGGATGTCGTACAGCGGGCGGGGTGCCTCGATGGTGGGGACGACGCGGACGAGGGCGCGCGGGACGCCGGTGGCGGCGAGGAGCCGGTCGGCTGCCCCGGCGCGGGTCTCCTCGACGACGAGGACGTTGGCGCGGACGTCGACGTAGCGGACGGGCGCGTCGGCTCCGGCGGCCCGGTCAAGGGACGCCTTGGCGCCTTCAAGGGCGGCGAGTGCGTGCGGGACGACCCGGACGGAGGCGCCCGCGGCGCGTATCGCGGCGGCGTCGGCGGCGCGGGTGGTGGCGACGGTCAGGGTCCCGGCCTCCGCCCCGCCGACCCAGGCGCCGGCGAACGCGGCGCCGAGGTCCTGCCGGAGCCGGGCGGCGGTGGCTCCGGCCTCGGCCTCGTTGGCCAGCCGGACGAGGGCCTGGTCCCGGGTGAGGTGCAGATCGCGCTGCATCGCGCGGAGCAGCTCGGGCGGGGCGGAGCCGGCGCCGAGGCTCTGCGCGGCGGTCGCGGCGGACGGACCCGGGTCGGGGGCCGCGGTGGCGGACCCGGCCTGGAGCCCGGCGAGCGCGAGCCCGGCGGCGGCCAGCGCGGTACACGCCGTGCGGGCGTGTCGTCGGAGCATGGGGTGTCTCCTCGGTTGTCGGTGGGGGATCGGTCGACACCGTAGGGACCCCGGTGGAGGCTCGGGGAGCTGCCGTTCGGCCCTCGCCATCGCGTTATGGCCCCGCGGGCGGGGGCGCGCCCTGGGCGCGGGCCAGGGCGGTGGTGTGGGCGGCGCGCGCGTGGGCGAGCACCGTGGCGGCGCGTGCGGCCGCGCGGCCTTCGGGGTGCCAGCCGAGGAGGTGGCGCCAGACGAGCGGGGCTCCCGCCAGGGGTCGGGTGACGATGCCGGGGGTGGCCGGGAAGGTGGCGCGGCAGAGGCCCACGGCGCGGCCGACCTGGACCAGGTGGACGCAGGAGGCAGTGTCCGTCTCGTAGACGCAGGCGGGGGTGAAGCCGGCGCGGACGCAGGCGGCGGCGAAGCAGTCGCCGAAACAGCCGTCGCCGGGGACGTCGGTCCAGGCCTCGGCCGCCAGCTCGGCGAGCGCGATCTCGGTGCGGTGCGCGAGGGGGTGGCCGGTGGCGAGCATCACGTACACGGGGTCGCGGGCGACCTCCGTCCAGGCGAGGCGGCCCGCCTCGGGCGGCGAACTCTCCCCGCAGACGCCGACGAGGGCGAAGTCGAGACGTCCTGCGACGACCCCGGCGGCGATCTCCCGTTCGGACCAGGAGGTGTACGTGGTGACGGGCGCGCCCGGTTCGGCGCGGGCGAGCAGGTCGACGAGGCCGCCGAGGAGCGGGCCGTGGGTGGCGCCGAGGCGGTGGCCGCCCGCGCCCTCGCGGGCGAACCGGACGGCCTCCTCCTGGAGTTCGCAGACGGCGGGGAGGACGACGCGGGCGCGGTCGAGGACGAGGTCGCCGAGGGCGGTGACGCGGACGCCCTCCCTGCTCCGCTCGAAGAGGGCGCCGCCGAGGGCCCGCTCGATGCGTTTGAGCTGGGCGCTCAGCGCGGGCTGCGCGAGGCCGAGGACGGTGGCGGCGCGCGTGAGGCTGCCGGCGTCCGCGATGGCACGGATCGTCTTGAGGTGCCGCAACTCCAGGTCCATGGCCAGATCTTGACGCCGAGCGCGATACAGGTCCAGACCAAGGAGCGGAACCGGGTGCCGGGGCTTGGATTCCCCCGCCCCAACCCCTAGGGTGATTAGGTAAGCCTTACCTAACAAGCCTGGAGGTTGTTCGATGGCCGCCGACCACACCGCCGCGATCCGGCCCACCGACGCCGAGCGCGTCCGCACCGTCGTGGCCGCCGCCGACTCGCTCACCGTGGTCACCGGCGCCCGCGACTACGACCTCCTCGGGGCGGGTCTCCACACGGTCGACGACGACGGCCGGCTCCTCCTCCACGTCCCGGCGGACAGCCCGCTCACCGCCGAGGTCGCCACGGCCCCCTGTGGAGTCCTGTCCACGCTCCTGAAGTTCACGGACGTCGCCCCGGTCGCGCTGCGCGACCGGGTCCGCGCCCGGGTCACCTTCGCGGGCTGGCTGACGCCCGGCGAGCGGGAGACGGAGCTGCGCCTGGACACGGCGCACGTCTCCCTGGAGACGGCCCGCGGCACCGTGACCGTCGGCCTCGACGAGCTGGCGCTCGCCCGGCCGGACGCCCTCGCGCCGTACGAGGCGGGCATGCTGACCCACCTCGTCGACGACCACGAGGACGTCGTCCGTGTCCTCACCCATCTGCTGGCGCCGGAGGTCCTGGAGGGCGCGCACGCGGTCCGGCCCGCCGCGGTGGACCGCCACGGGCTGACCCTCCGCGCCGAACGGGCCGACGGGCACGCCGACGTACGCCTGCCGTTCCCGACCCCCGCCTGCGGTCCTGCGGAGGTGGGCGTCCGCATCCAGGCGCTGATCGCGGCGGCCGAGCGGGCGTTCCACGGGGTGGGGACGGTGCCGCTGGGCACCGCCGAGTGACCTCAGAGCGGACCGTCGCCGTCGCCTCCCCCGCCACCGTTGATCCCGCCGTTGCCGTCGAACCCGCCGCCGTTCCCGTCGAATCCGCCGCCGTTCCCGTCGAACTCGCCGTCACTGTCGGTCCCGCCCTCGAAGTTCTCCCGCGCCAGGCGCAGGGCCAGCTCCTGGAGGATCAGTTCGGTGCCCGGCTCCGCGCCCGTGCCGTCGTACGCGTCGGCGATCGTCTCGAAGGCGAGGACGAAGCCGTTGACCAGGGCGCTCAGCGGCGCCGAGAGCTGGGAGAGGACGGCGAGCCCGGCCTCCTCCGCGCTCGCGCCCATCGGCACCTCGAACTGATCGGGAATCACCTCGCCGAGCAGGTCGGAGGCGACGCGCTCGTCCACGTCGGCGCGGAGTGCCGTCAGCGCGGCGATGGCCTTGAGCTTGATCTCGTTGTCCTTCACCCGCCCGAGCCTAGGAGGCCCGGGCGGTGGGATCCGGCATCAGGGGGCCTGGGCGGCCCGGCGTGCCGTGCCGGATCGGGGGCTACGCGGCGTTCGGGCCGACGTCCGTCGGCGTGAGCGGACGGCGCAGGGGGGCGGTGGTCGTGTACTCGTCGGCGCCGATGTCCCGGGTGGTGCCGCGCAGGTGCCCGTCGATGTCCTCGGCGACGGCCGGGGTCGCGAGGGTGGCCGCGCCGATCGCGGGGCTGCCCGCGGTCAGGCGGTGGACCCCGTCGGTGCCCTGCTGGAGGCGAGGGTCGACGCGGACGAAGCCGCCGGAGGGGATGGTGCCGTTGGCGGCGCTGCCCCACAGGATGTTGCTCCGCCAGGTGAAGCCGCTGGTGGCGCCCATGGCGACGAGGTTGCCGGAGTTCCCGACGATCAGGTTGTCGGCGACGACGACGTCCCGGGGTTCGTAGGTCCTGGTCTCGCCGGTGAGCGACTGGGCGTTGCCGTAGAGGGTGTTGTGGGCGAAGACGGCGCGGTCGCAGGCGTCGTTGCCGCGCCGCTCCTCGGTCGTCTCGCCCGCGTGGTGGTCGCGGGTGGTGCCGCTGCCGACGACCATCGCCCTGCCGGACAGGCCGGCGACGTAGTTGTTGACGATCACGTGGTCGTTGCCGTAGACGCGCACGCCGTCGTGGCCGCCGAGGATGTGGTTGCCGTCGACCGTCGTGCCGTTGCCGTGGCGCAGCACGATGCCGCCGAGGCTGTCGCGGATGGTGTTGTGGCGGACGGTGTTGTCGGAGGACTTCACGGAGATGGTCTCCGGGTCGCCGTCGCAGCGCTCGAAGAGGTTGTACTCGACGAGGGCGTGGGCGGCGGTGAGCGCGCGGGAGCTGACGCCGAGGCGGATGGGCTCGCCGCCGTTGGCTCCGGCGAAGGTGTGGTCGGAGAAGTGGTTGCGGAGGACGTGGAGACGCTGGGCCATGCCCTCGGTGCCGGGTCCGTCGACCCGGAGGAAGATGCCCTCTGTGGTCTTGTGGTGGAAGTGGTTGCGGTCGACCTTGGCGTCGTCGCCCTGCACGATCACCCAGTCGAGGCCGGCGACGTCGGCGAAGCGGAGGTCGTTGCGGGTCAGCCGGATGCGGGTGCTGCCGACGGGGATCACCAGGGAGGTGCTCTGCCGCAGGGCGAAGCCGCTGATGGTGATGTTGCTGGAGTTGCTGAAGACGAAGCTGCGTTCGCCCTGGAGGACCGCGCCGCCGCGGCTGGCCGCGACGACGGTGATCGGGGCGCTGGTGGTGCCGTTCTTCCCCGACACGGTGACAGCGCCGCCGGACGGCACGGTGTAGGTGCCGTCGCCGAGGACGATCCGGTCGCCCGGTCCTGCGGAGTTGATCGCGCTCTGGAGGTCCTTGAGGGAGTAGACCCACGTCTCGGCCGCGGCGGCCGCGGCCGTCGTGCCGGTGGCGCCGCCGGCACCGGTCGCTCCGCCGGCGGCCAGGGCGGCCGACGGTACGGCCGCGAACGCCGTGCCCAGCAGCGTGCCCTTCAGAAGCGTGCGTCGTCGCATGATGCCTTCCCTCGATGCTCGGTGGATGCGCGGCCGCGGTCCCGTCCCGTGGCGCGTCCCTCCCAGCGTGGCGGTCGGCCCTGCCGTCCCGCTTACGTCCCGCTAACGGCCGTCCCGCTGAGGACCGTGGCGTCTACGGCTGTCGCGCTCAGAACCGTGCGCTACCGCCCGTCGCGGGCGGCGGTGGCCGGCCGCGACGGGCCCGTTCGGCCCCGCAACGATCTGTTCACACGATCGGGTGAGGAAAGCGGGAGCCGGCGGGGAGAATCGCGGGGAAGGGCTTGGGCCGCCGTCCTCCGGGGCGCCCGGAAGGACGGAATCGTGTGATGGGCATCGAAACCGCGCTGCTCGGCTTCGCCACCGGGCTCGTGCTCGCGGCGGTCACCGCGCCCGTGGGCGTCTCGGGCGCGGTCTTCCTGCTGCCGGTGCAGGTGAGCGTGCTCGGGGTGCCGAGTCCCGCCGTGACGCCGACGAACCTGCTGTACAACGTGGTCGCCGGACCGGGCGCGCTGCTCCGGCACCGCAGGACGGGGGCGCTGGGCGGCCCGCTCACGCGGCTGCTGCTCCTGGGCACGGTGCCGGGAGTGGTCCTCGGGGCGCTGATCCGGGCGTGGGCGGTCCCCGGGGCCGTGGTGTTCCGGCTCTTCGTGGCGGCGCTGCTGCTGCCGCTCGGTCTGTGGCTCTGCCTGCGGACGCTGCGCCCGGCCCGGCCCGCGACGGGGCACGTGACGGGGCGCGCGGGGCGCGTGACGGGGCACGTGACGGGGCGCGTGACGGGACCTCCGACGAGTCCGGTGACGAGTCCGGTGACGGGTGCTCAGGTCGGGCCGCCGGAGGCTGACCGGGCGACGGAGACTGCCCTGACGACCGGGGCGGCCGGGCCGTCGCGGCGGGCCACCGCGTGGCTGGCGCTCGGGGTCGGCGCCGTCGGGGGCGTGTACGGCATCGGCGGCGGCTCGCTGATCGGCCCGGTCCTCGTGGGGCGCGGACTGCCCGTCGCCACGGTCGCCCCGGCCGCGCTCGCCGCCACCTTCGTCACGTCGGTCGTCGGCGCCGTCGCGTACGGTCTGCTCGCGCTGGTCGGCGGCGCGCACCTCGCGCCCGACTGGTCCCTCGGACTCTCCTGCGGCCTGGGTGGTCTCGTCGGCGGGCACCTCGGGGCCCGGCTCCAGCCGCGCCTGCCGGAGGCGGCGCTGCGGCTGCTCCTCGGCGCGACGGCGGCCGGCGTCGGTGCCTTCTACGCCGCGCAGGTTCTGGCCTGACACACCGCCACCCGTCGCGTGCCACCCGTCCCGTTGCCGCGTCATATGCCGCTGACATAATCCGCCCATGTCGAGTTCTCCACCCGCCCCGTCGGTGCAGTACGACCCCGCCACCGGCATGCTCATGATCCCCGGTGACCCCGCGAAGGACCACGCGCCGGGGTTCGCGGTCTTCGACGACTCGGTCCCGGCCCTGCGGGACTTCGTGCTCGGCGCGCTGCGCGCCCCCGGTCCGCGCGTGCCGCCGCCGCCCGCCCGTGCGGACTGCGACCTCGTCGTCCCGGTGGTGCTGAACCTGGTGCCCCGGCCGGACAACGACTACGACGCGCGCGCGATATCCGTCGCCGCACCCCCGGGCCACGGCGGATCGGTCCTCGACCGGCACATGGGCTACATGTACGGCAGCGGCCTCCACATCACCAGCGAGAGCATCCGCCGGCTCACCGACGAGACGGGCACACCGGTGGGCTGCCACGGCTGGATCGAGATCGACCGGCTCGACCCCGACGGCTACGCGTACGAGGAGCGGGAGGAGGAGGGCGACGAGGACTGGGTCGCCGACCACGACTCCCCCTTCTCCTGGGCGGAGCAGAAGGAACTGGGCCTCGGCATCGGACGCGTACGGATCCTGCTGCCCGCCAGGGAGACCGTGCGGACGCTCGTCGACCGGTACCTGCGGGAGCCGGAGCGACGCCGCCCCGCCGCCCCGGCCGTACCGAGGCCGTCCAAGGAGACGACGGCGGTCTCCGAGGTTCCCGCGCCCCGCCGCCCGGAGGCCGGTGAGGAGCCGTCGCTCGTGGAGCGGCAGCTGCGGCGCGCGCTCCACGAGCGGTTCGCCGTCCTGATGAGGAAGGGGCTCGGGCACCGCGCCGCCGAGGGCACCTGGGGCAGGGAGACCGACCGCGACCGGGCCCGGCTGCGCCGGGACGCCGAGGCGGCGCCGCTGCTGGCGTCCTGGGAGGCGTTCCGCGCCCGCCCGCACGGCTTCACCGCGCTGCGGGCCGTCACCCGCTCGGTCTTCCACCGCACCCGGGTCCTGGTCCTGGACGGGTCCGGGGTCGAGGTGGGCCGCTACCACCTGCCGGACGGTCCGCTGACGCTCGTGGACGAACGGGCGCGCGCCGACGCGCTCGGCGCGCTGCGGGCGCACGGGATCGACGTCGGGACGCCGGAGCGCCTGGCGGAGCTCGACGGCTTCCCCGACGCCTCGGTCGTCGTCCGGGACGGCACGTGGTCGATCCGGCTGGTGAAGGAGGGCGTGCCGCTGTCCGGCCTCCCCGAAGCGGGCTGGTTCGACGCCGACTCGGGCACGCTCACCGTCTACGCGGCCCCCCACGCCGAGCCGCTGACGGTGCTGCTGCGCCGGCACGGGGTCCGGCCGCTCCTCGTCACGCGGGGCGCGCCGCGCGAGGAGGTCGAGCGGCACAACTTCCGTGCGTACTTCGCCCGTTCGGAGATCAGTCCGTTCAACGGCACGAGCCGGGTCACGGCCGGGGCGCAGGGGCTGCTGCCCGAGCGGTTCCGCGAGTGGCTGGCGGCCACGCCCGAGGTCCCGGTCGAGCCGGACCCCGGGAGCCTGCTGCCGCCGCTCGTCGACGACGCCTCGGACAACCCGTACTACCGCCGGGCCCTCGAGGGCCTGTTCGGCGCGCCCGTGGACACCGGGCGGCGGGGGCCCTGCCGGCTGTGCGGGCGCTCCGCCCAGTCGGCCCGGCCCGGTCTCTTCTACTGCCACCGCTGCTGCGGTCTGGCGCTCGGCGGCGTCCTGCGGGACAACGGGGCGGACGGCGAGTGGACGGAGGCGGTCACCTACGCGCTGCGGCGGCTCGCCGAGATCGAGTTCTCGGGGCCGCCGTCGCTCGCCCAGCTGGCCCGGGTCTCGGTGCCGTTCTCGGACCCCGCGCTCGTCGACGAGGTCCTGCTCTGCCGCTTCCTGCTGCCCCGGCCCGGTTCGACGGTCCTGAGCACCCGTCCGGAGCGCCGGGCCCGTACGTGGCCGGAGTGGCTCCAGCTCGCCGGGCTGCTCGTCGACGGCGTGCGGACGGCGATGGGTACGGTCACCACGGCCACGGACGGCCACCTCTGCCGGTCGCTGTTCGAGCGGCACGTCGACGACTTCCTGCACCACCGGGGCATCGCGCACGAGCCGGAGCCGCACTACCCCCACCACCCGGAGCTCAACACGACGGGTCTGCGCGCCGACTGGCGGCTCGCCGACGGCACCTTCGTCGAGGCGCTGGGACTGATGGAGCGGGAGGCGTACGCGGCGAAGGTGGAGCGGAAGCGGGAGCTCGCGGCGGTGTTCGGGCTGCGTCTGGTCACCGTCACGGCGGCCGACCTCGACCGGCTGCCCGAGGTCTTCGCGGAGTGGGTCGCGGGCGCCGCGTCGCGGTGAGCGCCGCCGGGCCGCGGGCACCCGGGCCGTGTCCGTCAGGGGGCTTCCGGCTTCCAGGGGCCGGTCGCCAGCCTGCCGGTGGTGCCGAGGTCGAGTTCGGGCGTCACCGTGACGGGGGCGGCACCGGGCTTGACCCGTACGGTCACGTAGGGGGCGTGGACCGGGTCGCCGACGCCCGCCTCGACGGTGTCGCGCCAGACGAGACCGGCGTACGCCCGCTCGCCCGGCTCCAGCGTGACGGCCCGGGCGGGCCCGTCGGCCCCGGTGCCGGTGGCGACGGCGGAGCCGTCCCTGACGACGCGTACGCCGTCGACGGGGCGGTGCTCCTCGTCGCGGAGGGAGACCTCGGGGTAGCCGTGGAGCCGGTACGGCCGGGTGCCGCAGTTCTCCAGGTGGAGACCGACGACGCGCAGTCCCGTGGCGGCGTCGCCCTCGTCGGCCCACACCCGGACGCCCGAGGGCGGGCAGGCACCGCCGGTCGAGGGTGCCTCGTCGGTGGGTACGCGGCGGACCTTGAGCAGGCGCACGTCCGCGACGCGGCCCGTGGTGCTCGGGGGTTCGCCGAGGGGGACGAGGCCTCCGGCGGTGGCGGGCGCCCCGGCGGCGTCCGGGCCGCCGGGGACGGCGGGGACGGCGGGGACGGCGGGGCCGTCGAGGGGGACGGAGCCCCGCACGGTGGCGCCGGGAGCGACGGCGGGCACCGTCTCCGCCGCCGTGGCCAGGGCCTCTCCGGTGGCCGAGAGGAACTGGAACGTGAGGGTGTACGTCTGGGCTTCGGTGCCCGTTCCGGTGACCGTGTACGTGGCCTCGCAGCGCCCGGCGCGGAGCGCCCACCCGGTGAGCACGACGCCCTGCTCGCCCTCCCGTTCGGTCCCGGCGGCCGGGTTCGCGCAGGCGGGGGGCACGGAGGGGGACGGCGACCCGCCCGCCCCGGTCCGTTCCGTCCCGCAGCCGGTGAGGAGCAGGGCACCGGAGACGAGCGCGGTGGCGAGGGACGGGGCGGCGCGGCGGGTCAGGGGCATGCCCCTGAGCCGATCACCACGGGTCCCGGCCCGCCGTGACGGACGCCACTCCTCCGGTCACAGCCCCGTCACAGCGCACCCGCTCCGGGGCTCCGCGCGGGTCGCGGTGGGGGCGGCGGCCGCCCCTGCCGAGCGCCGGCCGGTCGGGTTCCGGCCGACGCCCGGGGCGCGTCAGGCGTGCAGCCGGGCGGCGACGGTGTCCATCGCCCGGGTCACGGCCTCCCTGGACTCGTCGGTGGGGTCGAGGAGTTCGAAGCCGTGGCGGCCGTGGGGCACGTCGACGACCTCCACGTCGGTGCCGTGCGCGGCGGCGGCCACGAGGAAGTCCCGTACGGTCGCGTCGAACGCCGGGTTCTCCAGCCCGGCCCGGGTGAGGACGACGGGTGGTGCGTCGGCCGCCCGGCCGAGGGCGTCGACGGGCCGGAACCGGGGCTCCACGGCCTCCCAGCCGGGCACCGGCGCGAGCAGCGGATACGTCAGGGCCACGCAGCGCAGCCAGGACGGGGGCGCGGCGAGCCAGTCGGCGGCGAGCAGGGAGCCGGTGGAGAAGAACCAGAGCGCGATCCGGTCCGGGTCGACGCGGGGGTTGGCCCGGACCCGCGCGACGGCCGCCGCGAGGTCGTCGGCGGCGCGGGCGTAGTCGGTGAGGGCGTGGAGGCGGTGGTCGAGGGTGACGCCGACGAGGCCCCGGCCCGCCGCGCAGCGGGCGTAGCCGAGGAAGAACGGTGTTTCCCGCGGTGTGGGCCGCTGGTCCGGGGCGACGGGTCCGCCGTGCACGAACACCACGGCGGGCCGCGGGCGTTCGGTCGCCGCCGGAGCCGGGTCGGCCGCCGATCCGTCCTCGTCCGCCGCCGGGAGGTGGAGGTCGACGCGTCCGCTGCGCTCGCGGGGCCGTTCGGGCGGGTCGAGGAGGAACGGCAGGAGGTGGGTGGGGAGTTGCTCCTGCCCTTCGGGCGCGGACACCCGCTCGCCCTCACCCGCGCCCGCCGCGAGGAGCACCTCGGCGAGCGCGTCCGGGTCGGCGAGCATCGGCCAGTGTCCTGTGGCGAGTTCGAGGAAGCGGTAGCGGTCGTCGGTGAGCGAGCGGAACTGCGGCGGCCCGGACTCCACGAGCATCCGCACCATGGCGAGGCTCGCTCCGTTGCCGGTGCACAGGATGCCGGTGAGGGGGACGGCGTCGGCGGCGCCGGTGAGCCGCAGCGGGCGGGTGAGCGTGGCGGCGGGCTGCGGGACGGCCAGCCGGTCGAGGAGCCGTGCGGCGTCCCCGGGGACGCCCTCGGTGCTCCCCCACCGCAGCCACGCCTCGCCGCGCGGCGGCGGCACGGCGCCGCCCCGGACGAGCCGGTCCCGCAGGTCCGCGTCGGGGACGAGCGCGAGGGCGGCGTCGCCGTCCCGGGGGACGGCGGTGTCGACGGAGACGATCCGGGCCACCCGCTCCGGGACCCGGTCGGCCGCGCCGAGCACGGGGTAGAGACCGTAGCCGTGCCCGACCAGGACCACCGGCTCCGGCAGGCGCTCCACGATCCGTACGAGCTGCTCGACGTGCGCGTCGAGATCGGCACCGTCCGGGCCGGGGCCGTCCTGGCCGGCACCGTCCGGGCCGGGGCCGTTCGCGCCCGCGCCGTCCGGGGCGGGGCTGCCCGGGTCGGGGCCGCCCCGCCCGGTGCCGTCGTGACCGATGCCGTCGCGGCCGGTGCCGTCGTGACCGGGGCCGCCCCGCCCGGTGCCGTCGCGGTGGCCGGCGGCCGGCCGGTCCGTGAAGGTGACGGGGTGGGCCCCGGCCCCCCGTTCCCGCAGCCGGGCGGCCGTCTCCTCCCACAGCCGGCCGTCGGTGAAGGGCCCCGCCACCAGTACGTACGCCGTCATCGTCGTCTCCTCGAACGGTTCGGTGATCTCCGCTCGGTACGCTAGGAACTCCCCCTGAGGGAGGTTCAAGTCATGGTGGCCGACGGGTTGTGGAGCATCGGCGAACTGGCCGCCCGGGCCGGGGCCACGGTCAAGACCGTGCGCTTCTACTCGGACCGCGGGCTGCTGCCGGAGGCCGCGCGCAGCGGCGGCGGTCACCGGCGCTACGGTCCCGAGGCGCTCGACCGGCTGCGGTCGATCCGCTCCCTGCGCTCCCTCGGCCTCCCGCTGCCGGAGGTGGAGCGGGTCCTCGGCGGCGAGGACGGCACCGGGGACGACGTCCTGGTGGAGGCGCTCACCGGCCGGTTGTGCGAGGTCGGCTCCCAGCTGACGGAGCTGCGCTGGCGGGAGGCGTCCCTGCGCCTGGTCCGGGACGGCGCTCCCGGGGAACGGGCCGCGCGCCTGCGGCTCGTCGGCGCCGTGCCGCTGCCCCCGGACGCCGACGCCGTGGTCCGCTTCTGGCGGCGTGCCCTGCCCGTCCGGTTGCCGCGCGCGCAGGTGGCGTCGGTCCTCGACGCGGTGGTCCCGGAGCCGCCCGCCGCACCGACGCCCGCGCAGGTCCTGGCCTTCGCCCGGCTGCACGCGCTGGTCTCCGATCCCCGGCTCGACCGTCCGGAGCTGCGCCCCGCGCCGCCGCTGCCCGAGGGCGAGTACCGCCCGGCCGTGCTGTACGACGGCCTGGCGGAGGCGTACGGGCTCGCCTTCGCCGCCGGGGTCGGAGGGGACCGCGACGGAGGTACGGGGACGGAGGCTGGCCGCGGGCCCGGCGAGGAACCGGGTCCGGCGGCCGGCGCCCTCGACGGTTTCGTCGCCGCGTACGCCGCGGCGCTCGGCGTAGGCGACACGCCCGCCTTCCGGCGCCGGCTCCTCGGGCTGCTCGCCCGTCACGACGGGCCCGTGATCTCGCGGCGGAGCTGTTCGCCCCCGGCCGGCCGGTCCTCGGGGCGCTCCACCACCACCTCACCGTGGCGCTGCGCGCCCAGGTGGCACGGGCGGCGGGCTGAGCCGGGGCCGGCCGGGGTGGCGGGCTCCCGGTCATGACCGGACACCGTCCCGGCCGCTCCCCGGGCACCCGGGCGTGTGGTCCTGGCGGGCACGTGGGTGAGTGGAGGCATGGGGGACGGCGCACGCGGGAAGGGGCGCGTGACGACGTCCGGCGGCGGGCGGGGAGACGAGGAGGTGGTTCCGGTGACGGGGCCGATGACCGCGGAGGCGGTGGGCGCGCCGTGCTGGCTGAGTCTGGCCGCGCGCGATCTCGACGCGGCGAAGCGTTTCTACGGGGCGGTGCTGGGGTGGTCGTTCCGGCCGGGCGGGCTCGGCGAGCACTACGTGGTGGGTGAGCGGGACGGGGTGCCGGTGGCCGGGATCGGCGCGGTGGCGGCCGAGCTGGCGCTGCCGGTGGCCTGGACGGTGTTCTTCGCCGTGGACGACGCGGACGCGGCGGTCGGGAGGATCCGGGAGCGGGGCGGCACGGTGGGCGTGGGCCCGGTGGCGTACCCGCCGAGGGGCCGCGCGGCGCTCGCCACGGATCCGCAGGGCGCGGCCTTCGGCGTGTGGGAGGGCAGGCTGAGCTCCCGGTGGCACGTGGCCGAGAGCGGGGCTCCGGCGTGGGTGGAGCTGCACACGCGGGACGCCTTCGACGCGGCGGTGTTCTACGGCGGGGTGCTGCGCTGGGCGGAGGCGGCGCCGGGGTGCTGCGAGGTGTCGTACGAGGACGACCGGGTGGTCCTGCGGCGGAACGGCGAGGCGGTCGCGCGGCTCGACAGCGGCCCGGTGGAGTCCGCGTCGCCCCGCCCGCAGCAGCGTCCGCGCTGGCTGGTCCGCTTCCGGGTGGCCGACCTGGCCGCCGCGGCGGCGGCGGTCGAGGAGCACGGCGGTTCGGTGGTCCCGGGCGGTGAGTGGGGCGGGGCCCCGCAGGCGGAGGACGGGGCGGGCGAGGACCGGGTGGTGGTGCGGGACCCGGACGGCGCGTTGTTCACGCTGGAGGCGTTCGACGGCAAGGACTGAACCGGCCGAAGAGGCCAGGCCGTAGGAAGGGCCCCGGTCCCCGTGCACGTCACGCGGTGATCGGGGCCCTTTCCCGTCCCCTGCGGCCCGGGCCCTTCCACGTCCCCTGCGGCCCGGGCCCTTCCACGTCCGCTGCCGCCGGGGCCCGTTCGGGTGCGGGGCCTCCTGCCCCGGGCCCCACGGGCGCGCGCGCCCACTTCCGTCAGAACTCTTTACCTGCGGGTCCCGCGGCGGTAACTTCCCGCCGACGCAAGACATTTCTGAAACTTTCCGAATGTGTTTCCAACGGCGCCGATCCCCGTTCCCGTCCCGGCCCGTCGAACACGTCCTCTGTCTGGAGAATCGGATGACCCGCACCCCCACGCGGCCGCCCGGCCGCCCGGTGGCCGTCCTGGCCGCCGCCGCAGGCCTGTTCGGTCTGCTCGCCGCGCCGCCCGGCGAGGCCGCGCCCCGCACCGCCCCGGCCGCGGCCGTCGCCGAGAACACGGCGACCGTCTTCTACTGGACGAAGACGAGGAACTGGGCCGCCTACAACCTGCACTACGCCCCCGACGGCGGCGCCTGGACCACCGTCCCCGGCGTCGCCATGGAACCCGCCTGTACGGACTGGGTGAAGAAGACCGTCAGCCTGGGCACGGCCGCCGGGCTCCGGGCCACCTTCACCAACGGGTCCGGCACCTGGGACAACAACGGCGGCCGGAACTACGCCCTGGGCACCGGCAGCGTCACCGTCAAGGACGGCGTGGTGGCGCACTCCGACCCCTGCGCGGGGACCACGCCGCCCCCGTCGGCGAAGGCCACGGTGTACTACTCCACCGAGTCGCTCGGCTGGTCCACCGTCAACGTGCACTACCAGCCGGCGGGCGGCGCCTGGACCGCCGTCCCCGGCGTCGGCATGACGGCCGCCTGCACCGGCTGGTGGAAGCGGGAGGTCGACCTCGGCACGTCCACCTCGTTCAAGGCCGCCTTCAACAACGGCAACGGCACGTGGGACAACAACGGCGGCTCGGACTACACGCTCGGCACGGGCGTCTCGACCGTGCGCAACCGCGTGGTCACCGCCGGCGCCACCGACCCGTGCGCGGCGACCCCGCCCGACACCCGGGCCCCGACCGCGCCCGCCCGGGTGACCGCCGCCGCCGACGGCGTGTCGGTCCTCGTCACCTGGGACCCGGCCACGGACGACAGGGCCGTCACGAAGTACCAGGTGACCCGTACCGGCGGCAGCGGCGGCACGGTCGTGACCGACGTCGGCTCCACCGTGTTCTCCGACACGAACCTGGCCGAACGGACCACGTACAGCTACACGGTGAAGGCCGTGGACGCCGCCGGGAACGTCTCCCTCGCCTCCGCCGCGGCGACCGCCACGACCGGCGACCGGCCCGCGACGCCGGCCACCGGCAAGCCGCTCGGCACCGACCCGCGCAAGGACCCGATCTACTTCGTCCTCACCGCCCGTTTCCACGACGGCGACGCGACGAACAACCGGGGCGGCAGCCAGCACACCAAGTCCGGCAACGCGGCCAACGAGGACCCCATGTTCCGGGGCGACTTCAAGGGCCTGATCCAGAAGCTGGACTACGTCAAGGGCCTCGGCTTCTCCGCCGTGTGGGTCACCCCGGTGGTCCTGAACCGGTCCGACTACGACTACCACGGCTACCACGGCTACGACTTCTACAAGGTGGACCCGCGCCTGGAGTCCGCCGGAGCGTCCTACCAGGACCTGATCGACGCAGCCCACGCCAAGGGCATGAAGATCTACCAGGACGTCGTCTACAACCACTCGTCCCGCTGGGGCGCGAAGGGCCTGTTCACGCCGACCGTCTACGGCGTGCGCGACAGCCAGTGGAGCTGGTACTACGACGAGAAGCAGCCCGGCTTCGAGTACGACGGCCTCACGATCGACACGAAGACCGGCAAGTCGTACTACAACGGCGACCTCTGGTCGACGGTCGAGCCGGCCGGGAACACCTGCGTCAACTGGGGCAGGCCGACCGGCGGGAAGAGCGCCGAGGGCTACACCGTCTACAACTGCCAGTGGCCGAGCCCGACCTCCGGGATGTTCCCGAAGGACCTCTACCACCCCTGCTGGATCGGCAACTGGGAGGGCGAGGACTCCCGTTCGTGCTGGCTCCACGAGGACCTCGCGGACTTCAACACCGAGAACGCCACCGTCCAGAATCACCTGATCGGCGCCTACAACAAGTACATCGACATGGGCGTCGACGGCTTCCGCGTCGACACCGCCGTGCACATCCCGCGGACCACCTGGAACCGCCGCTTCCTGCCGGCGATCCAGGAGCGGGTCACCCAGCGCCACGGCGCGGAGGCGGCGAAGAACTTCTTCGTCTTCGGCGAGGTCGCGGCCTTCGTCAACGACAAGTGGAACCGCGGCTCGGTGAACCACTCCGCGCAGTTCTTCACCTGGAAGGAGCGCAAGGAGTACGCCGCCGACGACGCGAGGGCGGCGTTGGAGATGTACGACTACGAGCAGCAGCAGGGCACGGCCAACCAGCCCACCTCCGGCAACGCGTTCCTGAACGGGAACGCGTACCACGCGCCCGACCACAGCAGGTTCTCCGGCATGAACGTCATCGACATGCGGATGCACATGAACTTCGGTGACGCGTCCAACGCCTTCCACAACGGCAAGGACTCCGACGACAGTTACAACGACGCCACGTACAACGTGGTGTACGTGGACAGCCACGACTACGGGCCGAACAAGTCGAGCGAGCGGTACGCGGGCGGCACCGACGCCTGGGCGGAGAACATGTCCCTGATGTGGACCTTCCGCGGCATCCCGACCCTGTACTACGGCTCGGAGATCGAGTTCCAGAAGGGCCGGAAGATCGACTGCGGGCCGTCGTGCCCGCTGGCGACGACCGGTCGCGCCTACTACGGCGCCCATCTCGCGGGGTCGGTCACGGCCTCCGACTTCTCGAAGGTCTCCGCGGCCTCCGGCGCCGTCGCCACCACGCTCCAGCAGCCCCTGGTGCGGCACGTGCAGCGGCTCAACGAGATCCGGCGGGCGATCCCCGCGCTCCAGACGGGCCAGTACTCCACGGAGGGCATCTCGGGCGACATGGCGTTCAAGCGCCGCTACACCAGCGGCTCGACGGACAGCTTCGCCCTCGTCACGGTCTCGGGCGGTGCGACGTACACCGGCATCCCCAACGGCACCTACACCGACGCCGTCACCGGTGACGTGCGCACCGTCACCAACGGCACCCTCTCGGTCGCCGCGCCCGGCAAGGGCAACCTGCGGGTGTACGTCCTGAACGGCCCCGGCAGGATCGGCGCCGCGGGTCCGTACCTGAAGTAGCCCGGCGCCGCGAGCGCCGTCGTACGGGGCGGGCCGCACCCGCCCCGTACGAAGCGGGCAGGACGGTCGATAGGCACACCTTCCCGGCGCCGTCAGGTCAACAGTGCGTAACGCGAACAGGCTTCTCGGACAGAACGCTTCCCTCCGGGGCACGCGTCTGGGATCTTGCGTCCACCCCACACATCACAGGGCCCGGCGGGCGCCACCCGCGCCACCGGGTCATCGGAGGACGCATTGTTTTCCCACATATCCAGCCGGCTGAGGTCCTCGGCCCTCGCCGCGGCCGCCCTCGGTACGACCGTGGCGCTGGCCGCCCCCGCAGGACTCGCCATGGCGGCGCCGCTCGACACGGAGCCCGTCGGGGCCCGTGCGGCGGGCACGGCGTCGACGGCCGGCACGACGGCGGCGGCGGCACCGGCCGCCTGGGCCGCGGGCACCCGCGCCTACCTCGTCATCACGACGCCCGGTGACACCTCCGCGGTCCGCACCGCCGTCGCGAACAACGGCGGCTCGGTCTTCGCCGCGTACGACGCGATCGGCGTGATCGTCGCGCACTCGACCTCCGCCTCCTTCGCCGCGTCGATGCGCGCGGTCGGTGGCGTCCAGCAGGTCGGCGCGACCCGGACGTCCGACGTCCCGGCCGACGCCTACAACCCGGCGCTCCCGGCGAACCCCTCGCAGTCGACGACGACCCTGACGGAGTCGAACCGCTGGGACATGACGCAGATCAAGGCCGACCAGGCCTGGGCCGTCACCACGGGCTCGGCCACGGTCAAGGTCGGCGTCCTCGACACGGGCGTGGACGACCAGCACCAGGACATCGCGCCCAACTTCAACGCCGCCGACTCGGTCTCCTGCGCCTACGGCAAGGCCGACACCCGCGCCGGTGCCTGGCGTGACGTCGGCACCCACGGCACGCACGTCGCCGGCACGATCGCCGCCGCGAAGAACGGCAAGGGCGTCATCGGCGTCGCCCCGGGCGTGAAGATCTCCTCCGTCCGCATCGCGGAGCCGACCAGCAGCCTGTTCTTCGCGGAGAACACGATCTGCGGCTTCATGTGGGCCGGTGACCACGGCTTCAAGGTCACCAACAACAGCTACTACACGGACCCGTGGGCGTTCAACTGCCCCGACAACGTGGACCAGGCCGCCATCATCGAGGGCGTCCGCCGCGCCCAGGCGTACGCCGAGGGCAAGGGCTCGCTCCAGGTCGCCGCCGCCGGCAACTCCAACTACGACCTGGCGAACAAGACGACCGACACCGAGAGCCCCAACGACTCGACGCCGGTCACCCGCACGATCACCAACGCCTGCCTCGACATCCCGACGGAGCTCCCGGGCGTCGTGACCGTCGCCGCGCAGGGCAACGGCGGCGCCAAGGCCTCGTACTCGAACTTCGGCAACGGCGTCATCGACATCGCCGCCCCGGGCGGCGACGGCTCCTCCGGCGTCTACTCGACGCTGCCGGGCGGCAAGTACGGCAACATGAACGGCACCTCGATGGCCTCCCCGCACGTGGCGGGTGTCGCGGCGCTGATCGCGAGCGTCAACCCGACGTTCACCCCGGCACAGATCCGTGACCAGCTCGGCGTCCAGGCCACGGACCGGGCCTGCCCCTCGGACGTCCGCTGCACCGGTACGACGACGAAGAACGGCTTCTTCGGTGAGGGCGCCGTCGACGCCCTGAAGGCCGTCGGTGGCGTCACCCCGCCGCCCGGCAAGTACTTCGAGAACCTCACGGACGTGACGATCTCGGACAACGCCACCGTCGAGAGCCCGATCACGGTCAGCGGGGTGACGGGCAACGCGCCCGCGACCCTGAAGGTGGGCGTGGACATCAAGCACACCTACATCGGTGACCTGAAGGTCGACCTGGTGGCGCCGGACGGCACCGTGTACACGCTGCACAACCGGACCGGCAGCGGCACGGACAACATCGCCCAGACGTACACGGTCAACGCCTCGGCGGAGGTCGCCAACGGCGTCTGGAAGCTGCGGGTCAACGACAACGCGAACCAGGACACGGGCCGCGTCGACGCCTGGAACCTGACCTTCTAGGTCTCTTCCCGCACCTTCTCCCGCACTCCCGGACCCGGGGAAAGGGGCCGGAGCCACCGTGGCTCCGGTCCCTTTCGCATGCCCGGGAAGGACCGCACGGTGTTTCCGGGGGAAAAAGTGCCTACCGGGGGGTAGGCCTGCACCGGACCCTTGCTATACGTTCCGTCTAACAAGCTTGCTAGACGCGACGTCTAACAAGAGCCCGAGCCGCTCGCGTGACCCAAGGAGCCGCACCATGGCCAGCAGCACCGTTCGTCCGGACAACGAAGACCACGACGTCGCCGAGCGGCTCCTCCGGTCGGCCGCGAAGCTGTCGTACGACCCCGCCGTGGAGGTCGACTGGGACACCCCGCTCGACAAGGACTTCCACGGCCAGAGCCCGGAGTGGAACAGCCTCTACGGCACGGCGTACTGGAACGAGATGACCGAGGAGCAGCGCAAGGAGCTGACCCGCCAGGAGTCCGCCTCGGTCGCCAGCACCGGCATCTGGTTCGAGATGATCCTCCAGCAGATGGTGCTGCGGGACATGTACGCCAAGGACCCCACCGACCCCCGGTTCCAGTGGGCGCTCACCGAGATCGCCGACGAGTGCCGGCACTCGATCATGTTCGCGCGCGGCGCGCAGAAGCTCGGCGCCCCGGCCTACCGCCCCAAGCGCGCGGTCCTCGAACTGGGCAGGGCCTTCAAGACCGTCGGCTTCGGCGAGGCCGCCTACGCGGGCATCCTCGTCGCCGAGGAGGTCCTCGACGTCATGCAGCGCGACTGGATGCGCGACGAGCGGGTCGTGCCGTTCGTCCGCACGATCAACAACATCCACGTCGTGGAGGAGTCCCGGCACATGAAGTTCGCCCGGGACGAGACGCGCCGGCACCTGGCGGGGGCGAGCGCCGCCCGTCGCCACTTCCACGCCCTGGTCATCGCCATCGCCTCGTACTACATCGTCACCAGCCTGGTCAGCCCCGACGTGTACGCGCGGGCCGGCCTCGACCCGGTGCGCGCCCGCCGCGAGGCCGCCGCCAACGAGCACTACAAGGCGCAGATGCGGGCGAGTTGCGCCGGGCTCATGGAGTTCCTCGCCTCGGTCCGGCTGCTCACACGGCCCGCGCTGTTCTTCTACAAGCGCGCGAACCTCATCTGACCCCACGCCCCCAGGAATCCGAGCCCGAGCCGAACCGAGCCGACGACCATGACCTACGCCATCACCCAGACCTGCTGCAACGACGCCACCTGCGTCGCCGTCTGTCCGGTCAACTGCATCCATCCCACGCCGGACGAACCCGACTTCGGCACCACGGAGATGCTCTACATCGACCCGAGGAGCTGCATCGACTGCGGGGCGTGCGCCGACGCCTGCCCGGTCGACGCGATCTTCCCGGCCGACCGGCTCACCGGGCGGCTGCGCGAGTACGAGGCCGTCAACGCCGCCCACTTCGCGGACCGCCCGCCCGCTCCCGCCGCGGCCTCGCCCACCTTCCACGCCTGGGGCGAGCCGACCTTCGACCGCTCGCTGCCCGCCGACTTCGCGCCCGTCCGGGTCGCGATCGTCGGCACCGGGCCGGCCGGGATGTACGCGGCGGAGGACCTGCTCCTGCACACCAACGCCGAGGTGACGCTGATCGACCGGCTCCCCGTCGCGGGCGGGCTCGTCCGCTACGGCGTGGCGCCGGACCACCCGGCGACCAGGGGCGCGGGCGACACCCTCGGCCGCTTCCACCACCACCCCCGGGTCCGGATGCGGCTGGGCGTCGAGATCGGCAAGGACGTCTCCGCCGAGGAGCTGGCCGCCCACCACGACGCGGTGATCTACGCGGTGGGCGCGCCCGCCGACCGCCGCCTCGGCATCCCCGGCGAGGAGCTGACGGGCAGCGTCGCGGCCACCACGGTCGTCTCCTGGTACAACGGCCACCCGGAGACCGGTGCCGACGCCGTCGACCCCGCCGGGACCGAGCGCGTCGTGGTCGTCGGCAACGGCAATGTCGCCCTCGACGTCGCCCGGCTCCTCGTCGCCGATCCGGCCGCACTCGCCCGCACCGACATCGCCGACCACGCCCTGGCCGCGCTGCGCGGCGCCCTGGTCCGCGAGGTGGTGCTGCTCGGCCGCCGGGGCCCCGAGGACGCCGCGTACACGGCCTCCGAACTGCGGGCGCTCCGCCACGTGCCGGGGCTCGACCTCCTCGTCGACGATCACGACCCGCGCGTCGGGAAGGCGATCGACGCCGCCGCGCCCGGCGAGAAGGCGGCGCTCCTCAAGGACGTGCCGAGGGCTGCCGTGGACTGGTCGGCGCCGCCCGCGCCGGACCGGCGGCGGATCGTGCTGCGCTTCCACTCCGCCCCGGTGGAGGTCCTGGGCTCGGCGGCCGGGGCGGTGCGGGCGGTGCGGATCGGCGGGGGCGTGGCCGACGCGGACGCCCCGGCGGAGCCGGTCGACGTCGCGGCGGGCCTGCTCGTCCGGGCGATCGGCTACCGGGGCGTACGGATCCCGGGGCTGCCCTTCGACGAGACCACCGGCACCGTGCCGCACACGGCGGGCCGGGTGGAGGGGATGCCCGGCACGTACGTCGTCGGATGGATCAAGCGCGGTCCCTCGGGCGGCATCGGGGCCAACCGCACCTGCTCCCACGAGACGGTCGGCACCCTCCTGGGGGACGCCGTGGCGGGCGCCCTGCCGACCCCGACCGGTACGCCGAAGGCGTTCGCGCGGCTGGCCAGGAGCCGCAGCCGGGGGCTCGTGGACGCGCGTGGGATGGCGGCGATCGACCGGCTCGAACGCTCCCGGGGAGCGGCCGCGGGCCGCCCGCGGGTGAAGCTCACCACCGTCCCCGAACTGGTGGCGGCGGCCCGGGGCGCGGGGCGGTGGCGGCGCCGCTCGGGCTGATCCGCGGCTCGGACGCGTACGGGTCGGATGTTCACGGGTCAGCGGATGCGTACGGGGCGGGTGAGGCGGGCACTCGCCCCCGCATGGGCACCACGGAACGATCCGGACCCCGCCCTCCGGACGCGAATCCGGCCGACGGCAGGGACGAGACCCCGGACGAACGGGCGGACCGGCGCTGGAACGAGCTGCTCCAGGAGCTGCGGGTCGCCCAGACCGGCGTACAGATCCTTTTCGGCTTCCTGGTGGCCGTGGTCTTCCAGCCCCGCTTCGCCGACCTGAGCAACGTCGACCGGACGATCTACGTGGTCACGGTCTTCCTGGGCGCGGCGACGACGGGGGCGCTCATCGGCCCGGTCTCCCTGCACCGGCTGGTGGCGGGGCGGCGGCTGAAACCGCAGACGGTGACGTGGGCGGGGCGCCTGACGCTCGTCGGCCTCGCGCTGCTGTACATGACGATGGCGTCGACGTTCCTGCTGATCATGCGGATGGCGGTCGACGACACGCTCGCCCTGTGGCTGGTGGCCGCGATGGCGGTGTGGTTCGCGCTCTGCTGGTTCGTGCTGCCGATGATCGCGCGCCGCAACGGGCGCGGGCGGGACGACCCCGAGCGCTGAGGGGATCCGGCCCGGGACGGCGGGCCGGCGGCGGTCCGTACGGACCGTGGTCGTACGGCTCGGTGGGACGTACGGGTCAGGCGGCGAGGCCCAGGGCCCGGCGCATCACGATCGCGTTGAGGCGGACCGCGAAGGGGGCGACGTCGGTGAGGCCGAGGCCGGTCACCCGCTCCTTGGGGAGGTCGACGGTGACGTCGACGCAGAAGGCGAGCGCGTACAGCTCCTCGCCCGTCCCCTCGTCCTGGAGGGCGAAGAACAGGTCCCGGTAGTAGCGGGTGCGCTCCGCGGACTCCTCGTAGAAGACCAGGCCCGGCTCCCCCTCGCGGGCCCCGAGCTCCGTGAAGGCCCGCACGAGCTCGCGCTCGACGGTCTCCCAGAACCCGGCCTCCGCGCACTCCGCCGGGAGGGCCTGGCGCACGGCCTCCTTGAGCGAGAGGACCATGACGAGCACGGGCGCGTGCTCCTGGAGTCCCCAGCCGCGCACCATCCGGACGACGTCGCTGTCGGGAACGGCGGCGGCGGCCCGGCTGATCGCCTCGAAGTCGAAGTTGACGGTGGCGGGCGCGATCGCCTCCTGGAAGACCCGGTCGATGGACCGGGCCTCCTCCAGGTGGTCGGGCGCCACCTCGATGACGGTCCTGAAACTGCCGGCCAAGGCTCCTCCTGCGGGTGCTGGGTGATCAGCCGTACGTTCGGATGATCACAGGAGGGGTCAGTATGCCGAGCGCCCCGGGCAGGCGGAACGGCCGTCCGCCGTGCGGACGGGCGGCCCGGGACCGGCGGCTCAGGAGCGGCGGCGGGGCTTGCCGCCGGTGCGGCCGCCGCGGCCGGACGCGGAGCCGCCGGCCGACCTGCCGCCCGTGGACTTGCCGCCGGCCGCCCTCCGGCCCGTCGCGGTCTTCCCGCCGGACGCCTTCCCGCCGGACGTCTTTCCACCGGCCGTCTTCCCACCGCCCCGGCCCGCTCCCCCGGCCCCGGTCGGCTGCGCGGTCTTCCGGCCCTTGCGCTCCTCGGCCCGGCGGCCCCGGGTGCTGTTGACCGTGCGTCCGCGGACGATCCCGATGAACTCCTCCACCAGGTCGGGCGCCTCCTCGGCCTTCGGCCAGGAGAGGGCCACGCGGGACTGCGGCACGTCCGTGAGCGTGCGGTACGTCAGGTCCTTGCGGTGGTGCAGCCTGGCCAGGGACTGGGGCACGGCGAGGACGCCGACCCCGGCGGCGACGAGCTCGACCGCGTCGCCGGTCGTCGCGGGGCGCTCCGCCGCCGGGCGGCCCGGCGGCCGCGCCTCCCAGTCGAGGGTGTCGTCGAGGGGGTGCAGGACGAGTTCGTCGGCGAGGTCCTCGGCCGACACCTCCTCCGCCGCCGCGAAGAGGTGGTCCTTGGGGACCACGACGACGGTCGTCTCCGTGTAGAGCGGGATCGCGCTGAGGTCGTCGCCGTCCACCGGGAGCCGGAGCAGGGCCGCGTCGGCGCCGCCGTCCCTGAGCGCGCCGAAGGCCTCGCCGGGCGTCACGGCGACGAGGGCGAGCGGGACGTCGGGCAGGCGCTGGTTCCAGACCCGCACCCACTTCGAGGGCGTCACCCCGGGCACGTACGCGAGCCGGAAGGACGGCCCCGGGGCGGAGCCCGGTACGGGGTCCACGAGGGAATCGGTGGGGATGTCGCCGGGGGTGTCGACGGGGGAACCCGCGGGGGAAGCGTCCGAGCCTGTCACTCCGCCAGGTTACCGGTAGTGGTCGTGGTCGGAGCTCGGCCACATGCTCGATACCCTTGACACCATGACGTCGCACCAGAACGCCCAGACGATGAAGCCCGCCACCGCGGCGAAGAAGCTGGGTGTGTACCTCGAGGCCACCCCCGCCGACTTCCGGGAGGGTGTCGTCTCGCGCACCGAACTCAACGAGCTCCAGGCCAATCCGCCCGCCTGGCTGCAGGAACTGCGACGCAACGGCCCGCACCCCCGCCCCGTCGTCGCCGCGAAGCTGGGCGTCTCGATCGCCGGTCTCGCGCGCGGCGGCGTCACCGAGGCGCTGACCACCGAGCAGATCGACGCCCTGAAGCAGGAGTCGCCGGAGTGGCTCCAGAAGGAGCGGGCGACGCAGGCCGAGGTCCGCAAGGAGACCGTCCGCATCAAGGAGCGCAACGCGCAGCGCGAGGAGGAGCGGGCCCGCCGCGAGCAGGGCGCCTGACCCTCCGCGTACGCCGTCCCCCCGGCGTACGCCCCCGGACGCCCGCTCCCCCGCCCCCGCCCCGTACCTCCGACGTACGGATCCGGCGTGGCGTCGCGCCGAGCGCGGGAGGCATGCGTTCATGAGCGATACGAGCACCGCGTCCGAGCCCCCGGTCGTCGTCGGAGTCGACGGCTCCGCGCCCAGCCGGCGGGCCCTGGAGTGGGCCCTGGGGGCAGCCGAGGGTCTCGGCGCGCCCCTGGTGGCGGCCCACGTCCGCTCGGACGCCCTCCAGCTGGGCGCCGCCCGGATCGCCTCCCTCGGGACCGATCCGCACCTGCCCGACACGGTCCTGGACGCGGTCCGGAGGACCGTCGAGGAACGCGGCCACCGGCTGCCCGTGCGGTACGAGTCCCTCGACGGCGCGGTGACCGACGCCCTCCCGGCGGCGGCGCGCGGCGCCCGGCTCCTGGTCAGCGGCTCGCGCGGGCACGGCGGCTTCGCCGGGCTGCTGCTCGGCTCGACCGGCAGGACCCTGGCCGCGACGGCGCCCTGCCCCCTGGTCGTCGTCCCGGACGAGGAGCGGGCGGCGCCTCCCTCCGGGGCCCCGGCGCGCCGGGTGCTCCTCGGGCTGCACCCCGAGGAGACCCCGGACGAGGTCCTGGACTTCGCCTTCGACGCGGCCGGCCGGCAGGGCGTGCCGCTGGTGGCGGTGACCGTGCTCCGGCTGCCGCCGACGCCGTCCGCGCTGCTCGCGGCCCCCTCCCCCGCGCTCCAGGTGCCGCCGCCGCTGCCCGCCGCCGACGACGGCGCGGAGCTGGTGGCGGAGGAGGACCGGGACCAGGAGGAGCGGCTGCGTCCGTTCGCCGCGCGGTGGCCGGACGTGGAGCTGGTGCGGACGGTGGTACCGGGGGACGCGCCGGGCCGGCTCGTGGAGGAGTCCCGCGACGCCGGTCTGCTGGTCGTGGGGCGCCACCGTCGGCACCGGCTGGGCTCCCTGCTCGTGGGGTCCGTGGCGCACGCGGTGCTGCGCCACGCGCACTGCCCGGTGGCGGTCGTCCCGCCGGCGGCGACGGGCTCCGCGGGCTGAGGGGACGGGTGGTCGGCCCCGGCCGGGACGGCGGCTGGTAGACAGGTGCCATGACGACCGCCGACGACGCCGCCACCGCCCTCCGCAACGTCCAGCCGCCGCCCGCCCAGGCCTCGCTCGGGGCGGGGGTCGTGGTCGTCGACGACGCCGGGCGGATCCTGCTCGGGCTCGACCGCTCCGGGGTGTGGGAGCTGCCGGGCGGCAAGGTCGAGCCGGGCGAGTCGATCGAGGCCGCCGCCGTGCGGGAGCTGGCCGAGGAGACGGCGCTCGTGGCGGAGGCCGCCGACGTCGAGGTGATCGCGCTGCTCCTGGACTCGGTCACCTCCGCGGCGCTGACCCGGATGACGGCGGCGACGGTCGTGCGCCGGTTCTCCGGCTCCGCCGCCGTCGCCGAGCCGGAGAAGATCGAGCGCTGGGAGTGGACGGACCCGGACCGGCTGCCGGAGGCGCTGTTCCTTCCCTCGGCGCAGGTGCTCAGGGCCTGGCGCCCGGAGCTGCCCGTGCCGGAGGGTCCGTTCCACCGGTACGCCCTGGGCAGGCTGCCCGACCGACCCCGGCCGACCGGGGCGGAGCGTCGGCGCGCGCGGTCGGTCGACCGTGGCTAGCGTGGCCGGTGGAACACGTCATCGATCGGAAGAGAGAGTCACCGTCATGGCCGCACGACCTGAGGGAACCCCGGTCTGGACCGACGCGATGTTCACCGACGCCGAGGGCGCCAAGACGTTCTACGGCGACGTGCTCGGCTGGACCTTCGGGGAGGCCTCCTCGGAATACGGCAACTACACGCAGGCGTACAAGAACGGGAAGGCCGTCGCGGCCGTCGTCCCGCCGATGCCCGGCCAGGACGCCCCGCCGCAGTCGTCCTGGTGTCTGTACTTCGCGTCCGACGACGTCACCGCCACGGCGGAGAAGGTCCGGGCCGCGGGCGGCACCGTCGTGATGGAGCCGATGCAGGTCGGCGAGTTCGGGTCGATGTGCCTCGCGCAGGACCCGGCGGGCGTCGTGTTCGGCCTCTGGCAGGCGGGCGTCCACGAGGGGTTCGAGCTGGAGGGCGAGACCGGATCGTACGTGTGGGCCGAGGTCTTCACGCGGGAGCCGGCGAAGTCGGACGACTTCTTCACCTCGGTCTTCAATTTCGGCTCGAAGAAGATCCTGGACGAGCACATGGACTACCGGGTCTTCGACCTCGGCTCCGACCCGCTGCTCGGCCGGATGGTGATGACGAGCGAGGACTTCCCTGCCGAGATCCCCTCGTACATCCAGGTGTACTTCGCGGTGGACAACTGCGACAAGGCCGTCGAGGCGGCCGAACGCCTCGGCGGGCGCAAGGTGTTCGGTCCGATGGACAGCCCCTTCGGCCGGTTCGCCGCGATCGTCGACCCGCAGGGCGCCGCCTTCGCGGTGATCGACGTGCGGACCACCGTCGGCGAGATGCCCGAGATGGCCTGAGCCGTGCGGGCCACCGCACCGCATGCCCCGCCGCACCGCACACCGCACCGCTCACGTACCGCCCCGGGACCCGGTCCCGGGGCGGTCGCGCGTCCCCGGCGCCGTCGTGGCCGGGTCCGGCCCCCGTCGGCGTCAGGGCCGGAGGCTGGAGACCACGTTGGCGGTGGCGGCGACGCCGTTGTGGATGGTCGGCGCCATGCTGGTGCCGGCGAGGAAGAAGCCGAGGAGCGCGCAGACGAGGGCGTGGGTGAGCTTCAGGCCGCCGCTGCGGAGGAAGATCACCGCCAGGACCAGCAGCAGCACCACGACAGAAATGGAAACGGCCATCGCTCTCACGTCCCTCCGTCGCCGCACCGGAATTGCGGCGTTCGGCCGACAGTGTGGCGGAATGGGCGGTCCGTCCGGACGTGTGGCGGGGCGGCCATACGGGTGAGATGTCGCCCGTTCACTCCCCGGCGGGCCCCTGGAGGCAGTCCTTCCACTCGACCGTGCGGTCGCACCAGCGGTTCAGGAGGACGCGGTCGTGGCCGACGGCGAGGAGGCCGGCGCCGGTCTCCGCGCGGTAGGCCTCGACGGCGGCGACGAGGGCGGCCGTGGTGGAGGCGTCGAGCATGGCGGTCATCTCGTCGCAGATCAGCCAGCGGGGGCGCAGGCCGAGGGCGCGGGCGAGGCAGGCGCGTTGGAGCTGGCCGTCGCTGACCTCGTGGGGGCGGCGGCTGAGGAGGTCGGGGGTGAGGCCGACGGCGGGCGCGAGTGCGGCGACGCGGCCCGCGGCCTCGGACCCGCGGCCGGTGGCGCGCAGGGGTTCGGCGATCAGGTCGGCGAGGGTGAGCCGGGGGTCGGCGGCGGTGCGGGGCTGCTGGAAGACGACGCCGACGGCGGTGCGCTGCGCACGCGGGGCGCGGTGGCGCCAGGCCCGTACCTCGGTGCCGTCGAGGACGAACCGTCCGGCGTCGGGGCGGTGGAGGAGGGCGGCGACGCGGGCGAGGGTGGATTTGCCGCAGCCGCTGGGGCCGAGCAGGCCGACGGACTCGCCGGGGGCGACGGTCAGGGAGGCGCCGCGGAAGACGGGGGCGCGGCGCTCGTATCCGGCGGTGATGGCGTGGAGTTCAAGCACGGGGCCGCTCCGGGTGGTGGCAGGCGACCTGGGCGCGCAGCTCGGGGAGCGTGGCGCAGAGGTCGGTGGCGCGGGGGCAACGCGGGGCGAAGGCGCAGCCGTCGGGGAGGTCGGAGAGCTCCGGCGGCATGCCGGGGACGGGTGTGAAGGCGCGGTCGGGGAGGGCGTCGAGGAGGCCGCGGGCGTAGGGGTGGGCGGGTCCGGTGGGGCCGAAGAAGCGGTGGGCGGGGGCGAGTTCGACGATGCGGCCGGCGTACATGACGGCGACGCGGTCGGCGACGCGTGCGGCGGCGGCGAGGTCGTGGGTGATGAGGAGCAGGCCGCGTCCCTCGTCGACGTGGCGGCGCAGTTCGTCGACGGTGCGGTCGACGAGGTCGCGGTCGAGTCCGGTGGTGGGTTCGTCGGCGAGGAGGAGCCGGGCGTCGCCGATGAGGGCGAGGGAGGT
The DNA here is from genome assembly GCF_053589515.1 of Streptomyces sp. NPDC003327. NCBI lineage: Bacteria > Bacillati > Actinomycetota > Actinomycetes > Kitasatosporales > Streptomycetaceae > Streptomyces > Streptomyces sp. NPDC003327. Next base: position 20,481 of record NZ_JBSFSA010000023.1, on the reverse strand, counting down.
GGCGGCGCGCTGGGCGAGGCCGCCGGAGAGCTCGTGGGGGAAGCGGTCGAGGTGTCCGGCGGGGAACGCGGCGCGTTCGGCGGCTGCCTCGGCGGCCCCGCGGCGGGCCTTGCGGGGCGCGCCGGTGAGGGCCCGGACGGTCTCCTCCAGCTGGGAGCGCACGGTGCGGACGGGGGTGAGGTGGGCGGCGGGGCTCTGCGGTACGAGGCCGACGCGCCGGCCCCGTACGGTGCGGGCGAGGGTCTTCTCGTCGGCGGCGAGCAGGTCGGTGCCGTCGAGGTGGGCGGTGCCGCCGGTCTCGGCGTTGCCCGGGAGCAGGCCGAGGAGCGCGGAGGCGAGGACGGACTTGCCGCAGCCGCTCTCGCCGACGAGGGCGAGGCACTCCCCCGCGGCGAGGTCGAAGTCGGCGTCGCTGACGGCGGCGACGGTCCGGCCGCCGCGCAGCCGGAAGCGGACGGTGAGGCCCCGGACGCTGAGGAGGGCGTCCTCGGCCCGCTCGGCGGTGACGGCGTCGAGTGCGCGGAGCACGTTCTCGGTGGTCACAGCATGAGCTCCGATCGGCGGCGCGGGTTGAGGCGGTCGCGCCAGATGCCCGCGAGTCCGGCGAGGGCGAGGGTCGGCACGATGAGGAGGAGGCCGGGGAAGAGGGTCGGCCACCAGTGCCCGGTGAGCAGCGAGGAGCGGGCGCTCTGCACCAGGTTGCCGAGGCTGGCCTGGTGGCTGGGGAGGCCGAGGCCGAGGAAGGAGAGGGCGGACTCGTGCCACATGGCGTGCGGGACCATCAGGACGGCGGCGAGTCCGGCCTGCGGGAGGACGGCCGGAAGGAGGTGGCGCACGGCGACGCGGAGGCGTGAGGCCCCGCCGGAGACGGCGGCGTCGACGTAGGGCCGGGTGCGCAGGGAGAGGACCTCGGCGCGGACGATCCGGGCGGTGGAGAGCCAGTGGGTGACCGCGACGGAGGCGATGACGGGCCAGACGCCGGGCCGGAAGAGGGCGACGACGAAGATGCCGAGCAGCAGGTGGGGGACGGAGGAGAAGGCGTCGACGAGCCGCATGAGGCCGCGGTCGAGGCGACCGCCGAGGGCTCCGGCGGTCGCGCCGACGGTGGTGCCGATGACGGTGGCGACGAGCGCAGCGACGAGTCCGACGAGGAGCGAGACCCGCAGGCCGTAGACGCAGCGCAGGAGCAGGTCGCGGCCGAGGTCGTCGGTGCCGAAGGGGTGCGCCCAGGAGGGCGGGAGGAGTTTGCGGGAGAGGTCGACGGCCTGTTCGTCGAGCTGGACGAGCGGGGGGACGAGGAGGACGGCGAGGGCGACGGTGCCGACGACGAGGGCGGAGGTCCACAGGCGCAGCCGGTGGGTGCGGGGGTCAGCCATCGAAGCCCACCCTCGGGTCGGCGAGGCCGTACAGGAGGTCGGAGAGGAGGTTGCCGAGGAGGACGGCGGCGGTGGCGAGGACGGTGAGCGCGGCGAGCAGCGGGAAGTCCACGGAGGTGGCGGCCTGCACGGTGGCGGCGGCGATGCCGGGCCAGCTGAAGACGGTCTCGACGAGCAGGGCGCCGGTGATGAGTTCGGGGACCCGGGAGCCGACGAGGGTGAGCATGGGCAGCATCCCGGAGCGCAGGGCGTGGCCGGTGAGGACGGTGCGTTCGGCGAGGCCGCGGGCGCGGGCGCCGCGCACGGGGTCCTCGTCGAGGGCGTCGCCGACGCCCTGGCGGACGTACAGGAAGAACCAGGGCAGCTGGGAGAGGCCGAGGACGAGGGCGGGCAGGACGAGGTGGCGGGCCACCTGGTCGGCGGTGACGGTGGCGCTCGCGGTGTCGGTGAGCCCGCCTGCGGGCAGGGCGCCGAGATTGAGGGCGAAGAACCAGATGGCGAGGAGGCCGAGCCAGAAGGCGGGGGCGGCTTCCAGGGTGTACGCGGCGGAGCTGACGGCCCGGTCGAGGAGGCCGCCCCTGCGGCGGCCGGCGAGGACGCCGAGGAGGGTGCCGAGGGCGAGGGCGACGAGGAAGGCGGTGACGGCGAGGAGGACGGACCAGCCGAGGCGCTCGGTGATCACCTCGGCGACGGGCCTGCGCATGACGGAGGAGTCGCCGAGGTCGCCGGTGACGGCGGCGGTCAGCCAGTCCCACCAGCGGGTGAGGAGGGGTCGGTCGACGCCGAGGTTGGCGCGGAGCTGGTCGAGGTTCTCCTGCGAGGCGGTGAGGCCTGCGCTGCCGGCGTAGGCCTTGACGGGGTCGAAGGGGGAGGCGTCGGCGACGGCGAAGACCGCGAGGGTGACGCCGAGGAGGACGGGGACGGCGGCGAGGACGCGCCGTCCCGTCATCCGGGCCATGGCCCCCCAGGGGAGGCGGCGGCTCACTTCTTCGCGTCCCCGGCCTTGGTGTCCCCGGTGTTCTTCGCCTCGCTCTTCGGCTTCCAGGTCTCGACGTTCCACCAGGGGCCGGAGGCGAGGCCGTGGTCGTGCGGCTCGGTCTGGGTGGTCAGCCCGTCCCAGCGGTCGTTCACGACGTACAGGTGGTCGATGTGGGTGAGGAAGGTGTAGCCGGGGTTCTTCACCAGTTCGCGCTGGACGGTGTCGTAGGCGGCCTTCCGGGCGGCCGGGTCGTTCGTCCTGCGGCCCGCCTCCAGGGCGGTGTCGACGGCCTTGTTGTCGTACCGGGCCATGTTGTTGAAGCCGGCGCCCGCGAGGTCGGACTTGAGCAGCAGGTACTGGTCGAAGTCGGGGTCGCCGGGTGAGCCGCCGCCGGCGAGGACGGCGTCGGTCTTCATGCGGGGTTCGATGACCTCCCAGGTCCCGGCCTGGGTGGTGACGTCGATGCCGGCCTTCTTGGCGTCGGAGGCGTAGGCGAGGGCGTGGTCCTGGCGGAGCTTGTCGCCGGAGAGGTACCAGAGCGGGAAGGCGGCGCGGACGCCGTTGCGGACGCGGATGCCGTCGGGTCCGGGCTTCCAGCCGGCCTCGTCGAGGATCTTCTCGGCGCCCGCGAGGTCGTGGCGGCGCTCGGTGCCCTTGGCGAACCAGGGGCTGTCGGTGGGGACGGGGCCGTAGGCGGGCTTTCCGGCGCCTTCGAGGATCTTGTCGACCATGGCCTGCCGGTCGACGGCGAGGTCGAGGGCGCGGCGGACGGCGGTGTCGCCGGTGACGGGGTGGTGGGTGGGGAGGGTGACGGTGCGGTAGTCGTACGTCGTGGCGGCGTACGTCCGCTTCGCCTTGTCGTCCTTGAAGCCGGCGGCGAGGTTGGGCGGCAGGATGGCGCCGTCGAGGTCCCCGGCGCGCAGCCGGGTGGCGCGGACGTCGTCGTCCTTGATGATCGCCATGGTGAACCTCTTCACCGGGGGCGCGCCGTTCCAGTAGGACGGGTTGGCCTCGAAGCTGAGCTTCTCGCCCTTGGACCAGGAGGTGAGGACGTACGGTCCGGTGCCGATGGGCCGGGTGGTGAAGGCGCCGGTGTTGACGTCCTGTTTCCCCGCGACGTGCTCGGGGGCGATGGCGTGGACGGTGCGCTCTGCGAAGGGGGCGTAGGGGTACTTGAGCCGGAAGACGACGGTGTCGTCGCCGACGGCCTCGACGCTCTTCAGGGCGTCGAGTTCGGTGCGGGAGGGGTTGTTCGTCTTCGGGTCGAGGATGGTGCGGTAGGTGTAGACGACGTCCTTCGCCGTGAAGGGCGCGCCGTCGCTGAAGGTCACGCCGGTGCGGAGCGTGTACGTGTAGGTGAGGCCGCCGTCGCTGATGTGGGGCAGCCGGACGGCGAGGGCGGGCCGCAGCTTCAGGTCGGCGTCGAAGGCGAGGAGCCCGTCGAAGATCTTGGAGTTGCCGTCCTTGCCGTAGCCGAGGAGGGGGCTGAGGGTCTCGGGCTCGTAGGCGATGCCGACGACCGCGGAGTCCGCGGGCCCGGCCGCGTCCCCCGCGGGGCCGGGGTTCGTGCAGGCCGCCGTGAAGGCCACGGTTCCCGCGAGGACGGCGGCGGCCGTGCCGCGGAGGGATCGCGCGGTCATCGTGTCCACACCCCTTTTGAAGATCAACTGTTATTGCGAACAGCATGCAATTAAACAGCATGTAGAGGGGCGTGGACACGGGGGCCCCTTACGCCGGGGCCGTCGGCCCGCTGATACGGGGGCGGGCCGCTCACACGGGGGCGGGCAGCTCCATCAGCGCCGCGATCGCGTCCTGGTGCCGGCCCGCCGAACCGAGGGCGATCTGGTCGGCCTTCGCCCGCTTGAGCGCCAGGTGCGCCGGGTGCTCCCAGGTCATGCCGATGCCGCCGTGCAGCTGGACGCACTCCTCGGCGGCGCGGACGGCGACCTTGGAGCAGTACGCCTGGGCCACGGCCACGGTCAGCGCGGTGTCCGGGGCGCCGGTGGCCAGGGCGTCCGCGGCGGCGCGGGCCGCCGCCCGGGCGCCGACCAGGTCCAGCCAGAGCTGGGCCATGCGGTGCTTGAGCGCCTGGAAGGAGCCGACGGGCCGGTTGAACTGGTGCCGCTCCCGGGTGTGGCGGACGGTCTCCTCCAGGCACCAGGCGGCGAGGCCGAGCTGCTCGGAGGCGAGCAGTCCGGCGCCCGCGAGCAGGCCCCGCCCGACGGCGGCGCGGGCGGCGACGGCGTCGGCGAGCCGGGTGCCCCCGGCGCCGCTCGCGTCGACGACGGCCACGGGGCGGGTCAGGTCGAGCGGGGTCAGGGGCGTGACGACGGCGTCGGCGGCGGGCACCGCGTACAGCCCGTCGGGGCGCGGGACGAGGAACACGTCGGCGGCCACGGCGTCGGCGACCGCCCGCGCGGGGCCCGCCGCGGTGGGCTCGGCGCCGTCGGCCGTCGGCGCGGGCGGCGCCGTCGAGAACGGGACGGCGAGGACCGCGACGCGCTCGCCGGAGGCGAGCGAGGCGAGGAGGTCGCCCACGGCGGCCGTCCCCGGGCCGTCGAGCGCGAGCAGCGTCCCGGTCGCCACGACGGAGCTCGTCAGGTACGGGGCAGGGGTCACCGCCCGGCCCAGCTCCTCCAGGACGACGGCGGCCTCGCGGTGGCTCGCGCCCTGGCCGCCGAGCTTCTCCGGGACCAGCAGCCCGGCGGCGCCCATGTCGGCGGCGAGGCCGCTCCAGACGCCGGGGACGTACGGATCACCGGTCTCGATCCGGTCCAGCAGGGCCTGCGGCCCGGCCCGGTCGGTGAGCAGCGCCCGCACGGCCGCCCGCAGGTCGTCCTCGGTCTCCGAGTAGAGCAGGGGTGTCATCGGGCCAGGTCCTTCCAGGCGACGTCCTTGTCGTTGCGGGGCTCGGGCGGCAGGCCCAGGACCCGTTCGGCGACGATGTTGAGGAGCACCTCGGTGGTGCCGCCCTCGATCGAGTTGCCCTTGGAGCGCAGATAGCGGTAGCCGGCGTCGCGGCCCGTGAAGTCGACCAGGTCGGGGCGGCGCATCGTCCAGTCCTCGTACAGCAGGCCGTCGTCGCCGAGGAGTTCGAGTTCGAGGCCGCTGAGGGCCTGGTTGAGCCGGGCGAAGCCGAGTTTCGTCGCACTGCCTTCGGGGCCGGGCTGGCCGGCGACGAGCTGCTGCCGCAGTCGCTCTCCGGTGAGCCGGGCGACCTCGGCGTCGACCCAGAGGTCGAGCAGGCGCCGGTGCAGGTCGTGGGTGCGCAGTTCGGGGCGCTCGCGCCAGGTCGCGGCGACCTTCCCGATCATGCCGCCCTCGCGGGGGAGGCGGGCGCCGCCGATGGAGACGCGCTCGTTCATCAGGGTGGTCCGGGCGACGCGCCAGCCGTCGCCGACCTCGCCGAGGCGGTGGGCGTCGGGGATGCGGACGCCGGTGAGGAAGACCTCGTTGAACTCGGCCTCGCCGGTGATCTGGCGCAGCGGCCGGACCTCGACGCCGGGGTCGCTCATGTCGCAGACGAAGTAGGTGATGCCCCGGTGCTTGGGGAGGTCGGGGTCGGTGCGGGCGATGAGGATGGCCCAGCGGGCGACGTGGGCGCTGGAGGTCCACACCTTCTGCCCGTCGACGATCCAGTCGCCGGTGGCGGCGTCCCGGACGGCCCGGGTGCCGAGCGCGGCGAGGTCGGAGCCCGCGCCGGGTTCGCTGAAGAGCTGGCACCAGACTTCCTCGCCGACCCAGAGGGGGCGCAGGAAGCGGGACTTGACCTCTTCGGAGCCGTACGCGAGGAGGGTGGGGGCGGCCATGCCGAGGCCGATGCCGATGCGGCGCGGGTCGTTGTCGGGGGCTCCGGCGGCGGCGAGTTCGGCGTCGACGACGGCCTGCAGGGACCGGGGCGCGTCGAGTCCGCCGAGGCCGACGGGGTAGTGCACCCAGGCGAGTCCGGCGTCGAAGCGGGCCTTCAGGAAGTCGGTGCGGTCGGTGGTGGCGGGTGGATGCTCGGTGAGCAACTGCCGCGTGCGGGTGCGCAGTTCGTCGGCGTCGGTCATGCGCGGGCTCCTTCCGGGAGGACGACGAGGCGGCCGGTGGTGGTGCCGTCGGCGACGCGCTGGACGGCGTCGGCGGCCCCGGCGAGGGGGACGCGGGCGCCGACGAGCGGCTTGACGAGGCCCTTGGCCGCGTACGCCGTGAGGGTCTCGTGGCACCGGCCGACGAGCGCCGGGTCCTTCTGGGCGTACAGGCCCCAGTGGAGGCCGAGGATCGAGTAGTTCTTGACGAGGGCGTGGTTGAGGGCGGGGGCCGGGACGGTGCCGCTCGCGAAGCCGACGATCACGATCCGGCCCTCGAAGGCCACGCACTTGGCGGACTGCTGGTAGGCCTCGCCGCCGACGGGGTCGTAGATCACGTCGGCGCCCCGGCCGCCGGTCGCGGCCTTGACGGCGGCGATGACGTCCTCGGAGCGGCGGTCGACGACCAGGTCGCAGCCGAGCGCACGGGCCGCCTCGGCCTTCTCCGGTCCGCCGACGACGCCGATGACGGTGGCGCCGGCCGCCTTGCCGAGCTGGACGGCCGCGCTGCCGACCCCGCCCGCGGCGGCGTGGACGAGGAGGGTCTCGCCCTCCTGGAGGGCGGCGCGGCGGTGGAGGCCGAACCAGCCGGTCTGGTAGCCGATGTGCAGGGCGGCGGCCTCGGCGTCGTCGAGGGACTCGGGGGCGGGGAGCAGCCCGGCGGCGTCGGCGAGGGCGTACTCCGCGAAGCCGCCGTGCGGAAGGGCGGTGGTGGTGATGACGCGGCGGCCGTCCTCGGTCTCGGCGCAGATCTCGACGCCGGGGGTGAAGGGGAGCGGGGGCCGCACCTGGTAGTGGCCGCGGCAGAGCAGCGCGTCGGGGAAGTTGACGTTCGCGGCGCGGACCTTCAGCAGGACCTGCCCGGGCCCGGGGGTGGGCGGTTCCACCGTGTCGAGGCGCATCACCGCACCCGGTTCGCCGTTCTCGTGCACACGCCATGCCTGCATCCGAAGCCTCCGTCCGTACCGAGCGGTCGGCTGCATACTAAGCGGTCGCTTGCCCCTGGGGGAACCGGCTCAGACGGAGTTCTTGGGGCGCGCCCGCACGTGCATGCGCTCCCCCTGGGGGCCGAAGAGGCTCAGGAACTCCACCGGCCCGTCGTCCGCCGGTCCGAACCAGTGCGGCACGCGGGTGTCGAACTCGGCCGCCTCCCCCGCCGCGAGCACCACGTCGTGCTCGCCGAGGACGAGCCGCAGCCGCCCCGAGAGGACGTACAGCCACTCGTACCCCTCGTGGACGCGCGGGTCGGGTGCCCCGGACGACTTCTCCTGGATCACCTTGTACGCCTGAAGGCCGCCGGGCTGCCGGGTCAGCGGGAACATCGTCCGGCCGTGGCGGACGATCGGCTTGGCCCGGACCCGGGGGTCGCCCACGGGCGGCGCCCCGACCAGCTCGTCCAGCGGGACCTGGTGGGCGCGGGCGAGCGGCAGGAGCAGCTCCAGGCTGGGCTTGCGCTGCCCGGACTCCAGGCGGGAGAGGGTGCTCACGGAGATGCCGGTGGCCTCGGAGAGCTCGGCGAGCGTCACGCCGCGGTCGCGGCGGACCCGGCGCAGGCGGGGGCCGACCTCGTTGAGGACGGTGTCGATGCGGTCGTCTTCGGTCATACGTCCAGTGTTGCAGAATCGGCAAGCTTGCTTGCCGTTGTCGGGCAGCTGGAGTGAGGCTCTCCCCCAGGAACGAAGCGACGGGCGACGCGAGGAGCGCCCGCCCGGACGCGCTCCCGGACACACGGAAGGACGGGCACGACATGAAGGCACGCACGGACGCGCCGGCCGACGACAGGTACGAGGCCGTGGTGATCGGCGGCGGGGCGGCGGGGCTCAGCGCCGCGCTGGTCCTCGGCCGCTCCCGCCGCCGGACCCTGGTGATCGACGCGGGCGAACCCCGCAACCCCCCCTCCTCCCACATGCAGGGGTATCTGTCGCGGGACGGCATGACCCCGGCCGAGTTCCTGGCCGCCGGGCGGCGGGAGGTCGAGGCGTACGGGGTGGGCCTGCGCTCCGGCGAGGTGACGGGCGCGGCGCGCGAGGGCGACGGCTTCGTCCTCACCCTCGCCGACGGCGGCACCGTCGCCGCGCGGCGGCTCGTCGTCACCACCGGTCTCGTCGACGAGCTCCCGGCGGTCGACGGGCTCGCCGAGCGCTGGGGCCGGGACGTGCTCCACTGCCCGTACTGCCACGGCTGGGAGGTCCGCGACCGGGCCTTCGGCGTGCTCGCCCACCCCCGGATGCCCGCGCACCAGGCGCTGACGGTCTCCCACTGGTCCGACGACGTGGTCCTCTTCCTGCACACCGTCGACGCGCTGTCGGACCGGGACGCGGCGCTGCTCGACGCCGCCGGGGTACGGGTCGTGCCGGGCGAGGTGGCGGGGCTCGTCGTCGAGGACGACGCGCTGACCGGCGTCCGGCTCGCCGACGGGCGGGTGGTCGGGCGGTCCGTGGTCTTCGCCGGGGCGACGCGCCTCGCGGCCCGGGACGGGGTGCTGCGGCAGCTGGGGGCGGAGCTGCGCGAGACGCCGTTCGGGGCGTTCGTCGCGGTCGACGAGACGGGCCGCACGAGCGTCCCCGGTGTCTGGGCGGCCGGCAACGTCACGGGCCCGCAGGAGCAGGTCGTGAACGCCGCGAGCCTCGGCTACCGCGCGGCCACCGCCCTCAACGGGGACCTCCTCATGACGGACCTGGAGACCCGGGCGGGGGTCTGAGGGCCCGGGGTCCGGGGGCCTGAGGGTCCGGGGTCCGCCGGTCGGATGAACCCGTGCGGGTGCGGCTGCGCCGCGTCCTTCGAGGGGCGAGGATCGGCCATGGCGGCCGTCTTTCGGCCAGTGCCCATGCGACGGAAGGACGGGACAGCGCTCATGCTCGGTACGGAGTACACCACGGGGTCGCCCTGCTGGATCGACCTCGGCAGCCCCGACACGGACGCGGCGGCCGCGTTCTACGGCGCCGTCTTCGGCTGGGAGTTCCGCTCGGCCGGTCCCGAGGCCGGCGGCTACGGCTTCTTCCAGCAGGACGGCAGGACGGTGGCCGCGCTCGGGCCGCTCACCGAGGAGGGCGCCTCCAGCGCCTGGACGATCTACTTCCGTACGCCGGACGTGGACGCCACCCAGAAGGCCGCCGAGTCCGCCGGCGGCGCCGTCCGCGTCCCCGCGATGGACGTCATGGACGCCGGCCGGATGGCGTGCCTCACGGACCCGGCCGGCGCCGAGTTCGCCGTCTGGCAGCCCGGCACGGTCCAGGGCCTGGAGCGGACCTCGGACACGAACACGCTCGTCTGGGCCGAGCTGCACGTGCCCGACCCCGAGACCGACCTGGCGTTCTACCGGTCCCTGTTCGGCTGGCGCTGGGCGGAGATGGAGGCCCCCGGCATGACGTACCGGGTGATCTCCACCGCCGACGGCGACCAGGAGGACACCTCCTGGGGCGGCGCCGCGCAGCTCCAGGAGGGCGACCACCGGGCCCGCTGGGTGCCGTACTTCGCCGTGGAGGACGCCGACGCCACCGCCCGTACGGTCGAGGGGGCGCGCGGCAGCGTCCTCCTTCCGCCGGCCGACATCCCGGACGTCGGCCGGCTCGCCTGGTTCGCCGACCCCGCCGGCGCCCCGTTCGCGATCCTGAAGCCCGCCCCGATGGGCTGAGCCCCGGCTCCGGCTCCGGCCCCGGCCCCGGACCCGGCTCCGGCTCCGGTGAACGGCGGTGTCAGCGCGGGAACAACTCGAACGTCACCGCGGGGCGGCCGCCGAAGCGGTCCGCGGCGCGGGCGGCCGTCGCGCCGAGGAAGCCGCGGACGTACTCCTCGGGGTTCTCGTCGGTCAGGCCCTCGATGTAGGCGCGGTGGCAGAGCAGCGAGGCGATCGCGCGGTCCATGCCGGGGGTCGCGTCGATCGCGTGGGTCGGGGTGCTGGAGCCGGAGACGGCGACCCAGCGGACCCCGTCCCACGGGGCGAGGCCCTGCTCGATGAGTTCGGGGAAGATCCAGCGGTTGCCCGCGTCCCCGGCCGCGTCGAGGGCGGCACGGCCGACCGCCCGGTGGTCGGGCGTGTTCCAGGGCGCGCCCGGCGTTCCGCCCCAGGTGTCCCGGTGGTTGAGGGTGACGACGAGTTCCGGGCGGTGGCGGCGTATCGCGGCGGCGATGTCACGGCGCAGGCCGAGCCCGTACTCGATCACGCCGTCCCGGTGGTCGAGGAACTCGACGGTCTCCACGCCGACGACGGCGGCGCTGTCGCGCTGCTCCCGCTCCCGCAGCGGGGCGCAGGTCGCGGGGTCGATGCCGTCGATGCCGGCTTCACCGCGGGTCGCGAGGACGTAGACGACCTCCTTCCCCGCGTCGGTCCAGGCGGCGACGGCCGCCGCGCAGCCGTACTCCAGGTCGTCGGGGTGGGCGACGACGGCGAGGGCGCGCTGCCAGTCGTCGGGCATCTCGGTCAGGTCCGTGGCGTCCGTGTCGATCATGACCGCAGGATACGGGCGGCCGCCGCGGCCGGCGGGGTAACGCCCGCCCGGGATCCGTCGGAGTTCGCCGCGGGAGGGGGGCGAGGAGCCGGTCGAGGACCCGGGGCCGGCCGGTTCAGGTGCGGCCGATGAGTCCCTTGGCCACGAGGTAGTCGCGGGCCACGTCCTCCGGCAGCCGTCGCCAGGAATCCACCCGCTCGTTGAGGCCGGCGAGGTCGGCCGTGGTCAGGACGGTGTTCAGCCGGTCGAGGGCGCCGGTGACGCGCGGACCGCCGGCGCGGGCGCGGTTGACGACGGGGACGATGTGGTCGGCGTTCTGGAGCTGTCGGTCGTCGGCGAGGAGGACCAGGCCGAAGTCGTCGAGGGTGGCGTCGGTGGTCGTGGTCAGCACCAGCTGGTCCTCTCCGCTCTGGACGGCCTGCTTGGCCTGCGTCGTGCCGACGCCCTTGGGGTCGACCGCCGTCACGTCGATGCCGTAGACCTCCTTGAGGCCGGGGGCGCAGTAGGGCCGCTTCACGCACTCGTCCCCCGCCGCGAGCCGCACGGGGAGGCGGGCGGCGCCGAGGTCGCTGAGGGTGCGCAGGCGGTGCTCGGCGGCGTACGCGGCGGTGACCGCGAAGGCGTTCTGGTCGGCGGCGCGGCCGGGGTCGAGCACGGCGAGCCCGCGCGGACCGGCGAGCGCGCGGAGCGCCGTCATGGTGGCGGTGAGGTCGGGCGAGCCGACGGTGGGCGCGTCGGGACCGTTGGTCCTGGCGTTCAGCCAGTCGGCGAAGGTGGCGGCGTACTCCGGTACGACGTCGATCCGGCCGCTCTCCAGGGCCGGTTCGTACAGTTCGCGGTTGGTGACGGAGAGGACGGTGATGCGGTACCCGGCGTCTTCGAGGAGGAGGGCGTACATCCGGGCGAGGAGGTCGCTCTCGGTGAACCCGGCCGAGCCGACGGTCAGTCGGCGCCGGTCCCCGGGCGGGGCGGTGACGTCCTCCCGGTCCTCCAGGGCGGGCCCGGCGGCGCACCCGGAGAGCAGCGCGAGCAGCCCGAGCACGGCGAGCACCGTGGACAGCGCGAGCACGGGGGACGACGCGAGCACCGAGCCCGGCCCGAGCGGTAGCCCGGTCCGCGCGGCCCGCGGCGGCGTCCTCGCCGTCACGCTCCGCCCCTCTCCCGCGCACGCCGGGCCGGGGCGAGCCGTTCGGCGGCCTCGAAGACGCCCTCCACCAGGAGCGCCAGGACGGCGACGAGGAAGGCGCCCGCCACGACCTGCGGGGTGGAGGCGAGGTTGAAGCCCGCGGTGATGATCCGCCCGAGTCCGCCGCCGCCCGCGAGGGCCGCCACGGTGGCGGTGGCCACGAGCTGCACGGCGGCGACACGGACGCCGGTGAGGATCAGCGGCAGCGCGAGCGGCACTTCCACCCGGGCGAGCGTCTGGCGGCCCGTCATGCCCATGCCGCGGGCAGCGCGTACGACGTCGGCGTCGACGCCCCGCATCCCCACGTACGCGTTGGTCAGCAGCGGCGGAACGGCGAAGAGGACGAGGGCGATGATCGTGGGCCACGGGCCGTACGTGCCGAGGGGGCTGAGGATCAGGAGGACGAGCACCGCGAAGGTCGGGACCGCACGGCCGGCGTTGGCGAGGTTGACGGCGAGCGCGCCGCCCTTGCCGAGGTGGCCGAGGACGAGGGCGACGGGCAGCGCGAGCAGGCAGCCGAGGGCGAGGCTGACACCGGTGAGGAGGAGGTGCTCGGCGAGCCGGTGCCCGACACCGCCCTCACCCGACCAGTGGGACGCGGTGGTGAGCCACGACCAGGCGGCGGAGAGCGTGTTCACCGCGGCTGCGCCCGGGTCCAGGGGGTCAGCAGCCGCTGCGCGCCGAGCAGGAGCAGGTCGGCGGCGACGGCGATCAGGACGCAGAGCGCGGAGGCGGTGAGCACCTGTGCCTTGAAGTAGGTGTTCATTCCGGCGTAGATGAGGTTCCCGAGGCCGCCGTGGCCGACGATCGCGCCGATGGTGACGAGGGAGACGGCGGAGACGGTCGCGATCCGCAGCCCGGCCATCGCGGCGGGCAGGGCGAGCGGCAGTTCGACGGTGAGCAGCAGGCGGACCGGGCCGTATCCGAGGCCGCGGGCGGCTTGCCGGGTCTCCTCGGGAACGGCGCGGAGCCCGGCGAGCAGGTTCCGTACGAGGAGGGTGAGCGAGTAGAGGACGAGCCCGGCGACGACGAGCGAGGCGGAGAGGCCGTACAGCGGCAGCAGCAGCGAGAACATAGCGAGCGCGGGGATCGTGTAGAGGACGGTGGTGACGCCGAGGACGGGGCCCGCCGCCCAGCGCCAGCGGCGGGCCGCGAGCGCCAGGGGCAGCGCGAGGAGCACGGCGAGGGCGACGGAGACGGCCGTGAGCCGGAGGTGCTGGGCGGCCGCGTCGGCGAGGATCTCGCTGCGCGTCGACAGGTAGGCGCCGCAGATCCACTCGTTGCGGGCGAGGCAGTCGTCGGGCGGCGCGGTCACCCTCTCATTGCAGGGGCGGCGGGGGCGGCCCGCACCCCGGCCGGGCCGTTCGGGGCAGGGCCGTCGGCCGCGCGCGGGAGTCGGCTCGCCCGGGGTCAGCCCGTCCGGAGTCAGCCCGTCCGGAGTCGGCTCGTCCGGGGTCAGCCAGTCCGGAGTCAGCTCGTCTGCAGGACGGAGAGGACGTTCCCCGCCGGGTCGGTGAACCAGGCGATGGAGGGACGGCCCTCGCCGTCACCGCGCATGATCCCCTTCTCGTCCGCGTCGAACCCGGGGTAGCGCTCGAAGGTCACCCCGCGTCCCGTCAGGCCGTCGACGGCCGCATCGATGTCGTCGACGAGGAAGTTGAGGATCGTGTACGTGGCGGGGGCGTGGTCGTCCTTGGCGTAGACGAAGACGCGGGTCCCGCCCGCCAGGGTGAGGTGCAGCGCGCCCATCTCCGGCGGGCCCTCGTCGGTCACCTCGAGACCGAGGGTGTCGCCGTAGAAACGCCGGGCGGCGTCGAGGTCGTCGACCGAGAAGCCGCTGAACGCCGAGGTCTGGCCGAACATGGTGTTCTCCCTTCAGGGGACCCGACCGTTCCGGGGTCCCCTTCCAGGATCCGCCGCCCACGCCGGGCCCGCTCAGGGAACGGGCCCTCACCGCGTCGGGCGGCTCAGGGCTTCGGGCTCAGGGCATCGGGCTCCGGGCTCAGGGCGTGATCGGCAGCTGTCGCTTGTGCTCGGTGAGCTCGTAGCGGCGGACGATCGCGGTGTGGGCGGCCTCCGAGACGGGCTTGCCCTCCAGGAAGTCGTCGATGTCGTCGTACGTGACGCCGAGCGCGTCCTCGTCGGGCTTGCCCGGGTCCAGGGTCTCCAGGTCCGCCGTCGGGGTCTTCCAGACCAGCTCGGCAGGGGCGCCCAGCTCGGCGGCGACGGCGCGGACGCGCCGCTTGGTCAGGCCGGTGAGCGGGACGACGTCGGCGGCGCCGTCGCCGAACTTGGTGAAGAACCCGGAGACGGCCTCGGCTGCGTGGTCGGTGCCGACGACGAGCCCGTCGTGCGCGCCCGCGACGGCGTACTGCGCGATCATCCGCTGGCGGGCCTTGATGTTGCCCTGCACGAAGTCCTGGTGGTGGGCGTCGCGGAAGGTCACGCCGCCCGCGAGGCAGGCGTCGAGGGCCGCGTCGCTGGCCGGCTTGACTTCCACGGTGAGGACGCGGTCGGCCCGGATGAAGCCCAGGGCGGTCTGCGCGTCCTGCTCGTCGGCCTGCACGCCGTACGGCAGGCGCATGGCGTAGAAGGTGGCGTCGTGCCCGGCGGCGCGCACGCGCTCGACGGCGAGCTGGCAGAGTCGGCCGGCGGTGGTGGAGTCGACGCCACCGCTGATCCCGAGGACGAGGGAGCGCAGACCGGTGGAGGTGAGCCGCTCGGCGAGGAACGCCACCCGTCGCTCGATCTCCGCCTTCGGGTCGAAGGTCTCGGCGACCTCCAGCTCCCGGGCGATCTGCTGCTGGCGGTCGATGGGCGCCGGGTCGGTCACGGGGTTCTCCTCGTCGGGCTGGTACGTGCGACGCAACCGACTTTACGGGGTGGGGGCGGCGCGACGGCGCGGGGCTCCGCGCCTCGGGTGTCGGCCCGGGCCGCGGCCACGGGAGCGGGAAGGGTGCCGGGTGGACGGCGTACAGGAGCGGAGGGTGGTCAGGAGCGGAGGGTGCCGCGCAGGGCGCGGTCGAGGCCGTCCTGCGGGAGGCCGGTGAGGGCGCGGAGGAAGATCTCCTCGTAGGCGGGCTCGCCGATCGTTGCGCGGGCGGTGTCCGTGTACTTCTCGCGCAGCGCCCGCAGGCCGGGCAGGCCGCGCCGCGGCTGCCCCGTGGAGCGCCAGTAGGCCTCTCCGGTGCCGGAGACGTCCGCAGCGCGCTCGCCGTCCCCCGCGGCGGCGAGCGCGGTGGCGAGGACGTCGAGGCCGAGGGCGACGCCGAGGCTGGCGCCGAGGCGGCGGGTGCCTTCCAGCATGGCGCGCGCGTGGTCGGCGGCCGTGGCCGGGTCGCCCTCCAGGAGGCCGGTGAGGGCGAGGTGGTACTCCAGGGCCGTGCGGGTCCCGAGCTCGTTCAGCTCCTCGCACACGGTACGGAGCGCGAGGGCCCGGGCGCGGGCCTCGGCGAGGTGGCCGAGGCCGGTGAGGGCGAAGATCCGTACGAGCTGGCAGCGGAGGCGCGCGGCGGACGCGCCGCGCGGGTCGGGCCCGGGTGCCCCCGCGGCCGCACCGCGTCGACCGGGCGCGCCGGATTCTTCGCGCTCTCCAAGTTCTTGGGGCATTCCGGGTGCTTGGGGTTCTCCCGTTTCCTCGTGTTCCTCGGGAGCGGCGTCGAGGACGTGTCCGACGACGACGGCGGCGGCCAGGGCCCGGCCGGTGGTGAGGGCGAGGAGGCCGGCGAGGGCGGCGGCGTCCAGCGTGAGCTCGCCCGGCCGGTCGCGGTCGGCGCGACCCGCGTCCCTGGCCTCCTGGTACTCCGTGTAGCGGGCCTCGCGCGCGCACCGCTCGCTGATCTCCTGGGCGGGGCCGAGGTCGCCCTGGAGGATGAGGGTCACGCCGAGGGCCCAGAGCGCGCGGGTCCGTGTCCTGCCCCGGGCGCCGCTGAGCAGGAGGGCCTGTTCGAGACCGTCGCGCGCCTCACGGAGGCGGCCGCGGCAGGACCAGGCGAAGGCGACGGAGCCGATGAGGTCGAGGGCGGCGTCGGGGTCGGTGCGCAGGAGCCGGTCGAGGGCGGTGCGCAGGTCGGTGTGGTGGGCGTCGATCCCCGGCTGGCCGCAGTGGGGCGGACGCGCGCCCGCCGGAGCACCGGCGGGCGCGGCGGCGCGGGCGAGCCCGGAGGCGCCGACGGCACCTGGGATACCGGCGGGCCCGGCAGCACCTGGGGTACCGGCGGTCCCGGAGGCACGGGAGGCCCCCGGGGTACCGGCGGGCCCGGCAGCACCTGGGATACCGGCGGTCCCGGACGCGCGGGCAGGCCCCGAGGCGCCGTGAGCCTCCGGCGTACGGGAATCTCCCACCGCGCCCCGGATGCGTGAGACGCCCGGCGGCGCATCGGGTGCGCTCTGCCAGGCGGCGCCCGCGCGGCGGGCCACCTGTCGGAAGTGGTGGGCGTGCCGGTCGGCGACGGCCGCGGTCTCGCCGAGCCGGTCGAGCCAGAGGGCGCCGTACTCGCGGAGGGTGTCGAGCATGCGGTGGCGCCCCGCGCCGTCCGGATGCCGGACGACGGAGGCGCGGACGAGGCCGTCGAGCGCGCCGGGCAGGAGCGCGGGGGTGAGGGGCCCGCCGGCACACACGGCGGTCGCCGACGCGAGGTCGAAGGGGCCGCGGAAGACGGAGAGGCGGGCCCAGAGGAGCCGTTCGAGGGGCTCGGACAGCTCGTGGCTCCAGCCGATGGCGGCGCGCAGGGTCTGGTGGCGACTGGGCCACACCCGCTCCGGGTGCGCGAGGACGTCGAAGCGGGCTCCGGGCGGGGCCTCGCCGGGGCGGCCGTCGAAGCGGGTGCCGAGCTGGTCGCGGACGGCCTCGGCGCCTTGGAGCCGTATCTGGGCCGCGGCCAGTTCGAGGGCCAGGGGGATGCCTTCGAGGCGTACGCAGATCTCGCCGCCCACTCCGGCGGCCGGCAGGTGTTCCCCGGCCGCGCGGCGCAGGAGGTCCAGGGCGTCGCGGCCGGACGGCGGCAACGGGTCGAGGGCGAGGACGTGTTCGCCGGGGACGCCGAGCGCGCCGCGGGCGGTGGCGAGGACGGTGAGGCCGGGTGCCGCGTCGAGGAGGTCGGCGACGAGCCGGGCACAGGGTGCGGCGAGGTGGTCGCAGGAGTCGAGGACGAGGAGGAGGCGGCTGTCGGCGAGGTGACGGTGGAGCGCGGCGGCGCCCATGCCGGGCGTGTGGTCGGAGAGGTCCACCGAGTCGGCGACGAGGGAGAGGAGCAGCCGGTCGCCATCGAGCGGGGTGAGGTCGGTCCACCAGGCGCCGTCCGGGAACAGCGGGGCGGCGCGGTGCGCGGCGCGCAGGGCGAGCCGGGTCTTGCCCACTCCCCCGACGCCGGTCACGGTCACGAGGCGGTGCTCCGCCAACGCCTCGGAAACCCGGGCCAGTTCCGTCCGGCGCCCCACGAAACCGGGGCTGTCGTCAGGGAGATGTCCGCGCACGGAAGCAGTGTCCCTCATGAACGCGCCGAACGGACCCCCGGGAACCGGTTCGTTACCCGGCACGGCGCGGCCTGTGCCGTCCTTCCCGCTCCCTCTCGGCGGGGTCCCCCTCATCCGCGGGGCGTGGGGCCGGGGCCGCCCCCCTCGGGTCCGGTGGGGGTGGCGAGGTCTTCGACGGCGTCGGCGCCGACCACCGCTCCGCTCGACTTCCTCGCACGGCGCAGACGGGCCTCCAGCCACGAGGCGAAGGTGGTGAGGGCGAAGTTGAGCACGACGAACAGCACGGCCACGACCGTGAAGCAGGCGATGGTGTTGGCGCCGTAGTTGGCGCTCATGGGCCGGACGGAGGCCAGCAGTTCGGAGAATCCGAGCATGGCGCCGCCGAGTGCGGTGTCCTTGACGATGACGACGAGCTGGCTGACCAGGGCGGGCAGCATGGCGGTGACCGACTGCGGCAGCAGCACGTACGCCATGGTCTGGCCCTTGCGCATGCCGATGGCCTTGGCCGCGTCCGTCTGCCCGGAGGGCAGGGCGAGGATCCCGGCACGGACGACCTCCGCGAGGACGGACGCGTTGTAGAGGACGAGCCCGGTGACGACCGCGTACAGGGGGCGGGTGTCGGGGCTGATGTCGGTGAACTCCGAGTAGGCGGCGTTCGCGAAGAGCATGAGGATCAGGACGGGGATCGCCCGGAAGAACTCGACGACCGTCCCGGCGACAAGGCGCAGGGAGCGGTGGTCGGAGAGCCGGAGGATGCCGAGGAGGGCGCCGAGGGGCAGGGCGATCACCATGGCGAGCGCCGCGGCGATCACCGTGTTCTTGAGGGCGGGCAGGAGGTACGTCTCCCAGACGCGGGCGTCGGTGAAGAACGGCTCCCACTTGGCCCATGCGAGCTGGTTCTTCTCGGCGAGGCTCACCACGACCCACCAGACGACGGCGGCGAGCGCGAGCAGGAACAGGACGGTCCACAGGAGGTTGCGCCGGCGGGCGCGCGGGCCTGGCACGTCGTAGAGGACGGTGGGCCTCACCTTCGCCGTCTTCTCCCGCATCCCCCTCCCTCGCTCCCCCCTCCCCCTCGCTCCCCTCACCCGCCCCTCCCGCCCCCTCGCTCCCTTCGTTCCACTCATCGCTTCACCGCCACCTTCTTGGCGACCCGGCCGAGCAGCAGCCCCGTGGGCAGGGTCAGGCAGAGGAAGCCGACGGCGAAGACGGCGGAGACGAGGATGAGCTGGGCCTCGTTCTCGATCATCTCCCGCATCAGCAGCGCGGCTTCGGCCACGCCGATCGCCGCCGCCACGGTGGTGTTCTTGGTGAGCGCGATGAGGACGTTGGCGAGTGGGGCGACCACGGACCGGAAGGCCTGCGGGAGCACGATGATCCGCAGGACCTGGGGGAAGCTGAGCCCGATGGCGCGGGCCGCCTCGACCTGTCCGAGGGGGACGGTGTTGATGCCGGAGCGGAGGGCCTCGCAGACGAAGGCGCTGGTGTAGGCGGTGAGCCCGAGGACGGCGAGCCGGAAGTTGATCGTGGTGAACCGTTCGGCGCCGAGTCCGACCCCGAGCGTCTGGAAGAGGCCGAGCGAGGTGAAGACGATGATGACGGTGAGCGGGATGTTGCGGACGACGTTGACGTAGACGGTGCCGAAGCCCCGCATGAGGGGAACGGGGCTGACGCGCATGGCGGCCAGGAGCGTCCCCCAGACGAGGGAGCCGATCGCCGAGTAGACGGTGAGCTGCACCGTCACCCAGAAGGCTCCGAGGAGGTCGTAGCCCTCGAGGAAGTCGAACACGACGGCCCGCTCACTGGACGACGGTGCCGATCTTCGGGGCGGGTTCGTTCTGGTACCCGGCGGGTCCGAAGTTCTTCTTCACCGCGGCCTCCCAGGAGCCGTCCTCGACCATCTTCTCCAGGGCGGTGTTGATCTTGTCCTTCAGGTCGCTGCCCTTCTGGACGCCGATGCCGTAGTTCTCGTTGCTCATCTTGAAGCCGCCGAGCTTGAACTTGTCCTTGAACTGGCTCTGGGAGGCGTACCCCGCGAGGATCGAGTCGTCGGTGGTGACGGCGTCGATGACCCCGTTCTCCAGACCGGTCAGGCACTCCGAGTAGCCGCCGTACTCCTGGAGTTGGGCGTCGGGGGCGAGCTTCTCCTTGACGTTCTGGGCGGAGGTGGAGCCGGTGACCGAGCAGAGCTTCTTGTCGTTCAGGTCGGACGGCTGCTTGATGGAGTCGTCGTCGGCCCGCATCAGGACGTCCTGGTGGGCGAGGAGGTACGGTCCGGCGAAGTCCACCTTCTCCGCCCGCTCGTCGTTGATCGAGTACGAGGCGGCGATGAAGTCGACGTCGCCGCGCTGGAGCAGCGTCTCGCGGTCGGCGCTCTTCGCCTCCTTCCACACGATCTTGGACGGGTCGTGGCCGAGTTCCTTGGCGATGTACGTGGCGACGTCGACGTCGAAGCCGGTGTAGGTGCCGTCCGGGGTCTTCAGGCCGACGCCGGGCTGGTCGTACTTGATGCCGATGGTGATGGTGTCGTCCTCGTCGTGGCCGGCCGGCAGGCCCGTGGCGAGCCCTGCGGAGGTGAAGGAGAGGACGAGGGCGGCGGCCACCGCGACGCCGCCCCGCAAGCCCCGGCCGGTCCGGCGTGCCGAGCGGCTCCCGTCCGCCGTGCGGCTCCGGTCCGCCGTGCGGCTCCGGTCCGCCGTGCGGTTCCCGGTGTTCCTGAGCGGGTTCATCATGATCACCCCTGGGGGCTGTGGGTCGGCCGCGGCCGAGGCTCAGTGCTTGAGGATCTTGGAGAGGAAGTCCTTCGCGCGGTCGCTGCGCGGGTTGCCGAAGAACTCGTCCGGGGTCGTCTCCTCGACGATCCTTCCGTCGGCCATGAAGACGACCCGGTTGGCGGCCGAGCGGGCGAAGCCCATCTCGTGCGTGACGACCACCATCGTCATGCCCT
>NZ_JBSFSA010000022.1:0-94079 GCF_053589515.1 Streptomyces sp. NPDC003327 | reverse complement strand
GACAACACCAAGCCCGCATCAGCCACTACAAACAACGCGGCCACACACCCCCATAACCTGGCCACCAGTCACAGCAAACACCGTTGCAGTACTAGGCCCCGCCTCCCCAGTCCGATCCCCAGCGCCACCGGCACAACGCCCAGGGCGCCGCTTCGAGAGCCACGGTGGATATGCCTGACCAGTTCGATGCCCAGCTCGACAAGGCCCTGGAATCGGTGCGCAGCACCCTTCCAGAAGGGTCCTTCATCCTCCTGGAGAACAAACTTCGCCAGATCTACGCTGAGCGGCCCGACCTGGAAGGGCCGGAGGTCATCAGCATGGTCTTCGATGCTCTGAAGGGAGAGGAGGCCGACGCCCGCCTTGCCCTGGACGAGGCACAGGCGTGGGTCGACGAAGCGGATGCTGCCTCAGCTCGTGACGAGGCCATGCAGCGGATCGCAGCGCGCTCCGCTGAGCTGGACGCCGTCGAAGCCCGGTACCCGGGGAGGGCCACCCTGGCCGAAGCGCTCGCCGACGCGGGAATCTCATGGGCCTATCTGGGACTCAGTGAGCAGGACGGCCTCCTCGCCGAAGAGATCCGTCGAGGGTTCAGGCAGTAGGGAGTCTGCTCGCCGACGCTCTTACCGCATGGACCTACCGATGACCTTCATGTTCTGCTCACGTCCCTTCGAGGGGTGGGACGTCGGCCCCATTGCCCCAAGCGAGGAACTTCGCGGCCTTCTGGGTAAGCAGGGTTTCGAAGAAGGCTGGCGCCTCGTCGCCGAGCATTCGGTGCAGTGCGACCAAGCTGGTGATTGCGGTGTCGGCGACCTCCTCCTGGACGTGCTCCCAGGTGTGGCTCTGTCCCTTCCGGGGATTGGTGGCCCAGGCGCCGATCACGGCCTGGGCCGACTCGCCCACCTCCTCGGTGAGTTTGAGGACCTGCAGGGTCCACTGCTGCTCAGTGGAAATCCCGCGCGCGGTATCGAGGCGAGTGAAGAGGTCGGCGAGTTGGCCGATGGTCTCCCACGGGGTGGTGTTCAAAACGGGCTCCTTGGTGTTTTCGGAGGGGGAAACGAGTATTTGCAGGTGGGGACGTCGACGCACGTGATATCGGGCTTGTCATATGAGTCCCTGCCGCATCGCGTAGGCCACCGCGTGGGTCCGGTTGCGCAGCTGCAGGCGGGTGATGACCCCATGTAGCACGTTCTTGATGGTGCGTTCGGAGTACGAGAGCCTCGCGGCGATGTCCGCAGTGTCGTAGCCCTCCGCCGCCAGGCGCAGCACGTCCACCTCGCGCGCCGCGAGCCCAGTGAAGTGCAGCCCGCGCGGGCCGAGGACCTGGCCCTGGAGCCGGCCGACCTCCTCCAAGAGGCGCCCCACCAGGTCGGCAGGGAGGTGTCCGGCGCCCTTCGCGACCGTGCCGATCACGTGCACCAGGTGCTCGGGCGTCGCCTCCGCGCGCCGGATCACCCCGGCGACCCCGCACTCCGCCGCGCTCACCAACTTCTGCTCGTCAATGCCCGTCGTCACGAGGACGGGGCGGGCCGGGCTGGTGCGCCGGATGCGACGCAGCAGCTGCAGGACGTCCTCGTCGACGGTGTCCACCACGAGCACGACGACCTCGGGCGCCGGGTCGGCGTCCTCGTTCCAGTCGGCGATGGTGATCTCGGGGCGAGTTCGTAACTGACTCGTCACTCCGGCCTGCGAGATCGGGTCCGGTGCGCGTAGCGCGACACTAATTCGGTTCGTGGTCATTGTGATCGTCAGATGACCAGGTTTGGCCGTGTGCCGGGCATGTGGTCGGGTGAGAGGCGGGTGAAGTACTCGGTCCGGATGAGTGGTTCGCGGTCGACGGGCGCGAGGCGGGAGAGGATGCCGGGCAGGGGGCGTTCCCTGGACACCTGGCTCCTGTGGGCGAGGATGGCCCGCCACTTCTGGTCGAGATGGCTGCCCACGTCGACCGCCGCGGTGACCTGCTCGTCCGGGACGCTCAGTGTCGTTTTGCCGACCCGCTTCATGAGCGCGCTCAGAGTGCCGGCACGCGAGTGCGGGTGCGTGGCTGCGTACAGGGCATGGGGGCGCCAGGGCGGCCCCGCGTCCGGGTAGCGGTGTTCGAGTCCGGCTGCGTGGAAGGCGAGGAGGGTTGCCTGGTGGGTGCGGACGTGATCGGGATGCCCGGTCAGCTGACCGTACGCGTCGTGGGTGATCAGGATGTGCGGGCGTACCGCCCTGATGTGGGAGACGATCGCCTCGGTCAGCTCGTCGATCGGCGTATCGCACAGTCGAGGCCGTGCGGGGGCCGATTCGGGGACGCGCGCATCGGCGTAGCCGAGCATCCGCGGTTCCCCGGCGCCGAGAACAGCCAAGGCATCGGCCAGCTCTGCGGCTCGATGGGTAACAGAGGCCCACGTCGCAGTGACGACGGCCGTGTCCGCTCCCGCGGCGGCGTGCTGCGCCAGGACGCCTCCTGCCAGCAGTGCTTCGTCGTCGGGGTGGCCGAAGACGGCGAGGAGTGAAGGGCGCGATGGCTGGTCCATGGCAGGGCTCCTTTACTGAGGTGGTGGTGGCCGCCGGGCTAGGCGAGGCCGGTGTTGTAGGGCTGGAAGTCGGCTGGCGGGTGGTCGAGGGGGAGATCCTTGTTCCACGCCGTCAGGCACTGGCTGCTTGGCACGAAGAGGGGCTGGGGCAGTGCGTCGAGGCTCCAGAACCGCCACGAGCCGATCGTTCTCTCCAGCTCCCGTGGTGTGCCGGACCAGCGGGAGACCAGCGCGGGCACCGTGAGCCGGAGGATGCCGTCCACGTGGTCGAGAAGTGTGCCGAGCACCTGCACATCGGCGGGTTCCGCGATCAGTCCGGTTTCCTCGGCGAGCTCTCGGATCACGGCCTCGGTGAACGTCTCGCCGGGCTCCAGCGATCCGCCGGGCACTTCCCATGTCCCGAGCCGGTGGCGCCCCAGCAGGACACCGTCCGGGCCGTGCACGATGATGCCGACCCCAGCGCCGCGTGGGGTGCGGGCGGCGCCGATGTCCGGGGCCGGCTGCGGATCCGTTCCGGGCGGCGAGCCGCGTACAGCCGGTACGACAGCGGCTGGTCGGCCTGTGGGGAGTCGATCGTCGTGACTGTCTCCATGACGAGACCGTGGTCGACGAGGAGGTCCTCCCACAGCTGCGGTTCGAGGACCCACATGTGCATCTGGTGCTCGATGTCCGAGCCGGGCAGCCGCAGGATCTCGGGGCGGGCCGTGACGGAGCCGGAGGGGCCGTCACCGTTCGAGGTGGTGTGCAGCGCGCTGAACACCAGCCGCCCACCGGGCCTGAGGCCGTTGGCCAGGGCGGGCAGAAGGCGGTGCGGATCCATGAACGGCACGCCGCTGACGGAGTAGACCAGATCGTAGGGGTCGGCTTCCCGCAGGTGGTCGACGGCGTCGGCGCACACCAGGCGCAGGCCGGGGGTGCCGGGGTAGCGGGCGAGGGCGCGCTGGTGCTGGGTGGGGGAGGCGTCGACGGCGGTGACGTCGGCGCCGAGGGCGGCCAGGTGGGCGGCGTGTCGGCCGACTCCGGATCCCAGGTCCAGGACGCGCAGGCCGGCGACCTCGCCGAGCACGCTGATTCCGGGCCCGGCCTGCGCCATATCCCAGGCCCATTCGCCCAGCTCAGGCAGGTCGAACGTGCGGCCGAGCTGATGGCGACCATAGAGGCTCCAGATCTCGCCGATTTCCTTCTCGACGTCCAGCACGATGAACTTCCTTCCGTTCGCGGGGCCGGGTGGTCAGGGGCGCAGGGCGTAGCAGCGCAGGACGTCGAGGTCGGCGGTCCGCGCGACGGACCAGCCGGCCGCGAGCAGTTCGGCGTCCGCCGGCGGGATGCCGAGGCCGAGGAGGCTCGGCTCGGTGGTCGTGCGGCGGCCGGCGATCTCGGTGACGACCCAGAAGGTTCCGCCGGGCGCGAGCAGGTGGCGGACACGGCTGAGGAAGCCGGGCTTGTCGTCCATCCACCGGTAGACCAGGCGGCAGGTGATGAGGGCGTAGGCCGGGTCCGGGAGCGTCGTGAGGTCGCCGGTCGCGATGTCCAGGCACTGCCATGTCGGCCCCGACCCGGCGTCCTGGGCGGCGGCGAGCGTGATGGCGCTGGGGGAGCAGTCGATGCCGGTCGTGCGGTAGTCGAGCTCGTGGTGGAGGTGGCGGGCGAGGCCGCCGTCGCCGCTGCCGATGTCGAGGGCAGGGCGGCCCTCGCCGGGGCCGAGGTGCTCGGCCATCAGCTGCTTCTCGGCCTGGCACAGCGGCCGGTATCGACGGCCGCTGTGCCACAAGGGCTCCCAATAGTCCGGGGTTGCGGTAGATGCGGTGGCGGTCACGAGGTTCCCTCTCGGGCGGGGCGTGGCAGGGGGCGCGGTGAGGTCGGTCAGCGGTCCTGGGAGAGTTCCAGGAGTTCGGCGAAGGTTCCGCCGCCGTGGGCGAGGTCGTCGTACCGGCCCTGTTCGGTGATCCGGCCGTGCTCCATCACGATGATGTGGTCGGCGATCTTGGTGTTCTCCAGGCGGTGGGTGACGACGATGGTGATGCGGTCCGCGGCGATCGCCTTGATCTGCTCGAAGATCTGGTGTTCGCCCCTGGGGTCCATCTGGGAGGTGGGCTCGTCGAGGATCAGGAGTTCGGGCCGGCGGTACAGGGCCCTGGAGCAGGCGATGCGCTGCCACTGGCCCCCGGAGAGTTCCGTGCCGCCCCAGAGGTCCCGGGCGAGGAGGGTGTCGAGGCCGGCGGGGAGGTCGTCGACGGCGTCGCGCAGACCGACCGCGTCGACGGCCTCCCACACCGGTGCGTCGTCGTCGGTACGCGGCTGGCCGAGGGTCACGTTCTCGCGCAGGCGCAGCGGCCACTGCCCGAAGATCTGCGGCACCAGGCCGGTCAGGCGCCAGACCGAGGCCGGGTCGGCGTCGGCGAGGTCAATGCCGTTCCACGAGACCGTGCCCTTGTCCGCCAGGTAGATGCCGGTCAGCAGCCGGGTCAGGGTGCTCTTCCCGGAACCGTTCGCCCCGACGATCGCAAGGATCTGGCCGCGCCGCAGGGCCAGCGAGACGCCGTCGACGGCGGGCTTGTCCTTGCCCGGGTACTGGTAGACCACCTCTTCCAGATGGATCTCGTCCACCGGGGCGGCCAGACGGCAAGGACCCCGCTGGGGCGCGCGGTCGGCGGCCTCGTCGAGGAAGCTCTGCATGTCGCCGAGGTACAGGCTGGTGTGGAAGACCGCGGCGCCGCCGGTGACGACCTGGGTCAAGGCGGCGAGCATGGTCTGCACCGCGATCACGGCCGTCGCGGCGACGGCGAGGTCGATCCGGCCGGAGACCGCCAGCCACGCCAGTGCACCCCACGTCGCCGCCAGGCAGATGCCACCGGCGAGCGCGGACAACAGAGCGATCCGCAGGGTTCGTGGCGCGGCGGCCAGGGTGCGCCGATCGCACCGGTCCGACAGGGCCCGGTACCAGTAGACGAGATAGTCGACCATGGAGTTCGCGCGGACCTCGTCGCTGTACTTGGACTCGGTGGCCCACCAGCGCATCATCCCGCGTACGTTGCGATCCGCGATGTTGCCGTAGTGGATCTCGTAGTCCACCCGCGCGCTCAGCACCGCCCCGACACCGGCCGGCAGCACGGCGAGCAGCAGCAGCGGCAGCATCAGCGGGTTCAGCACCGACAGAACGCCGCCGGCGGTGACCATGCGGATCACCGCCGACACGAACTGCTGCGCGTCGGCCACCATCACATGGGTGCGCACCACCCCCATCTCCGCCGCCTCACGCCGGTCGGAGAAACCGTCCTCCGCGTACGCAGCCGCCTCCACTCGGCACACCGCCTCGACCAGCGCCGAATCCATCTCCGTCGTCAACCGCGGCGTGATCCGCCGCCCCGCGTACGAGGCCACCGCTCTCGCTGTCCGAGCCACGGCGGCGGCGACCGTCACCACGAGCAGCGCCGGCAGGGCACCCCGCAGGCGGTCTCCGGCGGACCCGGGTCCGAGTACGGGTTCCATGGCGCGGGCGGTGGCCGTCAGCAGCACGGCGGCCGAGACGCCCGTGACCAGCTGGCAGCCGAGAAGCAGCTGCACGGCGCCCCGGTCGATCCGCCAGGACAGCCGCGCGATCCGGCCCAGGACGGCGGGGATCTGCGCGCACATCCGCCGGAAGGACGCCTCGGCGAGCGGGTTGATGGAGTACTGCCCGGTGTAGGTGATCTCCGCCGGCGGGGGAGGAGGCGGTGTGGTCTTGTGCTGATCGTTCACGGGAGTCGAGGTCAACGGCGGTTCCTCCTGGACGGTCGCGTGGGGCGGTCGGGTAGCTCAACGACCGCGCCGGGATATCGAACTGGTGTCTTTCGGTCTCAGTGGGATCCCCGAGATTCGGCGCGTGTCGGAGCGTGGATAGTGCATCGGCCCGCCTGCAGCAACAGGGCTACTGAGGAAGGAGGTTGGCCGAAACGCCGCCAGCGAGCGCTTCGGCGTGAAGATGAGCGCGTTGGCGTACTGCGAATCCCGTGCGACTTGTAGAGTGCGAGCCTTCCCGCCCCGTACGCCTTCGCTGGAGTTGACTTGTGGCGATCACGGACACCGACATCTCGGACGCCCTTGGTGCCTAGCTGCAGCACTACCCGGACGAGGTTGAGCAGCTGTCTGAGCCTCTGCGTCTCTTGGGGCAAGGCCAGGACTTCGCCTCCCGGTTCACCTTCCCCTTGCATGTGACCGTCGGTGCCCTGGTTGTCCGCAGAGGCGCCGAGATCCTGCTCGTCGAGCACCGCGCCTACGGAATCACCTTGCAGCCGGGCGGCCACGTCGAGCCGACCGATGCCACGCTGGTCGAGGCGGCAGCGCGCGAGCTGGCGGAGGAGACCGGTATCGACCCCAGCCAGGTCTCTGCCGTCTCGTCGGCTCCCGTTTACGTCGAGTACGGCTTGGTGCCCGCCCGGCCTCAGAAGGGCGAGCCAGAGCACTTCCACCTGGACCTCGGCTTCGCCTTCACCACGGTCCGCGGCGAGGTGGGGCGTCTGCAGGAGTCCGAGGTGACAGGCGCTGGTTGGTACCCGCTCGATGTCGCCGAACGCCTTGTCGGAAGCCGTATCGCCCGAGCGATCTGCGCGCCGACGCAGGTCAACTGACTTAGAGGCGGTGCGCGGGGGCGCTGCGCCCGCCGTGCGCTGCCAGTCCTTGGGGTGCGACGCATCACCCGATCGGGCATGGATTAAGGCGGGCTCGAAGGCGAGCCGGTCCATCAAGCGCGCCAGTAACACCCCTTTGTGTACCTTGAGTTTGCCTGCACCCGGCTGGTCCGGTTGATTTCCAGGGTGTGGGGAGACGCGCCCTGCAGGCCGGCGCGCGACTCGCCCGACGAAAACAGAAAGTGACCGACTGTGACGACTGGTCATACTGCTGTCTCTGACTTCTACTGCCACCAGGCGCTGTCCGGCCTGGCGCCGATCGAGATCGTCGCGGAGACGGACCGGGCTCTCGCCTTCCACCACACCAACCCCGCGCACCCGGTGCACATCGTGGTGATCCCCAAAGAACACGTGCCGTCGCTGACGGACCTGGGCCACGCCGACGCGAACCTGCTGACGGAGGTCGTCGGGCTGGTGCGCGAGGTGGCTGCGGGGGTCGAGAAGGAGCACGGGTCGTGCTCGGTGACCACGAACCTCGGGCTGTACCAGGAGTCCAAGCACATGCACTGGCACGTGGTCTTCCGGGGCGAGAGCACCAAGCAGATCCTCGACACCTACGGTCACCACGACGGCTGAGACCAGCCTCGCCGACGTCGGGAGGTTCGCGCGTCCACCGCGATCCACGCGTCTCACGCCGCGGCGGCGTGCACGTGTTCTCGGCTTGCCTTCGGAAGGCGCGCACCGGTCAACGGGGCGAGAGTCTCGCACGCCTTCGCCGGCGAGCCCCTCCGGCGAGCCGGTCATCGCCCGGGACAAAACGGCACCGGTCCGGTCGCTGCGCGGCGTACGTAGCCGGCCGTCACCAGGGTCGGCCGGGCGGCGACGGCGCTCCGGAGGAAGCTCAGCTTGGAGTGGAAGGTGTGCTCGACCGCCCAACCACGGCTGGCGACGTAGTTTCGGAGCCAGCCGTTGATGCGCTCCATCTCGCCGAGGACTTCGTCCTGGTCCTGGGCGAGGACCCCCCGCGTGCGCAGGTACTCCAGCTCGCACTGCGAGAGGATCACCGTGGGGTCCGCGAGGAGAGCGCAGCGGTCGAGGAAGATTCCGTAGACGTGACCGGTGCGCATCGACTCACACTGGATGTCGTAGCGGACACGCTCGAAGGGCGGCATAGCCCGTACCTGGAGGCCCAGTTCGCTACGTAGGTAAGCCTCGAAGCTGTCGGAGGTGACGTTGATGCCGTACACCAGCTCTTCTCGGCGGGCGAAGGTGTCCTTGGCGAACCACTTCCGCTTGAGCACGTTTCCGGCTGTGACCGTGGGAATGAAGGAGGCGTAGCCGACCTCCGGATCGGGGCCGGTGACCTCGAAGAGGTAGTTCTCGGTGTGGTGGATCTGGAATTCCTCCCGGTACTCCGGCCGGCAACCCTCCAGCTCACCGTCGCGCAGCGCCTTGAGGAGTTCCATGGAGGCGGCCCAGATGTCGGGCGCCGGGTCGAGGGTGTACTTGTACTCCAGCTCGGTGCCTTCAAAGTGCTTGCGGAAGTATCGGCGGTGGTTGTTGAGTGCCGTGCTCGACAGGTGGTGCGCGGCCAGGACCAGGTCGAGCCAGCGAAGGGCCTGAACCGGTCCGTGGCCGATCGGCTCGCTGGTGGTGCGCACGAAGCAGGCATCCTCGGGGTGGAACCGGATCTGCGCGTAGGCGTGGTAGCCATCGGGGTATTTGGCCAGGTAGCACAGGGGCACCAGGCTTGCGGCGGCCTCGGCACCGATCAGCCCGCGCAGGGCAGTGCCGGCGATGGCGTCGGGGAACAGGTCCTCACCGTTGATCCGGGCCGAGCCGATCCGGATGCCGTCGCTGCGTAGCGCTTCGGCGGAACATGTTCCGAGCGTGTCCCAGCGGATGATCACGGTGGCGCTCGGCCGGCTCACCTCCTGCGGGGTGACCCGGACGAGGACGAGGGGCTCGATTGCCCGACGTGGCAGGGTGCGGTTGAGGAGATGGACGCCGCCGAGGACCACCCATGCTCCTAGCGCCGTCGTGCTGGTGCTCATGTCCTGCCTTCCTTTCGTGAAGTGGGCACCGCGCTTGCCGCCTCGCTGCCTTTGCGACACAGGGCCCCTGGTCGGGCACGGTCGTCTGTTCGGCGGGCCAGTCCTGCGCCGCACGGGTGGGGTGTCGGCCTAGGGTGGTGCGGGTGAGTCTTGGTGATGCTGTTCAGGTGGTCGTGGACGAGGCTGTTGCGGATGCCGGTCTTGCCGCGCTGGAGTTCGACGGGGCGCGGGCCTGGCTGGAGGAGGCACGCCGGCGCCGGATGGAGCCGTTGGCGGCCGAGGTGTGGGTGACCGATCCCGCCTTCGAGTACGTGCTGCTGGTCAAGCACCGTGTCCGCGGATGGGTGCCTCCCGGCGGCAAGGCAGAGCCGGGGGAGACGCCGCGTGCGGCAGCCGTCCGTGAGCTGCTGGAGGAGACCGGCCTGCGGGCCGAGCTGCTGGCCGAGCCCGCTGCCGTGGCGGTGCGGTCCTACCGGTCCGACTGGTCCCCGACGCTGGGCCTGTCCTACGCCGCGATCGTCGACCGCGAAGTATCGCTCGCGGCGGAGCCGGGGCAGCCGGCGGCGTGGTTCCGCCTGGACGAGGAGTGGGAGAGCGTGTTCCCCGACGACCGCGACCGCATCCGTACGCACGCCCGGCGCCTGGCCACCTCGGCGGCTCGCGCCCGCTGACCGGGTGGTTCGGCGGCCGTTCACAGGACGGTGTCAATCCGGGCGAGGGCGGACGGCGGCAGGGTGATCAGCCGGAGGGCATGCAGGAAGTGGCACCACACCGGGGCCAGGCCGGGACGGCTTTCGAACTCGGTCCTGGTTAGGCGGCCTTCGGCGTAGTCGACGGTGCGCAGCGCGGTGTGCTGGAGCTGCTCGGGACGGACCCACCGGGGGGCACGTACCTCCCTGGCCGAGAAACGCAGAGTTCCGCGGACCTCGGCTTGGAAGATCCACCACTGGTGCCCGACCGGGCCGCTGGGCGTGCGTCGGCAGTGGTTGGGGCGCCACTGGGTCAGCAGCGGGTGCAGGCGGGTGACGGTGAGCCCGACCTCTTCGGCCACCTCGTTGCGGGCGGCCTGTTCGGGGCTGCCGTGCTGGTCGATGTGGCCGGCGACCGGTGCGAGACCGGCCGGCGGCGTCGCCCGCTCGAACACCAGCAGCCCCTCCGGTCCGGGAACCAGCACCCCGACGCTGGTGTGGTCGCAGGAGTCCTCGGTGGCAACGGGGGAAGAGGCGGCCATGCTCATGGCGTGTCCACGGGCCGCTGGGCGACGGCGACGAGCCAGCTCGTCACGGTCGGGGTGTCGGGCGTGGTCAGGGAGTAGGCCGCGTCCAGGATCTCCATCCGCTGGGCGTGGGTGAACCCGCCGCCTGCCGGACGGGCGAACACGGGAATGGACAGCCACGCCTTCTTCTCCGCCATAGTGCCGTGCTGGGCGGTGACCTCTGTCTCGACGAGGGCCAGTCCGGCGGCGGCCAGCTCGGTGGTGACCGTCTCCAGCGGCAGTTTCGGTGCCGTATCCGTGCCCTTCGGCGGAGGGGTGTAGCCGTGATCGCGGGCGGCGACCAGATGGATGAGGGTGTTCAGCGACGGGCCGGTACGGACGGTGCGCTCGTCGGGGTGGTGCACGCCCGCGAAGCCGCCGCCGATGTTGAAGACGAACCGGCTGCCCGGGCGCAGGACGCGGGCGACGGCGGCGAAGACCGCCGCGACGTCGGCCTTCCAGATCGCCGAGTTGCACACCACCGCGTCCACACCGCCGGCCGGGACGTGTGCGTCGAGCTGCTCGGCCGGGGCGGTGATCCAGGACAGCCGGGGATCGGACAGGGAGCGTCGGCCGACACGCTGCATCGCGCCGGAGCTGTCCACGGAGACGACCCGGGCCCGGTCCGGGACCAGGCCGAGAATCGCGCGGGCGGTCGCACCCGCCCCGCCGCACAGGTCCACCACCAGACCGGCGTCGGCCAGCCCGGCTCTGCCGGCGAGGTCGAGGCTGGTGACGTTATACATCGGGTGGATGCGGGTGAAGGCTTCGTACGCCTCGGCGGTGGCGTTCTCGTCCCAGCCGGTCAGGGCGTCCTGGGGTGCCATGGTGGAGAGGTCCTCGCTTCACGGATCGGGGCCGCGGCCGGGGCCGGACCAGAGGCTTGAAGGGTCAGAAGAGAGCGGACTGCACCGCGGCGGCGGGGGAGGAGAACTGCGGCCCGAGGGTGATGCGGTGGCCCTTGAGGACACCGAGGTCGAGCAGGTAGGGCAGGTCGTCACCGTCGAGCGTGGCCAGGCACTGGGAGCCAACGCAGGCGAGCACCGTCAGGCCGTGCTCGCCCTCGCGCAGGTCGTGCGGGTACAGGGCACGCTCGGTGACGGGGGCACGGAGCAGGTCGCCTTCGGCGGGCGGCGCCCACGGCTCCAGCACGGCCGGGATGTTCATCTCGGACAGGGCTTCGGCCGCCCGGTCGAGGTGCTGCTGGTGGGCGGCGCGGACGGGAGCGAGGTCGCGCAGAGCCGCCAGAGCCTTCAGTTTGGCCGCGGCCCGAACGGTCTGCGTCAGGTCCAGGCGCCGGGAGAGAGCGTCCTCGACGAACCGCACCGTGCGCCCGTCGGGGCTCTTGGCCAGGTAGGTGGCCGCCAGGGCCCCCTGCTCGTCGAGGCGGGAGCGCTTTCGGGGTTCGGCTGCGGTGCCGACCTTGGTGGTGCCGTCGGCGAACGTCGCCAGATAGAGCCAGTGCGGCTGAGCCATGTAGGCGGCCAGGGCGCCGGGGACGTGGCCCCCGGAGTGGAACTGGTGGGCGAAGCGGAATTCGTCCCGCGCCGTGCAGGCGGCGCACTGGCCGCCGGTCTCGGCCGGGGCCTGGTCGGGGCAGGCGACGGCTTCGACGCGGACGCGGTCGGCGAACCGGTACCGGCCGGTGCACCACCGGCCGGCACCGTTCACCTGGTAGGCCAGACGCCCGCCCACGACCTGGGCGTGAAGCAGGGGTTCGCCGGGCGGCGGGGCGAGCAGGAGACAGGGGGCTCCGTTCGCCCAGGTGATGCCGTGGCATACGTACGTCCCGCTGGCGGGCAGGCTCTGGTCCATGGTGGTTCCTCGCCGATCAGTGCGTGGGGTGGGTCAGACGGTCAGGTTCAGACGGTCAGCCAGGTTGCCGGCGGCCGTCTTAAAGACCTCGTCCCGGTCCAGGCCCGCGACGTCGAGCCACAGCCAGTCGCTGCAGGACGCCTGTTCGCGCATCTGGTTCAGGACGGTGTCCTGGTAGCGGATGAAGTCCTCGTCTCCGTCGCCGGAGTGGCCGGTCTCCAGAGAGGTGAACGAGCCCTTGCGGGCGAGGGCTTCGCGGGCGCCGATGTTCAGGAAGAACACCAGGTCGGGTTCGGTCAGATGGGCGAAGACCTGTTCGGCGAGGCGGGCGGGGACGTCGGGGTTGACCACGTAGCGGGCGAGGATCTTGTGGTGGGCGTTGTCGAGGACCACGTGGATGCCGGCAGCGAGCGCGGGCCGGATCACGAGTCGGTCCTGCAGGGTGTACCAGGAGGCCAGGGCCAGCAGCCAGTAGTGGTCGCCGCACGCCTGGGCGACGTGGGCGTCGCGCCGGTAGACCAGCTGGTTGAGGCGGTCGAGGTATGCAGACAGCTCCGGGTCCGCCGTGATGCCGGTGGTGTGCTTGCCGACGAGGATCGCCTCGTGGCCGGCGTCGGTCAGGGCCTGGTGCAGGCGGGTGGCGAGGGTAGACTTGCCGGCTCCGTCGCCGCCGACGAAGGTGATCAGCCGCCCGGGCTCAGGGGCGGACGTCGTGCTGGTCGTCATCGGGTTCCTTCCCCGGAGCGGGCCGGAGTGCCGGCCAGGCGGTGGGTGATGATGGTGCGGATCCGGTCGATGAGGACGGCTCGCCGCCGCAGGACGTCGTCGTGCCGCTCGTTGGATAGGTCGGCGGGGTAGTGCGCGGTGAGGTTGTTGGAGATGACGTGCAGGTATCCGAACCGGATCCCTGCCGTGTGGGCGGCTGCCCCCATCGGGCCGATCTCCGGGTCGACGAAGGCGTACGAGGGCATATGCCGGGCCAGCCAGTCGGTGTCCTCCAGCAGGATCGAGGGCGAGGAAACGTGCAGGCCGCTCTGCACGCCGCCCTGGGCGGCGGCGAAGTCGCCGAAGAAGTCGTCCCAGGTCACCAGCGACCCCCGCAGCAGACTGGTGTTGCCCGTCGCCAGCCAGGTGTTCGGCTCGATCCCGGGGGCCAGCGAGCCGACCTTGCCGATGTAGACGACGTCGCCGGCGCCGAGCTGGGCCAGCCGTGCGACGACCCGTCCGGCTACGTCGCCCCAGATGCTGTGGAGGAACCCGAGGTAGACCATGCGCCGTCCGGCTATCTCCGCGCGCTGCCAGGCGTAGCCGGGCCCCCGCATCCACACCCCGTTCGTGGGGGCGAGGTGCTGAAGGCCCCAGCCGACGATCACCAGATCGCCGTCCAGGTCCAGATCGAGCGTGTCGAAAGCGGAACGGCACTGTTCCTGCCCGGGCGGCTGGTAGGTGACGATGTCCGCCGGCCGCCCTGTCAGGGCCAGATAGGTGGCGATGATCAGCGCGTAGTGCTGGACGTAGTCGGCGCCGGGGAACGCTTGGAGGACCAGGTCCCGGCCCTGTACGGTCGCGGTGGGCCGCTCGATGTTGAACAGCTTCCCGGTCTTCTCGTATCGGGAGACCACCGCGGTGCGGTCGTAGCCGCCCACCACGCGGATGCTGTCCCAGTCCTTTTCCTGGATGAGGTCGTGGACCTTGATCTCCAGGTAGCGAAGCAGACGGCTGGGGCTCATGGTGTGCCCGTGGAAGTCGACCGGGCTCGCGTGCAGCAGCCCGGGGGCGGGAGCGGCGATCAGGGACGTCATCGGTTCTCCTCGGCGATCGTGACACTGCTGCCGGCCGCGGTACGGACGACGGCGATGTTCCGCCGGATCAGGTCGAAGCGGTTCGGGAGGATCGGGCCGAGGTTCTCGATGCGGGGCGTGGAGGGCTTCTCGTAGGGGCCTTCGAGTCGCAGGGCGATGCCCATCGCGCCGAGGATGACCGGCGCTGCGCCGTCCACGGAGGAGATCCACTCGTGCTCGCGCTGCTCGACGAGTTCCAGGTGCCCGGTCCGGCCCAGACCCAGCAGCCGGTAGACGATCAGGTCGTCGACCAGACCGTGCTCTTCCAGGTAGGCGGTCGCCAGCCAGCGGGTGCGGCACAGCTGCCCGTCCGGATCCGGACGGCGCGAGGCCGGCAGGGCGATGGCCCCGGCCCAGCCGCTGTTCACGAACGCGTCGTAGGTCCGCCGCCACTCCTCGTCGTCCGAGGCGTGCAGGACCGCGCACAGCCGGAAGGTGTCACCAGACAGCTCCCGGATCTCGCGCGCGGCCTGCTCGCTGGCCTTCAAGGTGGCGGCCCCGTCCCGCATGACGTCCGGCAGGATGATCTCCCGCGCCGACACCGCGAGCGCGGCCCGGACGAGGTCGGCGGCGGGCAGGGCGTAGCCGAGGTCGAAGAGCCCGTTGTCGACGATGATCTCGGCGCCGCGTACAGCCTCCCGGGCGAAGAAGTCCCGGTAGGAGAGGTCCGTCAGGACCCGCTGGGCGGCGACGTGGTGGACCCGTGCGGGCTCCTGGGCGACGAAGGCACGGAGGTAGGCGGGCGGGGCGATCACGGAGAAGTCGATGCTCTTGGCCATCACCGCCCTCCCCACTGCCCGGCGGCGATGGTGAGGAACTCCTGGGAGAGAACCGGGTCGGTGCGGAAACGACCGCCCCGATGCACCGTCGTGGTGCGGGCGCCCTCCATCCGCACGCCCCGCATGCTCATGCACAGGTGCACCCCGCGCACGGTGACCGCGACGTCCTCGCGGCCGAGGACGCCGACGAGGTGCTCGGCGACCTGGCGGGTGAAGCGTTCCTGGACCTGCAGCCGTCCGGCGGCGAACTGGGCGAGGCGGCCGAACTTCGACAGGCCCACCACTTCGCCGTCCGCCACGTAACCGGCCGTCACCTGCAGGTTCATGGGGAGCATGTGATGCTCGCAGAGAGACCACACGCTCATGCCGCCCACCACGACCAGCTGGCCGTCCAGATGGGACTCGGTGAAGCACGTGAGCGCGGGGGCGTCGGCCGGGGAGAGGAAGTCCCTCCACCAGGTCGCGACCCGCTCAGGGGTGCCGTTCAGCCCTTCGCGGGCGGGGTCCTCGCCCAGCTCGACCAGGAGGTCGCCGATCAGGGCAGCGACCCGGCTGGTGTCCACGCGCGGCATGGGGCGGCCGGGCTCGGTGGTACTGGGGACCATCGTGGTGGCGCTCGTCATGGGTGTCGTCTCGCTTCCGGGGACGGTGGAGAAGAGCAGATGAGTGGGGTGCACGGTCAGCGGCCTCGGGCGTCGGCGAAGGAGAGCACGTGCAGGCGCGTGGTGAAGTACCAGTGACGCGCCGCGACCGCGTCCGCGAGCTCCCGGGCCGTCGCGGTGATGGCCTCCGCGGTGATGCCCTCGGGCATCACCCACACCGGCGCGAGACCGTGCCGGCCCACCAGCTCGGCGATCCGGTCGACGTCGGCGACGGAGGAGGCGACGAACTTGAACGCGGCCCGCCCGGAGGCGGCGAACGCCCGGAGCACGGACGGCACGATGCTCTTGGCCTCGTCCATCCCGAAGCTCGCCAGTTTCGGCGATACGTTGAACCGGACACCGTCGACCAGCAGCGCGGGATCGGGCACGACCGTGCCGTTGGTCTCGAACTCGACCCGTCGGCCCTCATCCAGCAGTCGCCGCACCAGGGGAATCAGATTCCGCTGCTGGAGCAGCGGCTCTCCGCCCGTGATGACCACGAGCTCGACCGGCGACTGGAGCACCCACGCCAGGAGGTCCGGCACGGACTCGCGCGTCGAGACCTCCGTCGGGTTGAACTGGCGCCAGTCCCACGTCTCCTTCGTGTCGCAGGACGCACAGGTCAGGTTGCAGCGGGACAGCCGGATGAAGATCGCCGGGTGGCCGCAGCTCGGACCCTCGCCCTGGAACGTGGGCACCTCGACACCGAAGCGCTCGGCGACGATCAGCTGCCCCAGAGGGCCGCCCACGGTTGCCGCGGCGCCGGTCACGGGGCGGCCACCTCGAACCGGGCCCAGCTCCGCTGGGTCTCGCGGACGCGGACGGCGGCCAGCTGCCCGGCGATCCCCGGCGGCATGTTCGCGAGGAACCAGCCCGCCAGGTACTGCGCCAGCAGCTCGGACGTCGGCTCGAAGTCGAAGACCTCGTGCAGGTTGCGGTGGTCGAGCTCGCTGTCGAGGTACCGCTTGAACGGGCTGAGGTCACCGAAGTCCGTCACGAATCCCGGCTCCTGGAGGGAGGCCGAGGAGAGCACGACCTCGACCTGGTAGGTGTGGCCGTGCTGCCGGGAGCACTTGTGCTCGGGCGGGAGGCTAGCGAGGCGGTGACCGGCCTCGAAGTCGAACGTCTTGCCGATCGTGAACCTGCCGGAAGGCAGGGAAACAGGGGCGGTCTCCACGGGAGTCCCTTTCTCGTGACGGAGGGAGCGAGGGCATCTGCGGCCCTCTCCGGCGCCTCGCTCGGGAGTCGCCAGTACCGGTACGGATTCCTGGGGCGCCGGCGGTCCCCGCGCGGCCGGCGAACGCGTCCCGACGAGTGCGTCCCGCACGATCCGCCTGCGGCCATGGGCTGGTCCGACGCAATGGTGTCGCTCAGGGCAGTTGGAGCGCTGGCTCCTACGATGCGCCTCGTGCTGATGCACAGTCATTGAGCGTGTGTTGTAGAAACATTGACTGCTTCGGTCAATGCCCGTCGGCATCCCGAGGGGTGTGGGCGTGGAAGGGCGACGAGGGGGCGGACGGTGGGGAAGGTATCGCGAGCGCGGCGGGCGGAGATCCAGCGGGAAGCGACCCGGCTGCGGGCCCAGTGCCAGCGAGACGGCGACAGCCAGGAGCGGACCGTCACCGTGCTCCGGGCCGCGATTCCCGAACTCACGGCGCTGGAAGCGTGGCGCCTGGCTCTGGGATGGTCCCGAGCACAGGCGATCCGCGAGGTCGCTCA
This sequence comes from Streptomyces sp. NPDC003327, assembly GCF_053589515.1. Classification (NCBI taxonomy): domain Bacteria; kingdom Bacillati; phylum Actinomycetota; class Actinomycetes; order Kitasatosporales; family Streptomycetaceae; genus Streptomyces; species Streptomyces sp. NPDC003327. Next base: position 76,849 of record NZ_JBSFSA010000022.1, on the reverse strand, counting down.
GGTCTACCTGGCGGACGACCTGCTGCCGCCGGCCCTGTCGCAGGCTCTGCTGTGCCGGTACGAGCACGGGCAGGCACAGCCCGGCGACGAGTACAGGATCATGATCTCCCGGGCGTACGGGGCACGCCCGGACCAGCTCGGGCTCGCCACGAACCACCTGTGGTGCAGTACGTGCGCGGCTCCGCTGCCGCTCGACTACGGTCGGCGGCAGCGTGAGGAACAGGGCATCGACCGAAAGGCATCCATGACGACCGAGAGCGGGCTGCCCGCCATCCGTGAATCCGTGCAGTGGGCCGTCCTGGACGCGCCCGAGGGCTCGCCGTCGCTCGTCGCCCTGGCCGAGGCCGCAGTGGAGCACTACGCCCTCAACTACAGCAAGCACCCGCCATCTACCCTCCACGACGAGGTCCGGGCCACCCGCAACCTGCTGTCCACCGTGGTCGCCGCAGCCGACCGGGACACAGCCCGCGGCCTGCGCCGGCAAGTCGGCTGGCTCTCCGCGCTCCTCGGGAACCTCGCCTACCACCTCGACGACCGTGCCGGCGCCCGCGCTCACCTGACCCTGGCGGGAGCCATCGGCAAGTCCACCGGCGAGACGGCACTCACCGCCTGGTCCAGCGGAGCCCTGGCCATGGTCGCCACCTCCCGACGCGACTGGGACCACGCCCGCGGACACGCCGAGCACGGCCTCCAGCACGCCCCCGCCGGCCTGCGACGCGCCCAGCTCCTGGGCTGGGCCCTGCTGCCCACCCTTGCCGCACTGGGGGACGCCTCCCGCGCGGACGACGTCGTCAGCGAGAGCGACGAGATCATGCGGACGGCCGTCGAAATCCCAGGCCGCTTCGGATACGATCGTGCCGAGCACCGCCTCCATGTCGCCGAAGCCCACCTCACCCTGGAGCGCTACGACCGGGCCGCCGGCGTAGCCCGCACATCCATCGCGGCAGCCCCCGAGCACACGCCGGGATGGGTGGCGGCCACCCTCGTGCTCGCCCTCGCCGAAGCCCACGACGCCCCCGAGGCAGCAGCCGGCCGCGCGCTGAACGTCCTGGACCTCATTCCGCCCGCGAGGCTGCGAGCCACTGCCCGCAGCCGTCTTGCCCGCCTCACCCGAATCCTCGACCCGGCAACGAGCAGTGAGGGCGCCGAACTGGCCGAGCGCCTGCGCGCCCTGCCCGCTCCGGTCCGGACGGACGGCACTGCCGCGTAGATGTCTGGCGTACGCGGCCCCCTGCCGTCGGAGGGAACGGACCCGGGGAAGCACCGGGCTGATCGGCCGGATCAGCGGGACGCTGATCTGCTCGCGGATGCTCTGGGCGCGGTGGCGGCCGGCCAGGAGAGACCCGTCAACGGTCATCGCGCAGCTCCGGACCGGGCGTTGCAGCAGATGCTGCCGGGTGCAGGCCGGCCATGGCCAGGACCGTCTCCGCCTGGTAGCCGGCGGTACGCGACAGCGGCATGGGCCGGGGGCGGATGGCCTTTTCCGCCCGGTGGCACCAGGCGATGAGGACGGCCTCGGTCTTCGCTCGCAGGGCCTGGAGCTGGTCGTGGTCCGGGGCGGCGGCGAGGAGCTGGTCGGCGTGCCACAGGAGCATGCCCGCAGCGCGCGCCGGGACGAGGAGGACGAGGTCCTGGTCGCGGCCGGCCTCGGGGTTCTCCTGGATCTGCCGGATCATCAGAGGGGTGATCGAGCGGACCTCCTTCGCGGAGGCCAGGAACACGGTCTCTTCTTCCGAGGCCGCTGCAAGCTCGGCGATGAGGTCGCCGAGGACGTGGCGGGCGTCTTCGAGTACGCCGACGGCTTCCTGGGGGGAGAGCCGGATGGGGGTGGAGTCCCACATCGGGACTTCGGGGAAGAGGCCGAGGCCGCCGTGCCGGGCGGTGTAGTGGGCGCTGCTGGATCCGGCCGGTTCCCACTCGCGGTCGTCACCCTTGCCGTGAGAACTGTCCGGCTCGATGGCGGCGGGAGGTGCCAGGAGGTAGGCGCCTGGTCCGAAGGAGGGCAGTCCGATGCAGTCCGACGGGGTCTGCTCGACGCGCAGGCCGTACCGGGCCGCCAGGTCTCCCATGATCTCGGGGAGGGCGGGTTCGGTGCGGGAGGCCATCGCCCACACCCCGCCGGAGTCGCTGCCGTGAAGGGAGACGGTCAGTGCCGGCCGTACGGTGTCGATCACCCTCATGAGGGCGCGGGTCTCCGGCAGGGTCGCGTCGAAGGTGGGGGTGGGGAAGGTCCACTCGGGCTGGCAGCGGGCCTGGGGCCGGTACAGGCCGCGGTGGTAGTCCTCCAGCGTCGGCGGCCACGTCGAGGCCCACCAGTCCTGGTTGGCGGCGACGCCGTCGGGGTCGGCGCATCCCACAAGGTGCCAGGAGACTTCTTCCCGCGCCTGGGGGTGCTCGGTGAGGTACCGGGCCAGCGTGGTGACCACGGCCAGCCCGATCGGCTCGTTCGGATGCGGGGCGCCGAGGACGAGGACGTGCTTCGGGCCGCCCTGGACGGTCAGCATCGTCATGGGCCTGCCCTCGCGGGAGCGGCCGATCTCGGACAGGACGCAGACCGTCGGGTGCTCGGCGGCGGTCTTCCGCAGCTCCTGGTCCAGTTCGTCCAGGGTGGGCGGCCGGTCGCCGATGTAGGGGGCGAGCGGGTCGGGGGTCACGACCAGCCCTCCCCGCGCAGAGCGCCGTGGGTCGGCGGGACGTCCTGGTGGGCCGGCCCCGGCATGTGGGGCTCATAGCGGTAGACGCTGGTGCTGGTGCTGGTGTCTGCCGTGGCGTTGGCCGCGTGCTGCGGCTGCTCTTCGGCGTGCGGCTCCAGGTCCGGCACGGACGCGGCGGCGAGCCCGCGGGGGCTGCCGATCTCGTCGGCGATCAGGCTTCCGGTCAGGGCGAGGCCGGCGGCGTTCATGCCGAGGAGCATGAGCCCGGGCACGGTTTCGAGGAGGTCGAGGGCGGACCACCCGATTCTGGTGGCGGGGACGGGTAAGCGAGCCATGCGGATCACGGCAGCTGCTCCTTTCCGGAGGCGGTGGCGGGGGCGATGAGGTCGGGCAGGAGTTCCCAGAAGGCGACCAGGGCGATGAGGTGCGGGTCGCTGCGGGCGCCGCACCGCTCACGCAGCTCGTCGACGCGGTCGAGGAACAGACCGGTGGGCCGAAGGTCTTCGGGAAGGTCGTCCTCCGTGGCGAGGCCGGCGAGGACGCGCAGGACGGCGAGGTCGGTCTCGGCGAGGTCCGGGGCGAGCATCGACACCGGAGGCGGAGAGACGTGGCCGCCCGCGAGCAGGGCGGTGGCCCTGCGGGCAGCGGTCGGGGCGCCGAAGCGGCGGCCGATCGAGGTCAGGTGCCGGCGGACGATCCCGACAGGAAGGCCCAGCTCCTCGGCGATCTGCGCGTCCGACGCCCCGGTGAGCAGGAGTTGCCCGACCCGTAGTTGGGACGAGGTGAGCGGGCGCGGCTGTGCCGGGGCGGCGGCGCGGACCGGCGCCGTCGCCCCGGCCGGCGGTTCGGCCGGCGCGGGAGCGGTGCGGGCGGTCAGGAGCCGGGGGTCGTGCAGCACGCGGTGCAGGTCGGTGGGGGAGGTGGAGCCCTGGCCGGGGGGCACGGCCCAGTGGACGTCCAGGCCGCCGGTCGTGGTCAGCGGGGGGATGCCTATGGACCTGCCCTTCGGCATGACCCGCACGCCGTGGGGCCAGTCGGCCGGGAGGACGGAGTCGGACGGGAGGAGGAAGTGCCAGGTCCGCGTGGTGCGGTTGGCGAGGACGGGGCCGGTGCGCGGCCCCAGCGCGGTCAGCGCCGGGTGGGCGAGGTCGGCCGGGACGCGGATCGCGGTGAAGTCCTCGCCGCAGCGGACGGGCAGGGTCTGGCTGCTGTCCGGCATCCAATGGGGCATGTCCCAGCGGCTCAGGACCGGACGAGGTCGGGCCCTGGTCGTCACGACTCCGCTCCCGCCGGCTCGGCGACGCTGCAGGCTTCGAGGGCCGTGATTTCGGCGGTCGCGTCGAGGTGGGCGATGTGGCTGAACGCCTGCGGGAAGTTGCCGAGCTGGCGGCCGGTGGCGGGGTCGTACTCCTCGGAGAGCAGGCCGAGCCCGTTGCGGACGGCGAGCAGGCTGGCCAGGGCGGTGCGGGCGTCGTCGGGCCGGCCGATCCGGGCGAGGGCCTGGGCCAGCCACCCGGTGCAGATCAGGAACCGGCCCTCTTCACCGGCGAATCCGTCGGGCCCGACCTCGCCGGCGTGGGTCCGGTAGCGCAGCAGGAACCCGTCGTCGGTGCCCAGCTCGCGCTGGACCGCCTCGACGGTGCCGATGAAACGCTTGTCGTCGGCGGGCACGAAGCCGGCGAGCAGGCCGTGCAGGAGCGAGGCGTCCAGCTCCCGTGACCCGTAGGACTGGGTGAAGGCGTTACGGTCGGAGTCGTAGCCGTGCTCGCACACCTCGGCGTGGATCTTTTCGCGCAGGGCCCGGAACCGGTCCAGCGGGCCGTCGGCGTGACCGGCCTCGATGGTGCGGACGGCACGGTCGAATGTTGCCCAGGCCATCATCTTGGAGTGGGTGAAGTGCCGTTCGGGCCCACGCATCTCCCAGATGCCCGAGTCCGGCTGGTCCCAGACCTGCTCCAGTTCCGTGGCGAGCGTGACGACGAGCGAGCCGAGACGCCGGGACCAGCTGGCGTCCGCCAGGGCGAGCTCGTGGAACTCCATGGCGAGTTCGCCGTAGACGTCGACCTGGAGCTGGCCTGCGGCGGCGTTGCCGATACGGACCGGCGTCGATCCCTCGTACCCCGGCAGCCAGTCCAGCTCGCGCTCGGGCAGCTCCGTCTCGCCGCCGACCCCGAACATGATCTGCAGGCGGCCGGCGCTGCTGACGGCCTGCGCCGCCCACATCGCCCAGGCGAACGTCTCGCGCAGGTAGCCGTACCGGCGAAGGGCGCCGGCGGCGATGGCGGTGTCGCGCAGCCAGCCGAAGCGGTAGTCGAAGTTGCGGGTGCCGCCGATCTCCTCGGGCAGCGAGGTGGTCGGGGCGGCCACGATTGCGCCCGTCGGGGCGTAGATGAGCCCGGCCAGGGTGAGCAGGGAGCGGACGACATCCTCGCGGTCCGGGCCGGTGTAGGTGCAGCGGGCCGCCCACTCCTCCCAGAAATCGAGGGCGAACTGCAGCAGGGCGTCGTCGACGGGGACGGGCGGTGGGCTGTCCACGCCCTCCCGCCAGGAGAGCCCGAAGGAGACCGTCTCGCCTTCGGTGACGGTGAAGTCCGAGACGAGGTCGGCGCCTTCGGCGCGTACGTGGGCGTCGGCGTCGAGCCACAGCCGGGCGTCTTCGCCCTGGGGGAGGTCGATCGCGTGCCGCCGGTCGAAGGTGGCGATTCGGGGCACGGTGCGTCCGTAGTCCGGGCGGGCCCGCAGCAGCGACCGCATGGTCACCTTGCCGGTCACGCCGGTCACGATCCGCACCAGGCGCGGGGACCCGCCGCCGGGCACCATGAAGTCGCGGACGGTGGCCGTGCCGGTGTCGCAGACCCACGTGGTCTCAAGCGCAAGGGAGTTGCCCACGTAGCGGCGGCCCGAGCCAGGGGCGGCGGTGCCGTCCATGAGCGCGGCGGGCGCGATCTGCCAGAAGCCGTGGTCCTCGGTGCCCAGGAGGCTCGCGAAGACGGCGGGGGAGTCGAAGCGCGGCATACACAGCCAGACGACGGCGCCGTCCCGGCGGACCAGGGCGCTGCCCTGCTGGTCGCTCAGCAGCCCGTGGTCCTCGATCCGCGGGCCGGCGGCGAGCGTCGGGCCGGCGGTGTGCTGGCGGGGGATGTAGGGGAAGGCGGTCACGCGGCCACCGCCGTCGTGGGGCGGTGCGGGGCGATGATCCGGCCGTCGGGCAGCAGCTCGCCGGTGTCCTCGAAGAGCAGGACGCCGTTGCACAGCAGGGTCCAGCCCTGCTCGGGGTGGCTCGCGACCGGCTTGGCCGCCTCCCGGTCGGAGGATACAGCGGATGGACAGGCGGGTTGGTGCTGGCACATGAGGCAGTCCTTGAACGAGAAAGAGGAGAAGGGGACAGATGCGAGCGAGACCGGACGCGGCCGGGGGTCAGGCGGACCGGAGGCCCTGGAGCGGTTCGGCGGCGAAGCCGTGCCGCGGCTGGGCCGCAGCGGTCCGCCGGCCCCAGCTCACGCGGTACGGCCGGCCGGGCTGCGAGGGCAGCGTGATCCACAGGGAGGCGTAGCCCTCGCGGTCGGCGAGGAAGCGGGCGGCGACGAGCGCTTCCTCGCGGTCGGCGATGTCGAGGTGCCGGGTGGGGGAGCGCCGGGTGGCCGGGGCCGCCAGGCGGTAGCCGCTGAGCAGGGGCACGATCAGCCACCGCCCGGTCTCCGGCGGACGCGGGCGCTGGGCGTGCAGGGCGGCGAGGTCGGCGGCGAACGGGCGGGGGCCGAGGATCTGCCGCTGCCAGGCGTGCCGGATCAGCGAGGGCCGCGTCGTCGCCCCAAGCCTGGCGGAGGTTTTCTCCAACAGGTAAGTGGCCTGGTGGGAGGCCGTTCCCCGCTGGCGTGCGTAGGCGGTGAGGGTCTTGCCGGCGGCGAGCGTACGGACCAGGTCGAACGCGTCCGCGTCCAGGAGGAGCGGGTGGAGCAGAGGGGGCGGTGGCACAGCGCCGCAGGCGTAGCCGTGGTGGACGAGCTGCGGCCGGACTGCGGCCTCCAGACCGAAGTGGCGGGCGATCTGGTCGAGCCGGGACCGCACGCGCGTGACGGTCCCCAGTCCGAGCCGGGCCACCACCTCCGGATCCCTGTGGCCTTCGGCGATGAGCTCCAGAACCTGCCGGTCCAGGGGAGGCAGAGAAGCCGTGACGAGCGAGGGGACGAGGGTGGTCATGCCGCTCCCACCGAGGTCTCGTCTATAGCGGGGTCCTGCTGGAGACCGGGAGCGCTCACACGGGCGCCGGCGTCCAGGACAACGGCGCTCCCGCTGGCGCGGATCTCCACCAGCTTCCTCGCGGCCAGGTCCGCGAGCGCCAGGTCGACGTACACGGCCGGCACCCGAAGGCGCCTGGCCAGCGACCTGCGGGGAACCCGGGCTGCGGGCTTCAGCGCCCCTGCTCGGATGAGCCGTTCGATCTCCTTGGCGACCGACCCGACCGAGGGACAGGGGGCGAGCGTCTCGCGCAGCGCCCGCAGCATCTCCCGGCCCTGGCCGACGAGGACGCACGCCTGGGCGTAGGTGCCCCGGACCGACTGCTCGGGCGGGGTGAGCGCCGCGATCCACACGTCCCACCGGGCCCGGTCGGCCGCCGAGTCCGTCGTGTCGCGCCGGGTCCGGGCCAGGCTGAGCCACGGCTGCGTCGAGGCATAGATGTGGTGGTGCGCCTCCGCGACGGCCGCCGCTGGCCAGGCGCGGCGGGTGGTCACCCGCCGCAGCGCGGCGAGGTCTTCTTTCAGCTTGGTCGCCGTCCGTACGACGGCCGGGTCCGCCGGTCGGCGGAGAGGGAGAAGGAACACGGTCACTCCGAGGTCGAGAGCGGGGCGGCGGCGCGGTCGGCGGGGAAGCCGGCGCAGGACGGAGACCCGTTCCGCCTGCTCGGGAAGGCAGGCGCCGGCTTCTTCTGTCTGTACCGGGCGCTCGCACCCGCCAGGCCGAGCGGCAGCAGGGCGGCGATCACGGTGAAGGTGTCGGTCACGGCTCAGCCCCCGCTCGTGCGGCGGAGCCGACGAGAACGTGCAGCGCGCGCTCGACGACGTCGGGGTACTCCGCCCACGTCCACCCGCCCCGGCGCCTCGCCACCTGCAGATCGGCCAGGAGAAGAGCCTCCCGGGCCTCCCGGGACGGGTCGAGGACGTACGTCCCGGGCCTCTCGGCCGCCTGGTGGCGGCGCAGCAGCCCCTCCAGCGTCAGCTGGAGAAAGGCGAGCTGGATCGTCGTCCGTGACGTGTCGAGCTCGATGGCGAGGGACTGCTGGGGCGGCATTTGCTCGCCGGGCTGGTAGGTGTGGTCGGTGAGCCGCTTCCGGATCGCCTGCACGACCTCGTCGGTCGCGGTGCTGGTGCGGTGGGCCGGCCGGCCTCCGGGCCCGAGGGCCCGCACACCAGGCAGCCCGTCGAGCGCGACCAGACCCTCGTCGCGCAGGACACGGGTCACGGCCGTGGTCATGAGGTGGGTCTCGCCGAAGCGGGTCCGCAGGCCGGTCTGGGTACGCACCGTCCCGGGCCGCCAGACGCCCGAGCGCAGCTCCTCGCGCAGGGTGAGGAGCATCGGCTGGTCGGGCCCCGCTCCCTTTCCGCGGACGCGGGGGAGCTGTTGCGTACCAGATCTTGCCCGGCCGGGCGCGGGCATACGGGGATCCGCTGCGGAGAGCGCCGTGCGGGTGCTCCTGCGCATCGTCGAGGAGGGCCTCATGGTCAAGGCGCTCCCTTCTGGTCGTCGTGGGCGTGCTGGTCGGTCGGTGGTGGCGCTGTTCCCGCGTCGGCGCGGCGCCGGCCCGGCAGGCGGGGCGCGATCTCCACGAGGAAGAGGACCGCCCCGCAGAACCCGGCGACGAACAGGGCTCCCCACAAGGTCATCGCTTTCCTCCGTGTCTGCCGGCGCCTGCCGCACGAAGCGGGCGGCCAGAACACCGCCCCCGCTTCCGCTGGCGGTCATGTCGGTACAAAAGGGGTGCTTTGGGGGCGGGGGATGCCGTGCCGGCCCCGGGCTCCCGGTACCGGTGAGGGGGGAGGGCCGGCCGCGAGCTCCCCCATGGAGGTGCGGCCGGGGCGCGGACGGGTGCGCCACCTCCCTCGGGCGAGGAAGGCCCCGGTTCAGGTCCGCGCCATCAGGACGGCGCGGTATGCCCCCTCCGCGTCAGGCGGCGGCGGGCTGGGTCTCGCGCTCGGCCGCCCGTACGGCTTCGTCCGCGGCCTTCTCCAGGGCGTCGTTCAGCCGCTCGGCCCGCGGGTCTCCCAGGGCCTCCCGGATCCGCAGGTCCCCGAACCGGTCCCAGTACCGCCGGGCCGTCTCGTTGCCCATGATCATCGAGGCGTAGAGGCGGAGCTGGTGCCTGCTCACGCGGCCGAGCCGGTCGCGCAGGCTGAGGGAGCAGATCATGTGGTTGGCGGACATCAGCCCCATGTACTCCTCGGCCTTCACGCCGGCGGGCGCCCACATCGCCGCCACGGCGGGGTCCGTGGAGACCTTCTCCAGCCAGTCGAGCTGGTTGCGGGCGAGGGCCATGTCGACCCGCTCCCGCTGGTGCTTCGCCTCCTGGCGCAGGCGGGCCACGCCGACGCCGGCCACAGCCGCGCCCGCAAGCAGTACCGCCGTGGTACCGAACTTCATCGGAAAATCCTTTCCCTCAAGGGGTGTTGGTGGTGTTTCCGCCCAGACCGGGCGGAGTGGAAGGGGCGGCGTCCAGGGCGGACAGCAGCCCGGCCACGAGGCGCGCGAGGTTCTGGGCCCGGCGGACGACGGTGTCGGTCGTGAGGACGAACGGCGGCACCGCGGACGTCAGCGGCTGGCCGAGCCGCCTGCGCGCCTCGCCGAGGACGGCCAGCATGCGGTCGGGAGAGTCCGGCCGCACACCGGCCTGGACCACGTCGCGCAGACGCTCCCCGTACGCGTTGAGCTGGTGCACCGCGATGACGGCCCGGTCCAGCGACGGCCGGTCCTCACCGTCCGGCGCCCACGCCAGGACCTCCTCCGCGAGCGCCCGCGCCTTCTCCCGGAGGCTCTCGGCCGCCTTCGGGGCGGCAGCGGCGGTCACGCCGCGCCCACGAGGGCAGCGGGTGCCGTGCCGCCGAAGCACGGATCTGCTGCCAGGCGGTCGCGCAGCCTGCGCAGCGCGAGGCCGGCGGGCGGAAGTCCCACCGCGGCCCGGCGCGCGTCAAGGTCGCCGGCCGGTTCGGACACCACCTGCCGCTGGGGCCCGTCGGGGCCGAGACGGTGCTGAGTCCCGTAGAGCTGCGGCAGGTTGGCGTTCACGAGACACCGGTCGTAGAGGTGAGCCCACTGCCGAAGGGAAGCGGTACCCCGGTCCACGGCGTCGTGCATCAGCCGGGAGGCGAGCTGCTGGACGTCGGCCCGGGTATCGGCGCGAAGGGCGAGACGCCACGCGGCCCTCGCTCCTTCCTCGCCGACGAGCGGCACGCCCGGCCACCCGTAGTCCGCGACGGCCCGCGCCAGAAACCCCGCGCTGGCGTGGTCGATGTGGCGGGCCGCGCCGATCTGCTGGTCGGCCGGCTGCATCCGGGCCAGCCGGGCCCAGTGCTCGTCAGCCCTCTCAGCCCGGGCGACCAGCTCGCGCGCGAGGTAGGGGTGCATCGGGGCGGTGCTCGTCACGCTCAGGGTCTGGGGCAGGCGGTCGGCGCTCACGCGGCATCCCCCGCGAGGTCGAGGACATCCAGGACGGCGGTGGCCACGCACGCCAGACGCCAGACCTCGATCTCCCGCTCCGCCGGCCAGTCGTGCAGCGCGGCGGTGACGGTGTACCCGAGGACGGCGTGTGCGTCCGGGTCGTCCGGGTGCCGGCGGGCGGCGAGCGGAAGGAGGTCTGCGGCGGAGGCGACCAGGCTCTGGCGTACCTCTCGGAGCGATTCGGCGTCGGGGGCCGAGCGGCGGTGCCACCAGACCTTGGCCCGGCGGCAGCTCTTTCGGAGGCCGGCGCGGTCGAGACTCGTACCGGACGGCGCCGCACTGCGCAGCCGTCCGACCAGGTCCTCCAGCGTGGGCGGCCCGCTCACCGGGGCCGGCGGTACCGGGCGGACCACCGCTCGCCTGCTGTGCTGGACGGAGAGGTACCCCTCCTCGTGCAGCCGGTGCAAGGCCCGGCTGACGATCGACCTCTCGGCAGCGAGGAGCCGGGACAGATCCTGCTGGACGGGCAGGGACGACATCAGGGGATAGATGCCGGTGGACACCAGTGCGCGCAGCAAGTCGGCCGCGACGGTGACCTGGTCGTACGTACTCCTGGGGCCCGCCACCAGGACTTGGTTCGAGTGACGGACCACGACCAGGCCGTCGGCCGCGAGGTCCTGGAGAGCGAGGTCCACACGCGTTCCGGAGGCCGAAGTGAGCCCTGCGTCCGCCAGGATGCGCAGACGCGACAGCAGGGTTCCAGGCGGAAGGGCGCCGTCGGTAATTCCCCTGCGCACGCGGTCCGCGAGCTCGCTCACGCTCGGCCCCGGCAAGAACGCCTCCACCAATTCCCGCAGCAGCGACCGCGCCGCCGAGCTCGCCGTCACGAAGTCGGCTTCGGAACTGGCGCGTACCTCGTCGATGAGGCTCTGCCAGCGGGCCTGGTCGCCGGGCGAGCCCTCCGCGGCCTGCAGACGCCCCTCGGCGACCGGAAGCCATGGCGTCACCAGCCGCAGCACGCCCTCCGTGTCACCGGACTTCCCGTCGTACTGCTTCCCCAGCCGCCTCAGCGCCGTCAGATCCGACCGGAGCCGGATGAGCGTCGGGTCGCCGACGGGCTCGGCGTTCTGCGGGTCGGGGGCGGCTTCGAAGTCGGCGGTCATGATGCTCCGGCAACGGGACGAGAGGAGGGAACGGGTGGGGTCGACGAGCACGGGGAGAGGGGGCGTCATGGGGCGTCACCCCTCACGAGGTCCAGGAGATCCAGCAGCACCTGGGCGTAACGGCGCAGGTAACCGACGGTGTCATCGCCCTCGGGCATCCCCTGGTGGAGCGCACGCGCCTGCGCGATCAGCCGGGTCGGAACAGGCCGGACCCGGACCGTCGCTCGGTTGATGGTCGGCTCGGTCGCCCGCCTGAGCTGGAAGCTGATCCAGGCCACGTCCTCCTCGGAGAGCGCGCCGGCCTTCAAGGCGACCTCCCTACGACGGCGCGGTCGGTACGGGAGGCGGTCCAGAAAGGCGCCGGTCGCGGTCGGAGCCGCAGGGGACGTCGGTGCGTGGCAGGGGTCCATGACAACGTCGACGGCGGCGAGCAGGACCTCGTCGTCGTCCGGCGGGTCGTCCGCAACGGACTGGCGGAGGGCCGCCAACGCCCAAACCATCGTGCTCACGTCGCTGCTCGCGGCCAGCATCACAACCCCTCCGCCAGCGCGGGTGGGACGTCCAACTCCATCCAGACCGTCTTTCCTTGGCCCGGTGCTCCTGGCTGGACTCCCCAGTTCGCGGCCACGGCGTCGACCAGGATCAGACCGCGCCCCCCCTCGTGGTCCCCGTTCTCCGGCCGAAGGCGCGGCCATTCGTCCGAAGCGTCGTGCACTTCGACACGGACACGCCCACGCAAGTGAGAAGCCTTTACGGTGAATTCCCCCGTCGACTGGCAGCGGTATCCGTGCTCCACCGCGTTCGCCATCAGCTCCTGGGCCCCGAGCGCGACGTCGTCCGCGACCGAGGAAAGCCCGACACAGCACATCAGCCGGTGGAGCTCCTGGCGAGCCTCGGAAACGAGGGAGAGGTCCGCCGGGAAAACCGAAACGGCCTGGAACGGGCGCCCGTCATACGACGTCGGCTCGGCGGGAGACGGGGTGCGTGACTGCCCGCCCACAATGTCGTGCTCCTGCGGGCTCCGGGCGTGCACTACCGTCGCAGTGCAGGGCGGACGGAGGCCGGCCGCGGGGTCGTGCACGTTCATCAGCTCCCCTTGTCGGCCCCTGCAAGGGCCAATTCCGGTCACCGTCCTCGCACATAGGCGTGACAAGGCCGATTTCTTTACGTCGCACGGGGGTTGGAGGAATATCGTCCTGACGAGGAAACCGCGCCTGCGGGCCTGCGGGTATCCCGGCGGCCCCAGCGAGGTGATGCACGTGATGCAAGATCGTTTCAGGGACAGGGGCGCACGCACGTGAGCCGGATGCGCAACACCAAACTGGACGCTCTCGTCAAGGAACTCGGCTTGTCGCAGCGGCAACTGGCTGCCCGGTTCCGAGCCGTCGCCGCCGAGAACGGCGCCACAGAGCTGCTTCGATGCGACCAGTCGCGCATCGCCCGATGGATCGGAGGCGCGAGCCCTGAGGGGCGGGCACCGCATATCTTGGCGGAGACGCTCACCCGTGGCCTTGGCCGCGTCATCACGCTCGCCGACATCGGGCTGGAGCAGGAAGACCGAGCCGTGCCGCCGGCACCCGGGTGGAGCGTCGACGCCCTCACCACGCTGGCCACCCTCGGGAGCACGGACATGGACATAGAACGGCGCCGGGTGCTGGCGCAGACGGCCTACTCGGTTACGGGCATGGTGCTCCCCTCCGAGGCCGAATGGCACCAGGCCGCGGAACGCGCCCGCGCCAGGAAGCCCCTCTCGCGGCGTACCATCACCCTCGACGACGTCGCCAGCGTCCGCGAGATGACGACGTTCCTCTCCCGCCGGGACCAGGAGCGCGGCGGCCACGGTGTGGGGCGTACCGCACTCGTCGCCTACCTGCGCACCGACGTCGTCGATCTTCTCTCCGGTCGGTTCCCCACCGACCATGTGCGCCGGGCCATGACCTCGGCGGCAGCCGAGCTTGCCTACCTCGCGGGATGGACGTCCTTCGACGCGGGCGAGCACCCGATCGCCCTTCGGTGGCTGACCTTGGCGACTCAGCTCGCCGAGGAGGCCGGCGATGCTCCCCTCGCCGGACACGTGCTGCGCGCGATGGCCCACCAGGCGGTTGACCTGAAGCAGCCGGCCGAGGCCGTCCGCCTGGCAGAGGGATCCCTTTCCGGCCGCCGTTACCGGGAGGCGTGCTGGCGGGAGAAGGCCCTCTTGGGCGTTGTGAATGCCCGGGCTCTTGCCGCTGCTGGGCACAAGGCACAGGCAGCAGCCGCGCTCCTCCAGGCCGAGAAGGACCTCGGCCGAGCCAGCGGCGATGGCGATGAACCGGAGCGCGTCTGGTTCTTTGGCGAGGCCAGCCTCGCCCACGAAACCGCCGCCACGCTGAGAGATCTCGGCGACTTGAAGGGCGCCGAGCGGGAGTTCAAGCGCAGCGTCCGCACCCGCCGGGCGCAGTTCAATCGCACCCACTCCGTGACCCTGGGATACCTCGGCGACGTACAGGTCCGGCAAGGGCAGCTCGACGCGGCCTGCGCCACCTGGCAGCAGGCACTCGACGCGATGACGGGGGTACAGTCCGGCCGCGCACGGGAGACCGTTGTACAGATGCGCCGAGCCCTGAGCCCGTTCCGAAACCGAGGCGGCGGCCCGGTGGCAGAACTCGATGCCCAGGCACGAGCAGTGCTCGCCGCCCGCTGACCGATAGCGTACGGACGCCCGGATCAGAGGACCTCCGCCCTGGGACGGCGGTCGTGTAAGGAGAGGCAGTACGTGTTCAAGGTCAGCAACTACATTCAGGTTCCGGTGATCGCCACCGTCGTCGGAGGCCAGACTGGCCGCCTCGACGACTACAAGGCCGGCGTCGAATCGATCATCCGTCTCGTTCCGGAAGTCCCTGAGAGTGCCCTCGAAGGGATCGACGAGTTCAGCCACATCGAGGTGCTCTTCCACTTCCACCTGGGGACGGACGGCGACATCGAGCTCGAACCGCGAAGCCCGCGGGGGAACCGCCAGTGGCCCGCCACCGGCGGACTTGTGCACCGCAACCACCGCCGCCCGGCCCGCCTCGGGGTCTCGTACCCCCGACTGCTGCGAGTCGAGGGCCGGGACCTTCACGTCACGGACTTGGACGCCGATGACGGCACGCCGGTGATCGACCTGGCGCCCGTCTTCCGGGAGATGCTGCCCCGCGGCCCCGTCCGCCAGCCGGAGTGGCCGACCGACATGCTGCAGAACTACTGGCGGGACGCTCGCGAGCGGCCGTGAAGCGAGATCCGTCTTCAGGGCCCCCTCTCGGCCGGTCGCGCCTGCGACGCGATACGGCAAGGGCAAGCTGCTTCGCCCGCACCGGCCGTTGCACCCCAGTGGCGCGTGCGGTACGCCGAGATCGCCGCGTAGCCGAGGACGCCTGCCACGTGATACGGACACGGCCCTGTGTCCTCGTTTCATGAGGCATCCCCTTTCTGGAGCAGCGGATCAAAACGGCCCGGAAGCAACAAAGCTCAACGGGGAGTAACGGGTTCAGTGCCATGAGTTTGGATTCGCACCGGCTGGCGGGGCACCGCCGTAGCGATATCGCTGCGGCGATATCGATCTCCGCCTAGCCTGTTCTCACGGCTGGGGCGAGCTGGATCACGACCAGGAGAGCTGAGGTGGCCATGTCAGAGGCGCCTGGGCGGATGTGTGTGCGGTGCGGGCTGCCGATTAGCCGGTACAACCCGGATACGCGGTGCGCTGCCTGCGCCCGGACTGATGAGGCACCGACGATCCCGGACCGGGCCTGGCGCGACGAGCAAGTACACAAGGCCCTTGCTGCCTGGGATTTCGGGACTGTCGTACGCCTTGTCCGTCGCCGATCCGGGCTCTCCCAGAAAGCAGTACGCGAGCTGACCGGGTTGACTCAGGGCTACATCTCGGATGTGGAGCGCGGTCTCAAACAGGTCAACGGCCGAGAGGCGATCATCGACCTTCTGACCGGACTTCGGCTTCCTGCCGACCTGCGCCCGCTCCTCCTGACCCCCTTCGCGCAGGCTGAATCGCAGCGGCTCAGCGCTGCCATCGACCCGGCCCTGCCGTGGACGACGGCTCGTATGGTGACGTCACTGGACGCAGCCGTCGGAGGAGCCATGACCGGATTGAACCGCCGCAGTGTGATCGCCCTGGGTGGGGCCGGCCTCACGCAATACATCCTGCAAGCAGCCATCGCCCCTCCTGAGGCCGTGGCCTCCACCGCTCGGAACGGAATCAGCGTCTCCGACCAACTCCTCACGAGCCTGCAGTCGACCACCGACGCTCTGCGTCAGGCCGATGCCAACCACGGCAGCGGCAACCTCGCCCGAGCCGCCACGGCACACCTCAAGGTCCTCCTCCGGCTTCTGAAGGAAGGGGACTTCACCGAGGCGACCGGCCGGCGCCTCGCGGCGGTGGCCGCGGACACCGCGATCCAGACCGGCTGGTACCACTTCGACAGCGGCGCCCACGACGTCGCCCGCAACCTTCTCCTCGGAGCCCTGCGCGCTGCCCATGCCAGCGGCGACAGCAGGCTGCGTGCCGGGACTCTGTCCTTCATCGCCATCCACGGCTACTCCGTCGGCGACCCCCGCGACGCGATCACCGCCGCACGCACCGCCCGCCAGGTCATCGCCGACCAAGACGCTCCCGCCCTGCACGCCATGCTCCTCACCCGCCAGGCCCGCGGGCACGCCCGTCTGCGCGAGGAACGCCAGGCCCGCATCGCCCTGGAGGAGGCCCAGGCCCTGTGCGCCCAGGGGCGCGGCGAGGACGACCCCCACTGGCTCTACTGGATCAACCCCGGCGAGATCATGGGACAGACAGCCAGCTGCTTGCTCGATCTGGGCCGACCCGACCAGGCAGCCCAGGCATTTGCTGACGCCCGCGACGCATTCAGCCCGGATGAGATCCGCACCCGCGCGCAGTTCCTGTCCCGCGCCGCCACCGCCCAGATGCGCGCCGGCGACGTCGACGCCGGATCCGCGACCGGACACGAAGTCCTCGGTCTCGTCACCGGAGTCCGTTCCGCACGTTTGGACGACAATCTGGATGCGATGCTCGCCGAAGCCCGCCGCTACTCCTCGGTGGTTCCCGTCCGAGACCTTCTAGAACATGGTCAGGCCGTCATGAGCGAGCGTGCCGCATGATCTTGGTCCTGTGGGACATCGACCGCACCCTCGTCTACACCGGTGACATCGACCGGCGTGTGTACCGGGAGACCTTTACCAGCGTCGTCGGTCGCCCCCCGACCGCCCTGCCGGCCCGCGGCACCGGAGTCACTATGCCCCTGGCAGTCCGTGAGCTCCTGCGCGTCAACCACGTTTCCGAGAAGAGCGTGGAGACGCTGGCGAACCGCATCGTCGCCGAGCTCCCCGACCGCCTGGCCGGCCATCGGGAGCTGCTGGCCACCAAGGGGGTCGTCATGCCCGGAGCCGTGGATGCGCTGGCCGCGGTTCAGGAGGCGGAGCACCTGATCCCGACCGTCGTCACGGGAAACCTGCGAGGCAGCGCCGAGACCAAGCTGTCCGCGCTGGGCCTCATCGGCTACCTCGACACCGACATCGGCGGCTACGCGTCCGACGATCCCCACCGGCCGGCTCTTGTGCGCATCGCCCAAGACCGGGCAGCCGCGAAGCACGGTGGCCGGTTCGATCGCGACAACACGGTGATCGTGGGCGACTCGCTGGAAGACGTACGCACCGGTCTGGAAGGCGGTGCCAGGGTCATCGGGGTCGCCTCTGGCACCACCATCGAAGAGCAGCTGCGAGCAGCAGGGGCAGACCATGTCGTGTCTGACCTCAGCTCGGCTCGTACTCTCCTTCGCCTCATTGGTGGGACTCAGGCACCCTGAATGCCCTGATGGAGGTCGGCGCGTCGTCCGAAGGGGATGCGCGGAAGCCTTCCACCGAGACCTGTAAGGTCTCCGCAGCCTGAGGCATTCTCGCTATTCCCCGTGCTGAAGTCCCACGTCGCCGCGCTCCATAGACCGACCTCCCTGGACCCGTGCGGACGGCGTGACGGGGAGCGCTCAGGCGGCCTCGTAAAGATGCGCTCCGCCTCCGCGCCATTCGATCCACCGAGGGTCGTCGAGGAGGTCCTCGGAGTTGGGGAGGCCGGCCCGCCTCAGGAACTCGGTGATGTCGCGGTCGCTGTGCGCGAGGCCGAGGATCTCGGCGCCAACCGTCACCCGCCGGCCTCCAGTGGGGGAGGGGCGGTGCACGACGATTGGCGCACCGGTCATACCTCCAGGATGCCTCAGGCGGTTGGGTTCGGCCTAAGCCGTACGTCCGCGTACACGCGGGCCGTGACACCGGGCTCACCCGGCGTACGCCGTACCGGGGAGATCCCGGAGGTCGCCCACCGTTGCTGGAGGTAGTCCATTGCCCTCCGCAGCGTTTCCTCGTCCACCGCAGCGATGTCGAGGACCACGAGGCCGGGCTCCGAGATGTGCTGCGTATCGATCGTCATGCACGGCCAACGGCCGCGCTGCTCCCTCGGTTCGCCCGACACCCAGCGGAACATCCGCAAGAGTGTACGGACAAGGTGAGAGGCGCCTGATGGACCCCAGGCTTGGCCGTGGTGGTACCCCCTCGTTGTCGGTGGGGCGTCGTAGCGTGGCCGGCATGGACGACATGAAGCTGATGCAAGTCAACCCGGGGCAGGTCCGGACCGGAGACATCGTGCTCGGGTGGCTCGATGGGCCGTACTTCGAGGGAGAACCGAAGGCCATCGGCCCCGGCCTTCTCGTTGAGGCAGGCGGCTTCTACTCGATCCCCATCGGCAATGAGCTGTCGTTCACCATGCCGACCGACGCGGTGGTCATCGTCGGTCGGGTGGTAGGCGAGCGCTACGTGATGACCCTCGGGGAATAGCTGCCGGGATGCGCCGATCCTGGCCTATGTCATGCTTCATGCGTTTGTGGCGCGAACTCCTACGGCTGCGCCCACTTCTTCGCCAGGGCCAGCTTTCAAAAGAGCTGTCACGTCGGTGATCTTTTGGTGTCAGCGGGCATAGCGGGCCGCCGTGCCGCCCCCTCTTCCTATCCCGGGAGGGCGAGGTTCTGCATCCGGGCGATGCTGCGCAAAGCGCGGCGCATGCTGTTGCCTATGGGGGGCGACGGCCCTTGAACGACTGCCCTGGCCCTTCCTCGCCCGCACCGACTTCACCCTCCACCCGGCAACCCCACAGGGCTGACAAATAGATCAGTAGAGCCTCCTGGGACCCCTCGCGGCCGTCCCAGGGGGCTGGGCATGCAAACCATTCGCGGCTTCGCAGCAACATCGCGACTTGATGAGGCACTGAGTGCGGGGCGCAATATAGCGGGAGATCCCCGGTTTCCGAAACCGGGGATCCTGCAGATCATCAAGGTGTTCGCGATGTCTGCACTTGGCGGTGGAGCGCTGCGAGCGAATCCTGCCGAGCGGACAAGGATGGTTAGCCAGACCGGCTATCAGAGCGAGCACTGATGGTCGCCTATGGCTGACTTCCGGCCGGCTGGATGGAGTCTGTATTCGGCCATGGCTGCCGTTAAAGAGACGGCTAGCGACCCGCGTGAACCAGGAGATCGGCATGAAGGTGTTCGTCTACGAGGTGAGTAAGACTGGCGAGCGAAAGCTCGTCACCGTGAAGGAGCGCTGATAGGAGCCCCGCCGTAGGCTGACGGGGCCCTATTGTCACAGCTTCTTCTTGAAGTAGTCGTCCTTTATGACTAGACGGCTCTTCACGTCGTCAGGTATGAGGAGGTCGCAGTGGTTTTCGTGGACCACGAATGTGATGCCGGCCCGGAGAAGGTCCTTCTCCATTTGGTCCGTCCCTAGCGCGGCCCAGTGCTGGCGATAGGTCACCCCCATGGGCTTGTACGTCCAGCGGTCCTTCGTGCTTTCCGGGTCGATCTTCTTCAGTTCGGCGCCGAGTTTCTGGAGTGCTTCCTGCGCCTGCTCCTGAATGAACCCTCCGACTGCGAACACGCCACCGGGGGCGAGGCCATCCATGTAGTGCTTAATCGACGCCTGGAGCTCCGTGACGCGGGACTGATTCTCCGCGCCCCGGGCATACTCCCGGTAGATCACCTCGAAGTCGCCCAGCTGGTCAAGGACTGTGTCGGCGAGGGCCCCGTAGGCTTCGTCTGGGTCGAAGACCGGGGCTCCGCACGGCTCCCTGGTGTAGGACGAGCACCGCAGCTTGGGGTACTGCTTGACCGTCCCGTTCGTTCGCCTCTTCGTCGATATGTGCTTGTACATGTTGGCGTTGCACGCGCCACACTTGATCACACCGAGGAACAGTGACAGCTTCTTCCCCTTCGAGGACTTACGCCCGTGCTTGGCGTTCTGTTTCAGCCTGTCCTGGATGGCGTCGAACTCTTCGTCGGTGAAGATCGGAGGGGCGAGCCTGATCGGCTGGCCATCTGCTCCGTAGACGATGCGTGAGATGTCCTTGCTCTTCGCTTTGGGCGGCCGAATCACGCGGACGCCCTTGAGCGCGGGGTTCGTCAGGATCGCTGTGAGATTCCTTGCGTACCACTTCCCGCCGTTGGGGGCAGGAACGCCCGCTCGGTTCACGATCTGCGTGATCTTGTACATGGACCGGCCGCGCATGAGCATGGCGTAGATCCACCGGAGCACCCGCTTGCGGAATGGGTGCACGACCAGCCTGCGCCCGTCGGGGCCGTCCTCTGTGGTGTAGCCGTATGTCGGCTTGCCGATCACCCACCGGTCGGTGGTCCTTGCGTACTTCCACAGGGACTCGAGGCGCACGCCGGTATTTGCGGCTTCGATGCGCGCCATGCCGGCGATCATCGTGACCATCATCTCGCCGTACGCGCTGTCGAGGTCGATCGGATCCTTGTCAGCCGCGAGCACCTTGTCGTACTCCCTGCACCACTCGATCATGAGGTGTAGGTCAGAGATCCGGCGTACGAATCGGTCAAGCTTCCAGAAGAGAATCTGGTCGAACTCGGGGGCACGGTTATTGATCCAGTCGCCCAGCTCGGGGCGCTTCCACGGTGGAACCTTCGTCGCCGAGACGTTGAGGTCCCTGGCCACTCCGACGACGCGGCAGCCGCGGTTGATGGCGAAACGGCGAAGATCCAATTCCTGCCGGACTGGGGAGGTCGTCTCCTCGGTCAAAACGGACAGGCGAACCGAGAGTAGAGCCCTTGGGGCGTCTGGCGGGAGCAGGGATTCCCTCTGCTTGAGGTCCTCCAGTTCCCGCAGCTCAGCAGGGGACCACTCAACGTCATGCATTGGCCAATCCTAACCATCGGGGATGCAATCGATGGTTCTTGGGTCGTTCTACCTTCATTTCCGTAATTCAGGCATCACGGTGCGTGCCTATCGGTCGAGATCCACATGAACCGACAGTCGGGCGGTCGCGTACAAAGCATGTAGATCTGGACCAAGAACCACACGTCTGGACGCCGAGCGCGGCGTGTACAGAACGAAGGGTTATTGCCCGACATCCACATGACCCCCGCCGAGGGCATGCACGCCCACCTCGACCTCCAGGGCGGCGCACCGGCCGGCGTGCTGCTGCCGATCCACTGGGCGACCTTCAACCTGGCTCCGCACCCGTGGGCCGAGCCCGGCGAGGGCACCGTCGAGGCCGCCGGGGCGGCCGGCCAGCGGATCGCGCTGCCCCGGCCGGGCGAGCCCTTCGAGCCGGGCGCCGAGCGGATCCCGGACGTCCCCTGGTGGCGTACGGTCGCCCGCGTCCCCGCGGGTGGCTGGGGAGCGCCCGCTCTCACCGACGGTCACGGACCGGCCCCGGACCGGACGGCCGTCGAGCCCCCGCCGGCCGCGGGGGCGGCGCCGCGGGACCCGGGCGCCGACCCGGAGCGCGGACCCCAGGAGGCCGCGCACACCCCGTAACGGGGGAGTGGACCGGGCCGGATCGCGCCCCTCCGAGGGGATTCCGGTCCGCGGTGATTTCCGTGGAGGGCGGAGGCGTAAGAACGCCTCCGCCCTCTTCCGTTCCCCTGTCGGCACGTTCCGCCGTTCATTTTCGGCCAGTTGGTTCTCGGCCTGTCGTGCGAGGGGTGATACCAGATGGGGTCGCGCTGCGGGTAAGTTTGCCAACTGCGCACCGCACATGAACGGTTGACGACTACAGTGTGTGGTTGATGATCATCGGTAGGCTCATCGGACCCCGGGGTCCACCCGTGCAGTCCACCCCCGGCAGTACCCCGCACCACCCCCGCACCACCGCACCAACCCCCCGACGTCCACCCCCTGCAGCACTCCTCCCGCAGTACGCCGATTCCTGGGCACGTACCAAGGACACTCATGTCTCAACTTCGCGCACCCGCCTCGCGGTCCGAACGCCGCGAGGGCGGGCGGCACGGCCGGACAGGCGCCCGCCCCGCCCCCGGTACCAGCAGCAACCCCCCCACGCAGAACCCCGCTCCGCACCCGACGGAAGCCCGCATACGCCCCCAGCTCCTGCGGACCTCCGTGCTCCCCGCCGTCGCGGTCGCACTGGGCGGCGCGGCCGCCGTCCTCTTCACCATCCGCTCCACCGGAGCCACTCCCACCCCCGGCCTCTGGGCCGCGCTCACCGGCGCCGCCGCCCTCACGGTCGCCTCCGTGACCGCCGCCGCCCTCGGCGCCGACCGCGCCGCCAAGGCGGTCCTCGACCGCTGCAACGCACTGCGCCGCACCAGCGCCCGCGGCCAGAGCGAACTGCGCACCGTCGTCGAGCAGCTGCGCCGCGGCGAGGCCCTCCCGCCCCGCCCCGCGCCGCCCACCTCGGCCGCGTCCGGTGACGAGTTCGACCTGCTCACCCAGGAGCTCAACCGCTCGCACGAGGCCGCCGTCGCGGCCGTCGTCCAGGCGTCCCGGCTCTCCAGCAGCGTCGGAAACGAACAGAAGGTCGAGGTCTTCGTCAACCTCGCCCGCCGCCTGCAGTCCCTCGTCCACCGCGAGATCCAGCTCCTCGACGAGCTGGAGAACGAGGTCGAGGACCCGGAGCTGCTCAAGGGCCTGTTCCACGTCGACCACCTCGCGACCCGCATCCGCCGTCACGCCGAGAATCTCGCCGTGCTCGGCGGCGCCATCTCCCGCCGCCAGTGGTCGAACCCCGTCACCATGACCGAGGTGCTCCGCTCCTCGATCGCGGAGGTCGAGCAGTACCCGCGCGTGAAGCTGGTACCCCCGATCGACGGTACGCTCCGGGGCCATGCCGTGGCCGACGTCATCCACCTCCTCGCCGAACTCGTCGAGAACGCGACGCTGTTCTCGGCACCGCACACCACGGTGCTGCTCCGCGCCCAGTACGTCACGGCCGGACTGGCGATCGAGGTCGAGGACCGCGGACTCGGCATGCCCGTCACCGAGCAGAACAAGATGAACGCCCTGCTCTCCGACCCGGACCAGGTCAACGTCGCCCATCTGCTCCAGGACGGCCGCATCGGCCTCTTCGTCGTCTCGGCGCTGGCCCGCCGGCACGGCATCGCCGTCCGCCTCCAGTCCAACATCTACGGCGGCGTCCAGGCCGTCCTCGTCCTCCCGCAGGGCCTCCTCGGCGCCGACCCCGAGGGCCTCGCGCAGCACGAGCGCCAGGCCGCCGCGGCCGCCGGCTCCTCGGCGATCCCGCCCCAGCAGGTGCAGATGCAGCCCCAGCCGCAGCCCGCGGTCCCGGCCCAGGCCCCCGCCGAGCTCCAGAGCCCGGCACCGGCCCAGGCCCCCGCGCACGCCCCCGCCCCGGTCGCCCCCGCGCCCGTGGCCGCACCCGCGCACACCCCGGCGCACGCCCAGGCCGCCCCCGCCCCGGCGCGCCCGTCCGGGACCGGCGCCGAGCCGATGGCCACGCGCCACGACGACCCGTTCGCGGCGACCCCGCACGCGTACCCCCGTACGCACCCGGAGTCGAACGGCTACGCGGACCGGGCCGACCACGGCACCCCCGCCGGGCACGCCCCCGCCGGTAGCTCCCCGGTGGCAACGGCCCCGTCCCCCGGGCCGGACCTCCTCGGCGCGTCGGCCCCCCCGGCCCACCGCGCCGAACCCCCCGGCCGGCCGAGCCTCCCCAAGCGGCGCGCCCAGGAGCACCTCGTCCCGCAGCTGCGCGACGAGCCCGCGGCCCGCAAGCCCGAGGAGCACGCCCTGCACGACCCCGGCCTCATGGCCGCCTTCCAGCGCGGAATCGGCCTCGCCGAATCCCAGCCCTCCCCCCATGACCTGCCGCCCCCCGGCGACGCGCACAAGGAGTAGATGCACCATGGCGAGCAATGTGCCGACCGGCCATTCCTCGGATCTCGACTGGCTGCTGAGCGGTCTTGTCCAGCGGGTCCCCTACACCCGCAACGCGGTTCTGCTCTCCTCCGACGGCCTCGTGAAATCGGTCCACGGCCTCGACGCCGACGCCGCCGACCACATGGCGGCCCTCGCCTCCGGGCTCTACTCGCTCGGACGCAGCGCGGGCGCCCGGTTCGGCGACGGCGGCGAGGTCCGGCAGGTGGTCGTCGAACTCGACTCCACCCTGCTCTTCGTCTCCACGGCGGGCTCCGGAACGTGTCTCGCCGTCCTCGCCGGACGCGAGGCGGACGCCGCCGTCCTCGGGTACGAGATGGCCATGCTCGTCAAGAGCGTCCGTCCGTACCTGGTCACTCCTGCCCGGCAGGCGGCCGGTGCGGCAGGTGGCATCGGACAGTGAACGTGACGTCCCATCAGGAAGGACCCTGGCTCGACGACGCGGCCGGCCGGCTGATCCGCCCCTACACCGTGAGCGGCGGCCGGACCAAGCCCACGACCGCCCTGGACCTGCTCTCGATGGTGATGGCGACCGGATCGTCCCCGCAGCCGCACATGGGACCCGAGCACAGCCTGGCACTCGGGCTGTGCGACGGACCCACGTCGGTGGCGGAGATCGCGGCGCACTTACGGCTGCCGGCCGTCGTCACCAAGGTCCTGATCTCCGACCTCGTGGACTGCGGGGCGCTCACCGCCAGGGCGCCCCGGTTCCACGCCAATCCCACCGACCGTTCTCTGCTGGAGGCAGTGCTCGATGGCCTACGACAACGGCTCTGAGCGCCACGCGAGTTCCACGGCCGACCCGTTCCCCACCGCGCTGAAGATCCTGGTGGCGGGCGGATTCGGCGTGGGCAAGACCACCTTCGTGGGCGCCGTCAGCGAGATCGAACCGCTCAGCACCGAGGAGCTGCTGACCTCGGTCAGCGCGGCCACCGACAGCCTGGAGGGCGTTGAGTCCAAGACGACCACCACGGTCGCCATGGACTTCGGCCGCATCACGCTCGACGACCGGCACGTCCTCTACCTCTTCGGCACCCCGGGCCAGGAACGCTTCTGGTTCATGTGGGACGAGCTCTCCGAGGGTGCGCTCGGAGCGGTCGTCCTCGCCGACACCCGCAGGCTCCAGGAATGCTTCTCCGCCGTCGACTTCTTCGAACGGCGGGGCATCGAATTCGTCGTCGCGGTGAACGAGTTCGACGGCGCCTACCGCTACGAACCGGACGAGGTGCGGGCCGCGCTCGACCTCAAGCCGGAGGTGCCGGTCGTCCTGTGCGACGCCCGGATCTCCAGCTCCGGCATCCGCACCCTGCTGACCCTCGTCCAGCATCTGCTCACCAACATCCCGGCCGCCGTGCCGAGCTTCGGAGCCACGCCATGACCTACGATCCGACCGGTCACCTTCTGCTGACCCCCATCGACAAGGAGGCGCCGGCCCGCGTGCAGCGGCTGCGCGAACTCGGTCTCGGCGAGCGGCCGGAGCCCGCCTTCGACGAGTTCGCCCACCGGCTCGCGGACGTCACCGGAGCCCCGTTCTCGATGGTCAACTTCATCGACGAGAACCGGCAGTTCTTCGCCGGTCTGCACACCCCCGCGGGCACCCACTCGGGCAGCGACCTGGGCGCGGCCGCCGCGGGCAGTGGCGGGGTCGGCCGCTTCATGGCCCGCGACCACGGGTACTGCCCGCACGTCGTGGTCCGGCGCAAGGCGCTCGTCCTGGAGGACGTCTGCGACTACCCGCGGTTCGCGGGAAACCCCGTCGTCGACGAGATCGGCATCCGCTCCTACATGGGCGCGCCGCTGATCGACCGCACCGGCGTCGCCCTCGGCACGATCTGTGTGGTCGACACCGACGTCCGGCCGTGGGGCCGCGCCGGTCTGGAGACCATCAAGGCCATGGCGGCGGAGCTGATGGAGCAGATCAACCGCCGCGAGGACGGCATGTTCTGACGTCCTGACGGCAACGAGGGAGCCCCGGCCGCGGTGATCACCGCGGCCGGGGCTCCCTCACGTCGCAAGGTGCCGGCACCCGCCGGCACGTCCGTCATGCGTGCAGAGGTTCGAGGTCCGGCGTGCGGACGACCTCGGAGAGCCGCTCCGACCAGCTGCCCTTGGCCTGTCCGAGGGCCACCTCGCCCAGCCGCAGCAGCTGGATGTCGGAGGTGCCGGCCGGGGCGAAGATGTGGTGCGCGTCCCGGAGGTACCGCTCGATGGACCGGTCGGTGAAGAGACCGGCGGCGGCGTGGATCTCCATGGCGTTGCGGCCGGAGTCGATCGCCGACTCGACGTTCACGAGCTTCGCGTTCATCAGCTCGGTGTCGCAGGAGAGCCCCTGGTCGAGCAGGTGCACGGCGTGGTACGCGGCCAGCCGGGCCGTCATGAGCCGGGACTGCATCTGCCCCAGCTTGAGCTTCACGGTGGGGAGTTCGGAGAGCGGCTTCCCGTAGCGGATGCGCTCGGTGGCGAAGCGGGTGGTCTCCTCCAGGATGGCCCGGTGGATGCCGAGCGAGACGGCGGTGAGGTTGGCCCGGCCGTAGAGGACGCTGGAGGAGTACGCGACGGCGAGGCCGTCCCCCTCGTCGCCGAGGCGGTTGGCCGCGGGCACCCGGCAGTTCTCGAAGATGAGCTCGCCGAAGCTGAAGCCGTGCAGTCCCATGGCGGGCTGCTGGGGCCCCGTACGGAAGCCGGGGCGATCGGATTCGACCAGAAAGGCCGTGAGCCCCTTTGATCCCGGACCGGTCCTGACCACGACGCCGTGCAGATCGCCCACGTGGCTGTTGCCGACGTACACCTTGCTGCCGTTCAGGATGTAGTCGTCCCCGTCACGCACCGCGCTCGCCGACATGCCGAGGACATGGCCGCCGGACTCCGGTTCCGTGACCGCGATCGTGGGGAGGCACTCACCCGCGGCGACCGCCGGGAGCCAGGTCTTGCGCTGCTCGTCGCTGCCGAAGTGGACGATCTTGGCGGTGCCCAGCTGCGAGGCCTGCACCATGGCGCCCATGGCGCCGCTGACCCGCGAGAGCTCCTCGATGATGATGGTTTTGGCCAGGTGGCCGGCGCCCATGCCGCCGTACTCCTGGCTGATAGTCGCGCCCAGCCAGCCCTGCTCCGCGATCTTCCGGGACAGTTCGTGGTGCACCGTCCGGGAGGCTTCCATCTCGGCTATCCGTGGCCGGACCTCACGCTCCGCGAAGTCACGGACTGTTTCCCTGAGCCGATGATGGAGTCGGCTGCTGAAGTAGCTGTCCATACGAGTCCCTCCCCTGCGAAAACCGTGCTCGGTGGGTCCGAGCAGGTGGTGCATCGGCAGTGGTCCCGTCCCGAACAGGCCGACCTCTTCATGGTGTTGATCTTTACGGGACGGATCAATATCGCCACAATTTTTGTCCGAAACACGAGCTGTTGACGGTTGAATGCGACTGTGTTTCGCGTGCTCTTGGCCTGCTCGGTCCGATCCGGAGTCCATTCCCCCTGGGCATCTTTCTGCCACATGCCAACGGCAACGAGCGCCGAGGCATATGGCCGCGAGAGCGCGCGAGTCGTCCCATGAGCCCCTTCATCCCCACACAACCGTCATGCCGGATCTTCCGCCCCACCCGGAAACCCCCGGAAGCGCGGGCTCCCCTCGCGCTCCGCCGCCCGCGTCCGCCCACCCCCGGGGGCGCGCGGACGCGCCCTCCCGCGCGCAGGCGCATGACAGAGAGTGAGCACCCCCGCTCCGGCGCGCGCGCCGCATGCGCCGGAGCGGGGGCGCCGGAAAGGGGTTCGTGATCACCGGGGAAAGTGCGGTATTGTTCTTCTGCGCGTTCGGCCGGGGGAAACCCCAGGTCAGACGGGCATCGGGACGTGGCGCAGCTTGGTAGCGCACTTGACTGGGGGTCAAGGGGTCGCAGGTTCAAATCCTGTCGTCCCGACCACGCGGAAACGCAGGTCGGAGGCCGTTCTCTCATCCATGAGAGAGCGGCCTTTCGTGCGTCCGGAGGTCGTGGTGACCGCAGCCCTCGCCGATCGGCCGCCGTCTTCATGCCGCACCAGGGGTTAATGAGCGAAACCTGGGCAAGTGCGGGCGTGAGGGTAAAAACGATGCTTCGATCGACCAGGAGGAGCCTTGAGTGACTTCCAGGAATCGGGCCGCCGGCAGGACAGCACCACGGCGGCTGTAGCGCAGACGGCCCAGGACAAGGCGGGCGAGGGCGCCGCGCTGGTCGGCGGGAAGGCCGCCGAGGTGGGCGGGACGGCCAAGGAGCAGGCGGCCAACGTCGTCGGCGAGGCCACCGCTCAGGCGCGCAGTCTCGTCGAGGACCTGCGGGGGCAGCTCCAGGGGCAGGCGCAGTCCCAGACCGAGCGCCTGGCGGAGAACGTCCGCCGGCTCGCTCAGGAGCTCCGGGAGATGAGCGAGGGCGGCAAGCCCGACTCGACCATGGTGGGCGTGGCCCGTCAGTTGGCCGACTCGGGCGAACAGGCGGCCGGGCGCATAGAGCAGCGCGGCCCCGACGGGCTGGTCGGCGACCTGCAGAACTTCGCCCGCCGCCGCCCGGGTGCCTTCCTGGCGGGCGCCGCGGTGGCGGGGTTCCTGGTGGGCCGGGCCGGCAAGGGAGTGGGCGCGGCCTCCTCCTCCGGCGGCGGCGGTGGCGAAGGCGGCGACTCCGCCGCCCCGGACCGGACCGCGCGCGGTGTCGCCGCTCCGACCGGCCGTCCCGGCGCGCCCGCCGCGTACGAGGACTTCACCGACACCTACGGGCAGTCGCAGCCGCCGCACGTGGTGCCGAATCCGCCGCCCTACCCGCCGCCGGTCGGTGGGGAGCCGTACGGCGGCACGCCGCGCCCGGGAGAGGGGAGGTGACCCGTGGCCACCTCGTACCAGGAACGGCCGACCCGTCAGGGACCGCCGCCGGCGGCGGCCGCGGAGCCGTCGATCGGTGATCTGGTCGGTGCGATCGGCCAGGACCTGACCGGTCTGGTCCGCACCGAGATCGAACTGGCGAAGGCCGAACTGAAGCAGGAGTCGGCCAAGGCCGGCAAGGCGGCCGGAATGCTGGGCGGCGCGGGCTACGCGGGCCACATGGTGCTGCTGCTCGGCAGCCTCACGGCCGTGTTCGCCCTGGCCCACGTCCTCGACATCGCGTGGGCCGCACTGATCGTCACCGCCCTGTGGGCCGTCGTGGGCGCGGTGCTCTACGTTCGCGGACGCGCCGGCTGGCGCGACGTCCATCTCAAGCCCGAACAGGCCGTGGAATCGCTGAAGGAGGACGCACGATGGGCCCGACACCCGACGAGCTGAGGACCGACGCGGAGTACCGGCGCGCGCACCTGGCGCACCACGTCGATGCTCTGGCCGACAGGATGGCCCCCGGCAGGGTGGCACGGCGCAAGGCCGATTCGGTGCGCCACCGGGTCAGCGGAGTGAAGGAGCGGGTGATGGGAAGCGCACAGGGCACGGCACACGGAGCGTCCGAGGGCCTCGGCCAGGCCGCCGACAGCGTGGCGGCGACCGCCCGGGAGGTGGGCGGAACCGTCAACGAGGCCGTCCAGAAGGCGCCTTCGCAGGTGAAGCGGCAGACCCAGGGCAGCCCCCTGGGCGCGGGACTGATCGCCTTCGGCGCCGGCATGCTGGCCGCCGCCCTCTTCCCGGCCACGGAGGCGGAGGAACGCGCGGGACAGAAGCTGCGCGAGCACTCCGGCGAACTCCTCGACCCCGTCAAGCAGACGGTCGTCGAAGCGGCCCAGGAGGTCAGGGACGAGATGCGGGAACCCGCCGCCCAGGCCGTGGAATCGGTGAAGGGCACCGCCCAGGAAGCGGCGGAGACGACCAGGGACCACGCGCAGAGCGCCGGGCAGGAGACCGCACAGGGTCTGCGCCAGGTGGGCCAGGACGCCGCCGAAGAAGTGCGCCGCACCCCCGGCACCCCCGGGTCGGCGGCTTCCTGAGCCTTCTCGCTCAGCCACCTCACCGTCGAACGGGCGGGCTCCTCGGGGGCCCGCCCGTTCCGTGTGGCCGTCGGCCAACTCCCGCACGTCGGCGGCGGGGTGGCACGATGAGGCGCAGTGCGCGGAAGTCCGCCCTGGACACCACACGAGGGGTAACGGTGCGAGAGATCGTCTATCTGTCGGAAGGCAAGCTCAAGCAGTTCCTGCCCGAGCCGAGGAGGGCTCCCCGCGCGGGCGCACTGCGGGTGACGACCCCGGTGGGCGGATTCGACGTGGAGTCACCGGCCGCGGACGGCGACCAGTCCCGGTTGCGGCACCTGGAACTGGTCTCCCGGCACATGGAGGAGGTGTCCCGCTGGTACGAGGAACCCGACCTGCGGCCGGGTGAGTGGGTGCAGTTCGAGGCCCGTCTGCGGTCGGTGACGCTCCCGGGCGCCCACCGGAACCTGGTGCTCTTCGTCGATCCGCCCCCGTCCGGGGGCGCCGGGCACGGGGGCGGGTGCCGGCTGCTGCTCCACGGGTCGGTCCGCCACCTGCGAGGCTGGATCCCCGAGACGGCCGACCCCCTGGAAACGGAGGCGGTCGACAACGAGGCCAGCTTCGGGCCGAGCTTCGTGACGCGGGCAGGTCAGGTCGTGCGCGCCCTCGACGGGCCGGAGGACGGGCCCGTCGGGGGCGAGGGGGCCGCGGAGCCGGTCAGGCGGTTGAGCAGCCGGGGGATCAGGGAACTCGTGGCCGCCCTCGACATGGAGAACGGGGACCTCGACACGGCCGTGCCGATGACGGGGTACGCGCGCGTCAGCGTCCTGGTGCCCGAGAGCGAGGACGGGCCGCGGTGCCTGGTGGCGAGCCCGCTGACCGTACAGATCACCCGGTCGTAGCGCTCCGCCGGGGGGCCGCTCCCCACGGGTGGGGCCCGGTGTGACTCACGTCACGAAATCGCTCCGCATGTTTCCGTTGTCGGCACCCCGGCCCGAGGCTCTCCCCTGCGCAGGGAACTCCACACGAGGCTGACGAAGGACGGACGGCGTGCAGCAGACCACGGGCTTTGAGCGGTTGGCGGACGACACGGAGCTGGTACGGGCGGCGCAGTACGGCGACCCGTGGGCCCGGGAGCGGCTCGTCGCCGCCCACCGCCCGCTCGTGCACGCCCTCGCGGCCCGCGCCCTCGACGGCCGCCCCGGAGCCGAGTCGGCCGTGCCCGCCGTCGTACGGGACACCCTCGGCCGGGCCGAGTTCGCCCTGGGCACCCTGCCCTCCCCGGAGGCCTTCCGCCCCTGGCTCGTCGCGATCGCCGTGGAGACCACGCTCGCGCACGCGGCCGCCGCCCACGGCGCGCCGGGCGCGGACGGCACCGAGCCGGCGCACTGGCTGGACGTCGAGGACGCCCTTCTCGCGGCCCTGGCGTCCCTGGAGGAGGAGGGGCGCCTGGGGCGCCACGAGACGGCCGCCGCGCTCCACTGGACCCCGCGCGACACCGCGATACGGATGGACGCGGTACGCATACGTCTGGGCGTGGCCCGGTCCGTGACCGCCGCCCTCGCCCGCGCGCCCCGCTGCCCCGGTCTCCGCGCGCAGGCCGCGACCTGGGACGGCCGCCCGAGCGCCCCCTGGCGCGACCACCTGGCCCGGCACACCGCCGAGTGCGCCGCCTGCGCGACGGGGTCCGCCGCCGGAGCCGTGCGGGGAGCCGCGGCGGGAGTGGCCCGGGCGGCCGCCCCGGTGACCGCGGAGCGCGAGGTCACCGTCGTGACGGCGGCCGGCGGGCGCAGCACCCGTGCGGCCCGGCGGCGCCGTCGCCAGGCCGACGAGCGGTCCCGCCGCCGCGCCGCCGTCGCGGCCGGGATCGCCGTCGTCGCGGTCACCGGAGGAGCCTTCTCGCTGTCCTCCGGACGCGACGGGAAGGAGGGCCTCCTGGAGGCCAACCGGGCCTCCGCCCCCCTCCTCGACCTCCCGTCGGCGAACGCGCCCGGCACCCTGGACGCCTCCGCCTCCACGACCGCCACCCCGTCCGCCTCCGCCTCTCCCTCGGCCTCCGCCACCAGGACGCCCGGCGCTCCCGCGCGCGCCACGGCGACGCCCACCAAGAGCCCGCGTCCCACCGCCGCCGCCACCACGTCGGCGCCCGCCCCCCGGCGCACCGCCACCCCCGCCGCCCCGGCCCCCACGCCCCCGAGGACGGCCGCCCCCACGGGCGGCACGGACACCGGACCGAGCGCCGGACCCCAGCAGGACAACGGCCCGTCGTCGGCGGCGGACCAGGTGATCGCGCTGGTCAACGCCGAGCGCGCCAAGGCCGGTTGCGGCGCCCTCACCGCCAACGCGACCCTGACGAGGGCGGCCCAGGGCCACTCCGAGGACATGGCGGCCCGGGACTTCTTCGACCACACCAACCCGGACGGGGACGGCCCGGGGGAGCGGGTCACGGCCGCGGGCTACCCGTGGTCGACGTACGGCGAGAACATCGCGATGGGGCAGAGCACGCCGGAGCAGGTCATGGAGTCCTGGATGAACAGCCCCGGCCACCGCGCGAACATCCTCAACTGCGACTTCAAGGAGATCGGCGTCGGCATCCACACCGACGGCGGTCCGTACTGGACCCAGGTGTTCGGGGCACGCTGACGCCTTCCCGCTGACGCGCTCCCGCCGACGGCCTGCCCGCGACGGGCTGCCCGGGTGGCCCGGGCCCGCGGCCGGCCCGTCGTCGGCCCGCCGTCGGCACGCCGTCAGAGGCGGCGGACGACCTGGGCCTGGGTCCGCTCCACCGAGGCCCGGCCGTGGACGTGCACGAGCGCCAGGTGGAACAGGGCCGGGGCGACGGGCGCCCAGCGGTGCAGCCGCTCGGGTGCCAGGAGGAAACGGGTCACGTCGGCGGTCCGGAACGGCACGTACTCGATCGCCTGGTGCTCCCACCGGTCGGCCACGCCCCGGCTCATCCGCTCGCGCAGCCCGTCGCCGGTCAGCTCGTTCAGGCGCGCGTAGAACTGGGCGGCCCACTGCCGTCGGTCCACGTCGAGAACGAAGGCCAGCAACTCCAGCGTGTACTCGTGCGGTTCGAGCGCCAGCTCCTCGCGCATGCCGCGGCGGGCCAGGGCGTGCAGATCGGGCGCGTTGCGGCCGGCCGAGTCGATGTGCCGCGAAAGCCCTTCGTTCACCGAGGAGTTCCAGAAGCCGGCGCCGACCCGCACCCGGTCGCTGCGGCGCGTCACGACGAGCAGGTCGTCGGCGGTCACGACGGCGACGTTGGCGCCGAAGCTGCACTGGAGGAACGCGGGCGCGGCCAGCGGATCGGAGGGGTCGAGGTAACGGCCGCGCGGGGTGGTGCCGTCGGTGAACCGGCGGTCGAGCTGCTGGGCGGCGAGGAAGGTGAAGTAGTCGGTGGGCCGCAGCCGCAGGTGCACCTCGGACCGTTCGTCGAGCGCCGTACGGGAGACCTCCACAGCCTCGACGGCGTACCGGGGCCCGTTCCACACCGGCGCGCGGTCGCCGGTCTCGGCGGCGCGGGCCTCCTCCGCCTCGATCTCGGCGCGCCACCGGGCCATCTCCTCGGGCAGAGCGACCTCGCCTTCGAGGACCTGGACGTGGACCGACTCGGGGGCGACGGCCCGGTCGCCGTCACCCTCCACGATCAGCGCGGAGGTGTGCAGCGGACCGAGCGAGAACCCGGACCAGGCCACCGGGGCGCCGTCCTGGCGCCGACGGTGGACGAAGCTCCGCACCGCACCGGCCGAGCGGCGCCGTACCCGGAACCAGGCGTCCTGCGTCCACTGCTGGAACAGCGTCGCGAAGACGACGCCGAGGATCGCGCCGACGATTCCGTTTCCAAGATCTATGCCTTCCACGGCCGTCAGCCTAGGGGGAGACACCCCCGAGGACGTCCGGCCAAGCGGCCGGATAAAACCCTTGGACGGTGCGCGTCCAGCCACGGAACACTGCCCATCCTGTCCACTTCGCTCCGACAAGGCAGGGTTGGGATGGTAAAGACGGAATCGCGCAAAGGTTCGCCGGACAGGGGTCCGGTGCTCCTCGCACTTCGCTACTACGGAAGGGAGTTGACCCGACTCAAACGGCTGACGGTGCCGGCGATGCTGCTGCCGGCGCTGGGCAACATCGGCATCTTCTACGTCGTGCCGCTGCTCGTCGCCAAGCTCGTCGGCGAGATCGCGGGGGACGGCGAAGGAGGCGGAGACCGGAGCGGGGGCGCGGGCGGGGCGGCTGATGCGGAGTCGATGCTGCCGTACGTCCTCGGCTTCGCCGGAGTCCTGCTGCTCGCCGAGACGCTGTGGCGCGTCGGGCTGCACTGCCTGAACCGCCTCGACGCCAACGGCATCGAGAACCTCTACGCCATCGGCATGGACGAGCTGTTCGCCAAGGACGCCGCCTTCTTCCACGACAACTTCGCCGGCTCCCTCACCAAGCGGGTCCTGAGCTTCGCCTCCCGGTTCGAGGAGTTCGTCGACACCCTCACCTTCTCCGTCATGGGCAGCTTCGTGCCGCTGGCGTTCGCCTCCGTCGTGCTCTGGACGTACGAACCCCTGCTCGTCGTCGGCCTGTTGGTGATGATCGCGGTGACGGCCCTGATCGTCCGGCCGCTGATCCGGCGCCGTCAGGCGCTCGTCGACCAGCGCGAGGAGGCGATCGCCCGGGTCTCGGGACACGTCGCCGACAGCCTGATGAACATGGACACCGTCCGGGCGTTCGCCGCCGAGGAGCGCGAGGCCGCCGAACACCGGTTCCGCGTCGCGGAGTCGCGCCGCCTCACGCTCCGCTCGTGGGACTACGGCAACCTGCGCATCGACACGCTGGTCGCGCCCATGTCCGTCCTCACCAATGTGCTGGGCCTCCTGCTCGCCCTCTCGCTCGGCGCGGGGGAGCACGGCGTGGAGGCGGTCGTGGTCGCCTTCACCTACTACTCCAACGCCACGCGGATCATGTTCGAGTTCAACCAGATCTACCGCCGTCTGGAGAGCTCGATGACGGAGGCCGCGCAGTTCACGGAGCTGCTGCTCACCCGGCCGACGGTACGGGACCCGGAGGTGCCCGAGCCGCTCGCGCCCCGGGACGCCGGCGTGAGCTTCGAGAAGGTGACCTTCGCGCACACGGCGGGGAAGCCGCTCTTCGAGGGGCTCGACCTGACCGTGCCGGGCGGGGCGAAGGTCGGTTTCGTCGGCCGCTCGGGCGGCGGCAAGACGACCCTCACCCGGTTGCTGCTCCGGATGACGGACATCGACGGCGGCCGGATCACGATCGGCGGGCAGGACATCAGCAGGCTTCGCCAGGCCGACCTGCGCAGCCTCATCGCGTACGTGCCGCAGGACCCTGCGATGTTCCACCGCACGCTGCGCGACAACATCGCGTTCGCCCGGCCGGGTGCCACCGACGCCGAGATCCGCCGGGCGGCGGAGGCCGCGCACGTCACGGAGTTCGTCGACGGTCTCCCGGACGGCTTCGCCACGATGGTGGGCGAGCGCGGGGTGAAGCTCTCCGGCGGCCAGCGCCAGCGCGTCGCCCTCGCGCGGGCGATCCTCCGCGACGCACCGATCCTGCTGCTCGACGAGGCGACGAGCGCGCTGGACTCGGAGAGCGAGATCCTCGTCCAGGACGCGCTGTGGCGCCTCATGGACGGGCGGACGGCGCTGGTGGTGGCTCACCGGCTGAGCACGGTCGCCACCATGGACCAGCTCGTCGTCCTCGACAGCGGCCGCATCGTCGAGCAGGGCACGCACCACGAACTGCTCGCGGCGGAGGGAGCGTACGCGAAGCTGTGGCAGCACCAGTCGGGCGGTTTCCTCGACGGCACCCCCGCCGGCGCCGAGGTGGTGTAGCGGGGGCCCGGCGGGGGCGGCGCAGGTCACTCCGTCCCGCCGTCCCGTCGGACGCCCCGTGACGTTGGGCACGCCGTCCTGCCGCCCGCCGGACGCCCCGCCACGCCGGTCACTCCGTCCCGTCGCCCGTCGGACGCCCCGTGACGTACCGGCCGAGCACCTGCGGCAGGTAGTCGGCGCAGGGCCCCGGCGGCTCGACGCCCGCCCGCGACGGGAGGAAGGCGAGCGCGTCCAGTTCCCGCGCCGCGGGGTCGCCGCCGTCGGCCGCGAGCCGCGCGTGCGCGGCACGGACGCGCGCCTCCGAGGCGGGCGGCGCGAGGAAGTGGAACCCGAGGCTGCCGAAGCGGCGGCCCCGGGTGAGTGCCCACGGCCGCAGCTCCGCGGGGTCGACCCGGAGCCCGGTCTCCTCGGCCAGCTCGCGGGCCGCGTGCCACCGCAGGACCTCCAGGTCCAGGGGTTCACCGGCCGCGGGCGGCTCGGCGGCCCCGCCGGGGAGGGTCCAGCGGCCGGGCGCCGCCGTGGTGGCCGCGCCGCGCCCCACGACGAGCCCCTCGTCGGTGGGCAGCAGCGCGGTGACGTAGAGGGAGCCCGGCACCCGGTCGGCCGGGCGGAGCCGGCGCAGGGCGCGGTGGCGGTACGTCATCGGGGCCCAGTGGACCACCGTCGCGCCGGAGGGGCGCCGTTCGACGCCGAGGGCGGCGACGAGCGGCCCGTCGAACGTGGCCGGGTTGCGCGTGCGGGTCTCCTCCCAGAGCCGGTCCACCTCGGCCCGCTCCCACGGGGTGAGCGCGGGTGCCGGCCCCTCGACGAAGGTGACCGCCTCGGGGTCCAGGAACTCGACCGCCGCGGCCGGGTGCGGCGGTCGGGGGCGGGACGCGGCCGGATCGGATCTGTCCGGTGGGGCGGGGCGATGGGTCACCGCATGTGGGTGATCTGGATGAGGTTGCCGCAGGTGTCGTCGAAGACGGCCGCCGTCACCGGGCCCATGTCGACGGGCTCCTGGGTGAAGCGGACGCCGAGGTCGGAGAGGCGGCGGAACTCGGCGTGGACGTCGTCCACGTCGAAGGAGGTGAGCGGGATGCCGTCCTCGACCAGGGCGGTCCGGTAGGGGCCGACGGCGGGGTGCGCGGAGGGTTCGAGAACGAGTTCGGTGCCGTCGGGGTTCTCCGGGGAGACCACCGTCAGCCACTTGTGCTCGCCGAGCGGTACCTCGTGCTTCTTCACGAAGCCCAGGACCTCGGTGTAGAAGCGGAGCGCCTTGTCCTGGTCGTCGACGAAGACGCTGGCCAGATGGATCCTCATGGAGTGCTCTCCGTGTTCTCGGGGCGGGTGGGGGGCGGGGGGCCGGCGGGGAGCCAGCGGGCCGCGATGCGGCGCAGCGGCTCCCGGTTCAGGTCGTGGAACTTGTAACGGCCCTCGCGCCGGGTGCGGACGAGGTCGGCGTTCTCCAGCAGGGCGAGGTGCTGGCTGACGGCCTGGCGCGAGAGGCCCAGCCGGTGCCGGGTGGTGAGCCGGGCGCAGATCTCGAAGAGGGACTGGCCGTCGCGTTCGGCCAGCTCGTCGAGTATGCGGCGCCGGGTCGGGTCGGCCAGGGCCTTGAACAGGTCGTCGTCCGTCACCCCGCCACGATAAGCAAGCAATCACTTGCCTATCAAGTCGGGGGGCGGTGCCCTGCTCCGTCCGGCCCTCACACTGGTGACCGAAATCGTCGGTGCGGATGGCTATGATCACCCGCAGCAAGGCCGTAGCGCAGAGGTCGTCGCGCCCACGCATCGAGCTGGAGGACGTCGGTTCGAATCCGACCGGTCTTGCGTCTTCTTGTGTCGACGCGGACGCCGGGCCCCGGCGAAGGACCGGTGGAGTGGTGATGACCCAGCCGACAACGCCCGTACGCTGCCCGGCGATCGAGCATCCGGAGCTGCCGCTCGCCGACCCGGCCGCGCTCGGCCCCCTGCTCGACCGCCTCGCCGACGAGCGGACCGTCGCCGCCGACGAGGCATTCCCGCTCGGCACCCTGCGCGCCGACGGCCGCGTCGACCTGTGCAAGCAGGGCCTCGGCCCCGACGGGGCCGCCCGGCTGCTCCCCGTCGCCGCCGCCTCCCCGCACGCCGCCCACCTGCTCCTCGGCACCAACGCCCTCGGCGACGACGGCGCCCGGTCCGTGGCCGCCGCCCTCACCCGTACGAGCGAGGCGGCGGCCGGCGGTACGGGCGCCGGGCACGGCGTCCGCACCCTCTACCTCGGCTGCAACCGCATCGGCCCCGACGGCGTGACCGCCCTCGCCGAAGCCCTCGCCGACGACACCGCGGTCCGCGCCCTCTGGCTCAAGCGGAACCCCGTCCACGCCGCCGGAGCCCGCACCCTCGCCGGGCTGCTGCGCCGCAACACCGCCCTGCGCACCATGGACCTGGTCAACTCGGGCATCGGCCCCGAGGGCGTACGCCTCCTCCTCGACGCGCTCCTCGACCGCGCCGCCCCGCTCGAACGCCTCTTCCTCGGCGGCAACGGCCTCACCTCCACCGACGCCCCGCTCCTCGCCGCCCTCGTCCGCGACGCGGGCGTGCGCGAGCTGTACCTCCCGGCCAACCACCTCGGCGACGCCGGCACCGCCGTCCTCGCCGCGGCCGCCGACCCCGCCCGGCCCGTACGGCTCGGCCTCGGCGGCAACGGCATCGGGCCCGCGGGCGCCCGCGCCCTCGCCGACGCGCTCGACGGCATCGAGTCCCTCGACCTCGGGCGTGCCATGTCCGAGCGGAGCCTCGGCTCCCCCGGCAACGCCACCGGCGACGACGGCGCGCACGCCCTGGCCGCCGCCCTCCCCGGCAGCCCGCTCCGCCGCCTCGAACTGCGCCACACCGGCATCACCGGGCGCGGCGCCAAGACCC
This sequence comes from Streptomyces sp. NPDC003327, assembly GCF_053589515.1. Classification (NCBI taxonomy): domain Bacteria; kingdom Bacillati; phylum Actinomycetota; class Actinomycetes; order Kitasatosporales; family Streptomycetaceae; genus Streptomyces; species Streptomyces sp. NPDC003327. The sequence goes on along the minus strand of NZ_JBSFSA010000022.1, from coordinate 38,504 downwards.
TGCTCGCCGCGCTCCCCGACGGACACCACCTGGAGTACGTGGGCCTCGGCCCCGGACTGCCCCGCCGCGTCAAGCGGTCCTTCACCGAGCGCCTGCGCCCCGCCCGGCCGGCCCACCAGGACCTGCGCGCGATCGGCAGCGTGTACCGGTGAGCGCGAGCGCCGGCGCGACCACGAGCGCGATATCGCCGTCGGGTCCGGGGCGGCGGTCCGGCCCCCGCGCCGCACAGCCGGCCGGTCTGTCCCCCGAGGACGCCGCCGCCTGGACCCGCGTCCGCCGCCACGCCGTCCCCCGCTGGATGATCGAGCGGGCCACCGAGGCCCGGCTCGCCGGGGACTGGCGGGCCGCCTGCGCCGTCGCCGCGGTCGACGTGCCCGCCGACCTCGACCCGGAGCGGATCGCCGAGCGGTACGGCTCCGACGTGGCCGCCCGGGTCGCCGACGACCTCCGCCACCTGGCACCCGACCTGCTGCGCTGGCACCTGCCGCGCGCCCTCGGCGGCCACACCACCCTGGCCCCGTGCCGACGCGTCGTCCTCGCCGCGTACGGCTCCGGGGGACCCGTCCTCTCGGTGACCACCTCGCCCATGCTGGCGGGACCGCAGAAGCTCGCCCTGCGCTTCGGCCCGGCCGTCGAACCGGGGCGGGACACGCTGTACGGCCTCACCTATACCACCGAGGACTGGACGGTCGCCCGCCGCTTCTGGGACGCCCGCCGCGCCGCCGAGCTGCGCCACTGCGCCGGTGGCCCCGGCTCCGAGCGGCTGCCGTTCCTCCACCTCGACGGCACGCCGCTCGCCCCGGAGGAGCTGCCCACCGAGGACCCCGGACACGACGACCCGGCGGCCCGCGCCGAATGGGTGGCCGTGCTCCAGTCCCGGGGCGACCACGTCGGGGCGTTCGCGGCCGCGGGCCTCGACCTCGACCTGACGGCCCCGCCGACGGACCGTCCCACCCAACGGCCGCTCGACGTCCACGACATGATCGGCCGCACCGCCTTCGACCTCACCCGGATCGTCCCCGAGATCCGTCTCCTCCAGGCGGACGGACGCGGTACGAGCTTCCGCGTCCCCGTGAGCTGGCGCGGCCACGTGCGGTTCGACCTCGACCCGGACGCGGCCCCGGCGCGGGTGTCGGCCCTGGCGCGCCCGCTGGACGGCGTCGCGTACCTCCCCTCGTACGCGTGGCAACGCCTGCCCGACATCGGCCTCCTGCGCGCCGGACGCATCCGTCCGGAGGCCCTGCACCCGCTGGTCGCCGCCGCACTGTTCCCCCGGCTCGGCCCCGCCGCCGGTCCGGACGGGCCGACGCCGCCCGCCCCCGTGCGCGTGCGCTGCCGGGGGGAGTGGCACCAGGTCGTCTCGCGGAACGGCACCCTCGACGTCCCGCACACCGAGCAGGAGCAACAGCGCGAACTCGCCCTGCGCGCCTTCGGCGGCGCCGTGTCCGGCTGCTTCGCGACCCGCCACGCCTGGACGGGCGGTGACGGACGGCTGCCGCGCGCCCTGCGGGACGAGCGGCGCGCGTTCTTCCTGCACGTCCGGCACGGGGACACCCCGGGCGTCCTGGCCCTCCTCGACGCGGGGACCGAACCCTGATCCGCGACGGCGACCGCCGGAGCCTCCTGCACCTGCTCCACCTGCTCGACCACCGGGCGCTGCTGCCGCGGTTGCTGGCCGCCGGGCTCGACCTGGAGGCCGTCGACAGGAACGGGGAGACGCCGCTGGTCGTCGCCGTCGCCAACGGGGGTTCCCTCGAGCTCGTCCGGGACCTCGTCGACGCGGGCGCCCGCATCGACGCGACCGACGCGACGGAGCTCTCGCTCGCCCAGATCATCCGCCGGTACGTCCGCACCGACCTGATGTTCCTCCGCCGCCGCGTCCTGGCGGAGCACCCGGGGATCGGCTCCGAGTGGTACGACGAATACGCCGACGAGCGGGACGACGAGCCGGACTGGGACGACGAGCCCGACGGGGACGAGGAGCCGGACGGGGACGAGGAGTTGTCCGAGGACCGGCACGGCGACGACCGGGACGTGGTGACCGGAGCATGACGAACTCCCCGCCGGACGGAGCCGCGCCCACCCCCGTACCCGCCGCCCTCGCGGCCGCCGACGCGCTGGGCGCACGCCTCGACGCCACCCGCACCGAGCCCGCCGCCAGCCCCCAACTGGAGGCGCTCGCCCTCGCCGTGACGGCCAATCAGCCCGTTCTCCTCTGGGGCGAGCCCGGCATCGGCAAGTCGGCCGGCATGGAGCAGCTCGCCGCCGCCCTCGGCGTGCACCTGGAGACGGTCGTCGCCAGCGTCCACGAGCCCTCCGACTTCGCCGGGCTGCCCGTCGTCGGGGACGACCCCGCCACCACCGGCGTACCGATGGCCCCACCGGACTGGGCCGTCCGGCTCGCGACCACCGGCCACGGGCTGCTCTTCCTCGACGAGCTCTCCTCCGCGCCGCCCGCCGTGCAGGCCGCGCTGCTGCGCGTCGTCCTCGAACGCAAGGTCGGCAGCCTGGCCCTGCCCCCCTCGGTCCGCATCGTGGCGGCGGCCAACCCGCCCTCCAGCGCCGCCGACGGCTGGCACCTCACCCCGCCCCTCGCCAACCGCTTCGTCCACCTCGACTGGACGCACGACCCGCGCACCGTCGCCCGCGGGATGGCCGGCACCTGGCCCGAGACCGCGCTTCCCGCCGTGGACCCCGCGCGGATCCCCGGTGCGGTCGCCCGCGCCCGCGGTGTGATCTCCGGCTTCCTGACCGCACGGCCCGGCCTCGCCCACCACATGCCGGCCGCCGCCGAGGGCCGCGGGCGCGCCTGGCCGTCGCCCCGCACCTGGGAGATGGCGCTGCGGCTGCTCGCCGCCGGGTACGCCTCCGGTGCCGGGCGCGAGGCGCGGTCCGCCGCCGTCATCGGCGCGGTCGGCGAGGCGGCCGGGATCGAGCTGGTGTCGTACCTGGAGAACCTCGACCTGCCCGACCCCGACCGGGTCCTCGCCGACCCGGACGCCTTCGCCCTGCCCGAGCGCGGTGACCGCCAACTGGCGTTCCTCATCGCCGTGGTCGCCGCCGTGCAGAGCGAGCCCACGCGCATCCGCTGGGAGGCGGGCTGGGAGGTCCTGGCCAAGGCCGTCGACGCGGGGGTGCCGGACGTCGCGGCGCGCGCCGCCGGGGACCTCGCCGCCCTCCGCGAGCCTGACTGGCCGGTCCCGCCCGGGATCGACGCCTTCCTGGAACTCCTCCACCTCGCCGGCGCCCTCCCGGCCGCCCGCTGACGGACGCCCCCGCGATGACGCCCCCGAGCGGCCCCGCGCCCGATCCCGGCCCCGATCCCGGCCCCGATCCCGGCCCCGCCCCCGTGCTCGACCGGGCCAAGCTGCTGGCCGCGCGGTACAAGGCGGCCGAGGTGCGCCCGTACCTCGCCTCCGCGCTCTACGCGCTGACCGTCGTGCCCTCCGCGCGGGTGCCGACCATGGCCGTCGACCGCTTCTGGCGGTGCTACGTCGCCGCCGGGTTCGTCGAGGAGACCGGCATCGAGGAGCTCGCCGGGGTCTGGATCCACGAGGTCGCGCACCTGCTGCGGGACCACCACGGACGGGCCGACCGGCTTCCGGCGGCCGACCAGCGCGACCCCGTGCGCGTCAACGTCGCGCAGGACTGCGAGATCAACGACGACCTCCTCGCCGACCGGCTGAAGCTGCCGGAGGGCCGGATGGAGCCCGGCCTCTTCGGGCTCCCCACGGGCGTGCTCTTCGAGGGCTACCTGCCGGGCGTCCCGGCCACCCCCCGGCATCCGGTCGACTGCGGCTCCGGCGCGCACGGCCGTCCGTCGCCCTGGGACCTGGGGGAGAGCGGTGCGGGGGTCGCCCGGCTGGGCCCGGTGGAGGCGGAGGCGCTGCGTCGGCAGACCGCCCGGGCGATCCGCGCCCATGCGCGACAGCGCTCCCGCGGGACCGTCCCGGCGGGCTGGCAGCGCTGGGCGGAGGAGGTCCTCGAACCCACCGTCGACTGGCGCGCGGCCCTGACGGGCGCCGTGCGCGAGGCCGTCGCCTGGGCTAGCGGCGCGGTCGACTACTCCTACCGGCGCCCCTCCCGCCGCACCTCCGCCCTCGGCGGCCGCGTGGTGCTGCCGAGCCTGCGCCGTCCGCTGCCACGCGTGGCGATCGTCGTGGACACCTCGGGCTCCATGGGCGAGGACGAGCTGGCCGCCGCGCTCGCCGAGGTGTCGGGGGTACTGCGCGAGGTGGGAGTCGGCGGCAACCGCGTCGCCGTCCTCGCCTGCGACGCCGACGTGCACGCCGTCGCCCGGGTCACCGGGGTCGAGCAGGTCGAACTGGCCGGTGGCGGCGGTACGGACATGACCGTCGGCATCCGGGCGGCGCTCGCCGCGCAGGACCGGCCGCACATCGTCGTCGTCCTGACGGACGGCTTCACCCCGTGGCCGGACGAGCCGGTCTCCTGCCGCCTGATCGCCGCCCTGATCGGCCCGGAGGCCCCCGCGCCCCCGTCGTGGGTCGAGACCGTACGGGTCCCCCCGGCGTCCTGACCGCCCGGGTTCACCCCCGCAGGTGGCGGCCTAGCCGTCGAGGAAGAGGGTCACGGCCATCACGGCGTGGAGGACGATCAGGACGCCGCAGCAGAAGACCAGGACGGCGCCCGCGTAGGTGTTCACCAGGTGCGTGAACGGCGAGGAGGGCACCAGCACGTCCGCCGGGTCCTCCGGGGGGTGGGCGACGGTGATCGTGGGACCGGCCTCGCCGTGCAGGAAGCCGCGGTACGTCCCGGTCGCGTCCGGGTAGACGTACCCCCCGCGGGTCATGGTGGCGCGGGTGGCGGTCACCAGGACGCCGTGCCGGTACAGCAGGCGTTCCCGCCGCGCGCGCATCACCCCGTACAGGCCGAGCCACAGGCCCGTCCAGGCGAAGCCGCCGACCGGGACCGTGAGGAGCACCAGGTCCCACTCGTCCAGCCCGCCCGCCACCACGCACAGGACGACCAGCGCCAGCAGGTGCCCGAGCGCGCCCCGCAGGATCCGGCGGTGGAACCTCGACCGCCAGGTGGGGGCGAGCGAGCGGACCACGGCGAACGGGGTCCCGTCGACGTCGTCGCTGTCCGTCCGGTTCGCCAGGATCGCGTTGACCCCGTCGGCGAAGGCGGCGGCCGCCGCCTCGTCCACGTCGTCGACGCGGTGGACGCGGGGCGTCGTCCCGGCCCTCGCCCGCAGTTCGATCAGGACCGAACGGCCCTCGGCGCGTATCCGGCCCAGCCCGTCGGGGGTGAAGGTGACCTGCTCGCGCGGGAGGTCGAGGACCAGCCCGAGGTCCTCGGCGGACAGGACGGCCCCGCCCCGGCCTCGGAGCACCGGGAGGGAGGAGAGGGAAATCGACATGAGCATGATCGTAGAGCGGGGCGTGGCACCGGTCACCCCTCGCGGATCCCGGTCCGTGGGGACGGACCCGGACCGGTCCGAAGGGCGGCCCCGCCGGAGCCGTATCGAACACGGAACCACAGGGCCGGGGCGTCGCGGCGCGTTCCGTGGCGGAAACGCACGGCTCGGCGCGACTCGGGGGCGAACGAGTTTGGCCCCGGCCGCGTCGCCCGTTCGAGCGGAGCCCGGACGGCGCGGGCGTGACGGCCCCGGCGCGGAGCAGGCTGGCGGGCGTGACGCGGGGCGCCGAGGCGCACGGGAGGTTCCGTGGGGCCGGGAGGGGCGGACCCGCGTCACGAGCACGTTCGGACGAGAGGTGTACGACGCTGATGGCCGCGTTATGGCGAAACGTTCTTTCCGCGCTCACCGACCCCCGCGCGTCCGGGCGCGAGGAGGTCCTCGCACTCGGGGCGGCCGAGCTGGCCCTCCATCGCGACCTGGCCGCGACCGCCGACGACGTAGGGCGCGTCGCCTACGAGGAGTTCGGTGTCCGGATCGACGCGGACACGGCGGCGGCCGCACTCGCCGAACGCCGCACCGGATGCGCCCCACCCGACTGAGCGGGCTCCCACCCGACTGACCCGGGCTCCCGCCCGGCCGGGATGTCATGCTGTCCGCTGTGCCAAGGTTCGCTCTCCTTCAGCAAGGTGCGTACGTCAAATCCCTTGCGTCTCATAACGATTGAGGGCAGGCGAAAGCGGCGGAAGCCCACCCCTGTCAACCGCCGGGCGACAGTAACAAGGAACCCCCGGGGGTACGGGAGCGCGAGCGGCAGTTGGCTTGTTATCGACTGTCTGTGCCCGGTCTCGACACGCAATTCGCCAACCGGCCGCATGGGCACCTCTTTCGGCCACCTCTGGCGAATGCTCTGGTCAGGGCGGCGGGGGGTCGGTCTAGGCTGCATCCCGTTTGACGTCCGAAGATCGCGTTCGGCGCACCGGGGGAAAGCCCGACCTCCCGCCGGGGCAGCCGAATCCATACAAAGGATTGCCGACATGACGCGTGCCCTGCGGTCCCGCTGGACCCGAATCGCCGTTCCGCTCGCCGCCGCCGCCCTCACCACGCTCCTCGCCGCTCCGGCGGCCACCGCGGCGCCGACCACCGACACCGGCACCTCCGCCCTGACGTGCTACGACCACCCCTGCATCACGGGCATACGCGCCGCGACGCACGCGGACTACGACCGCCTCGTCTTCGACCTCACCGCGGGGACCGCCGTCACAAACACCTACACGAACACCACGGGCGCCTACATGCCCATGAGCGGCCAGACCGAGTACCTGGACGTCAAGGGCGACTCCTACCTGTTCGTCACCATGGACCCCGTCCACCTGGCGAGCGGCCTGACCTTCAACAAGTCCTTCGGGCTGCCCACCGTCAAAGCGGTCCAGCTGACGAACTTCCACGCGGCCAGGGGCGAGTTCGGCATCTCCCTCGGCCCGTCGACCAGCTACCGCGTCTTCACGCTGACCGCCCCCAACCGGGTGGTCGTCGACGTCTACCGCTAGTCGGGGGCGGGCCCGCCCGGGCCCGGCACGACGTGCGATCCCCTGAGAGCCGGCCGGAGGGGCGCCCCCGGCCGGCTCCGGCATCCGCTCTGTTACGTTGCGGAGTTCCGGATCAAGGACGACCGGAGCACGGACGAGAGGACCCGCACGATGGCCGTCATCCACCGCACCACCCTGCGCCCCACCAAGCTGGAACTCCTCGCCGCCTGGCTCCCCACCCGGGAGTGGTACGCGGGCGGGGAGCCGCGGCCGGTCAAGGCGGGGGGTTTCCGCCTCGACGACCCGGAGGGCGAGGTGGGCATCGAGTTCATGGTCGTCACCGACGGGGAGGCCCCGGACGCCGTCGCGTACCTCGTCCCCATGACCTACCGGGCCGGGCCGCTGGACGGCGCCGAGGACGGCCTCATCGGCACGACCGAGCACGGCGTCCTGGGGAAGCGGTGGGTGTACGACGGCGCCCACGACCCCGTCTTCGTCGCCCAGTCGTACGCGCTGCTCACCGGCCGCGCGGTGCCGCAGGCCCAGTCCCTGACCGACACCCCGGACCCGACGGTCGCCGCCTCCGTCGACGGCCTCGACGGCCTCGCCGACTCCAAGGGTTTCGAGGGCTCCGGGGGCGACGCGGAGATCGTCCGGGTCACCGACGGACCCGGCCGCACCGACATCGAGGTACGGACGCCGGGCGCCGCGGCCCCGCTCGTCCTGCGCCTGCGGCGCACCCCGGGCGACGTGACCGAGCCGGAGGCCGTGGGCCGGGTCGTCGCCGAGTGGCGGCGCGCCGACGGCACGACCGCCCGCGAGCCGTTCGTCCTCGTCCTCCCCGTCACACCCAGTTGATCTCGGCACGGGCGAGCAGCGGGTCCTCCACCAGCTCCCACAGCGGCACCGCGAAGTTCCCCGTCCGGTAGCGGCCGCCGAAGTGGAGACCGAGGACCCGGTGGTCGGCGAGGTCGAGCACGGGCGAGCCGCTGTTCCCGCCCAGCGTCGAGCAGTCGTGCTTCATGACCAGGCCGCCGGGGGTGAAGTCGGTCGCCGCCCCGGGCTGCAGCCGCTTCACGTTGTAGACGTCCATGAAGATCCGGCGCATCGACTCCGGCTCGTTGCGCCGTCCGTCCCACGCCGGGTAGCCGATCACGTACACCGGACGCCCCGGTAGGCTCGCCGGGGCGTCCGCGGCCACGGCGAGCGGCGTCGGCAGCCCCCCGTCGCCCGCGGGCTCGACCCGCAGCAGCGCCATGTCGACGTCCGGGTGGATCCCGATGATCTCCGTGACCTCGTACGGCGCCGGAGGCGCGCCGGGCGCCCCGACGTCCGGCCCGCCCGGCACCGGCGCCCCGACGTCCGGCACGCCCGCGAAGGGCGCCCCGGCGGGCGGCAGCTCCTCCGCCGGGTCCACCCGCGCCGACATGGCGAAGCCGAAGACCCACCGGTCACCCTCCGACCGGGCGAACTCCACCGCCACATGACGGTTCGTCATCACCGTGCGCGGTCCGACGAGGAACGCCGTCCCGATCCAGTCCAGACTCGGATGCCCGCTCACCTCCACCCGGCCCACCCGCGCCAACGAGTCGCGTATGGCAAGCCGTTCGCCGTCCAGCACCGCCCACTCGTCCCGCTGCGACGCGAAGTCCTGCCCCTGCACCAGAATCGCCGGACGCCCCTCCAGGAGCACGATCGCCTCCACCCCGAAGGCCTCGTCCTCGCGGATCTCGTCCTCCCGGTGCGCCGCCAGCTTCTCCAGGCCGCTGACCCCCGCCTCCAGGACCCGCGCCCGCTCCTCACGGGCGAAGCGCGAGATCTCGACGCCCGGCGCCGCCGCAGCGGGCAGCTCCCACGACGACTCGGCGATCTCCGCCTCCAGGCCGGCCCGCACCCGGTCGGCGACCGCCCGCAGATCACCGAAGATCCGCTCCGCACCGGTCGCGACCGGCGAAGGCGTCCCTGTTCCGTTCGGCATCGTCACTCACCTCGGCTTGGCGCGTCGTGGGGATCGCTCCCCGGGACCGGCCGCCCCCGCTGGGCCGCCATGATCTCCTCGTACAACTCCGGCCGCTGCTCCCTGAGATGGCCGAGGATCCCGCTCATCTGGGTGCCGACGTTCACGAACCGGGTCTTCCCGCCCTGGAACTCGACCTCGTCGATCTTCCGCGTCCCCCGGTGCAGCCCCACCACCGTCCAGTCGTCCAGACAGACCGGTGAACCGGAGGAGCCGCCCCGGGTGTCGGTGAAGTACAGCAGGTCGTGCTCGTCCGCCCGGTAGACCAGGTTGTTGCGCAGCGCCACCCGCTTCGGCAGCCCGCCCGGGTGCTGGATGATGTTCACCGGTACGCGCTGCCGCTCGCGCACCAGCAGGGGGCGGGTCGCGATCCGCAGCATCGGCCGCTCCGGCTGTCCCGGCGCGAGCCGCACGACCGCGTAGTCGAGCGCCGCGTCCCAGGCGGCCAGCTCACCGGCCGTCGCCTCCGGCGGGTCCACGGTGTTCTCGACGAAGTCGAACCGCGACCGGGACATCAGCGCCTGCAGCCGCAGGTCCTCGTCGCTCACGTAGGGCCGCACCCCGCGCTCCCACGAACGGGCCATGACCACGTGGTGGTTGGTGATGAGCAGGCCCGGCGCGATCATCCACCCCGTCCCGCCGTGCGGGTAGTTCGGCAGCAGCGGCGCGCCCGCCTCGTACGGCGGAATCCGCAGCAGCGCGACGGAGGCCCCGGCCCGGATGCCGTCCCGCAGGAACTCGTAGGGCACCGTGTCGTCCTGGAGGATGATCTCCTCCTTCAGCTCCGTCGGCATCGACTCGTCCGGCAGCTCCGCCTCGCCGCCCGTCGTGCGGGCCACGGCGTCGAGCGCGCCCTCCAGGACGGCGCGCGGCCCCGGCTCGTGGGTCTTCTCCAGCGCGTTGTGGAGCCAGACCTCCAGCGGCACCAGACCGGACATCAGCCGCTCGACCCGGTTCATGGCGGCGAGGTCGGCGTCCGTCTGCTCCCTGGGGTCGCCGTGCGGTGCGAGGGTCGCCGTGAAGTTCACCGGAATGCCCTTGAGCAGCACCGGGCGCAGCAGGTGATCGGCGAGTCCCGCCTCCGTGACGGCGTTGCGGACTCGCACCAGCTCCTCCGGCGGCAGATGGGGCTCCGCGCGCAGCGCGGCCCCGGCGGCGGTCGGTGCCGGCCGCGTCCACCGCCCCGTGCCGGACCGCCCCTGAAGGGCCCCCGCCCCCGACGCCTCGGCGTCCATCGCCGACGCCACCCCGAGCAGCAGGTCGCCGCTCCCGTCCCGCAGCGCCAGGGCCTGCCGCGCCACCCCGTCGAGCGTGCCCCGCCGCCGGGCCTCGCGCAGCGCCCGCTCGATCGTGCCCCGGGCCATGCGGGGCGGCGCCCCGTCCGCCCCGAAGCCGCCGCCGTTCGCTCCCGGCCGGTCCCGTACGGCTCCGTCCTCTGCCCGCCGGTCCCGTACGGCTCCGATCGCCGAGGCCCGGTCCCGTACGGCCCCGTCCGCCGCCGACTCCAGGATCCGGGCGAGCGGCTCCCGCAGGCGCGGTTCGTCGTCCATCGTGACGTCGATCCAGTGGGCCAGCTCCGTCACCACCGCCTCCTCGTCCGCCGGGAGGCCGACCAGGCGCAGCGTGTGCTCCAGGAGCTGCGGATCGGCCCGGCCCGCGGTGGCCGCCGCCGTACGCGCCAGGGACGGCTGCCGGGCCAGTTCCTCGTCCCGCATGCCCCGCAGCGTCCGGGCCAGCCGCTCCCGGGTCGCCGGGGCGGAGTCGTCGTCCGCGAGGGCCGCGAGGCGGGAGCGGGCCACGAGGACACCCAGCGACTCGAAGCGCAGCCCCAGGCCCTCGGCGACCTCCTCCGCCTCCTCCAGCGCCCGGCCCGCCTCCGCGAAGTCGCCCGCGTCCTGCGCGAGCCGCGCCGACAGCTGCAGCAGTTCGAGACGGGTCTCCGCGCAGCCCGCGTCCGCCGCGTCCTGCACGGCGTGCTCGACGGCCTCCCGCGCCTCGGGGGCCCGCCCGGAGCGGGCCAGCGTCTCGCCGAGCAGCGCGTGCAGACGGCTGCACGGCGTCCACGGCCGCCGCTCGGCGAGCCGCTGCGCCGCCGCCTCCACGTACCCCTGGGTGAGGAGGTCCTCGACCTCGCGGGCGGCGATGCGCTCCCAGTCCTCCTGGGCGGCCTCGGCCATGATCTGGTCGGGCACGTGTCCGCCGATCCTGCCGAGGAGGAAGGCCGCCGAGCGCGGAGCCATCTCGCGGTGGGTCGCACCCCCCAGGTGGGCGGCCACCCCAGGCTCCCAACGCGCCTCGACCGTACGGGGGTTCTCGCCGAGCCGCAGCCGGTGGTAGATCTCCTCCGCCCGCGCCGCCGGGCCCTCGCGCGCCGCGTAGTAGGCCACCGCGCGCCGGTCCACGCCCCGCATCAGATCGGTGCGGGCGCTGTCGGAGAGGCGCAGCATGATGGCCCTCAGGTCGGCCCGGTGCCTGATCGCGCCGGGGCCCGCCGGCTCCATCAGATCGACCCGCGAGGTGAGCAGCCCGAAGAGGCGGCGCGCCTCCTCGTTGCTGTCGACCCGCAGGCCCGCAGGCTCCGCGAGCACCTCCCGGACCAGCTCCGGAGTGAGGAACCGCAGGGCGAGCCCGGCCTGGACGAGCACCCGGACGTCGTCCTCCACGATGTGGTTGAGGAGGCGCTCGTACAGCGTGCCCTGGATGAGCATCTGGTCGACCTGACGGTCGAAGTAGCGGCGCCGCGAGGGCAGTCCGCGCAGCAGCTCACCCGTCGACCCCGCCCCGCCCGGCCCGCCGGCCGCGGCCTCCGCGGCGACCGCCGTACGGGCGGCCAGCTTGAGGCTCAGCGGATGGCCGCCGATCCGGTCGACCAGGTCCTCGGCCAGCACCTCGTCCTCGACCCCGGAGGTGAGGAGCAGGTCCACGGCGGCCTGGTGGTCCAGCTCGGTCAGCTCGCGGGTGCGGGGTGTGAGCACCCGGGCGGGGTGGTCGATGGGCGCCCGCCCGGACACGATGAACCGCAGGCGCGGATAGGCGGCCCGGAGCGCGGTCCAGATGGCCCACATGCGGCCCATGACGGGCGAGCCCCGGTACTGCGCCTCCTCGAAGGAGTCGAGGACGACGACGAACGGCGGCGGCATGGGGGCCGCCCCGTGCGGCCCCCGGCCGGCCGGGGCGCCGTCCCACGACAGGGCCTCCGAAGGCGCAGCGGCTCCGGAGGGTTCCGGGGGCGCGGCGGCTCCGGAGGGCTCCGGTGGCCGCTCCCGGACGGCCTCGGCGACCAGGGTGGCCAGCTGGTGGGCGAGTTCCTGTTCGCGGGCGCTCGCTCGCACGTGGAAGTCGGCCGAGTAGTCCCGGCCGAACGTCGCCCGGGTCGTGGACACCTGGTGGAGCGAGTCGAGTTCGTTGCGCTCGCCGCGCTGGGAGGCTGCCGTGCGCTCGCAGGCGTCGGCGAGCGCGTCGAACTCCCGGCGCCGGGTCGGATGGTGGATGCCGAGCTGCCGGGCCATCTCGGCGATGACCGTGGCCGGTTCGTGGATGGAGAGCGTCGGCCGCTCGAAGTCGATGTAGGCGAAGGGGAATCCGGTGGGCTCTGCGTCCGCCAGCGCGTCGAGCAGGAACCTGGCCAGGAGGGTGCTCTTCCCGATGCCGCCCACGCCGTGGAGGAGGACCGGGGGCTCGGCCGGCTCCTCCGGAAGTTCGATGTAGGTGCGCAGCGCCTCCCGTTCGGCCAGGCGTCCGTGGAACGAGTCCCGCACGAGGCGGCGCAGCGGCTGGAGCACCCGGGCCTTCTCCAGGCGGTGCTGCACCTCGTCCACGGACGGCAGCCCCGTCACGCCCGGCACCCGGCGCAGCCACAGGACCGCCTGGAGGGTGTCCGTGAGTTCCTCCGCCTCGTCCCGGGCGCCCGCGGACGGCCGCGGCACGTCCCCGCCCCCGAGCAGCGCGAGAGCCGCCGCCTCCGGCCCCGACCCGTCGCCGGCCGCCGCGCACGCCGCGCCGAGGCCCGCCCGCAGCGCGCGCAGCGCGGCCCCCGGCCCGTCGAGACCGGCCAGGGCCGCCTCCCTCGCCTCCGGCGTGAGCGTCCACACGGTGGCCTCGGGGGAGGGGAGCGCCGTGCAGTCGTCGACGAGCTCCAGCACGGCGCGTCCGGTCGGCGCGTCCTCGTCCGGCAGCCGCAGCAGCGCCGGGTCGAAATCCTGGAGCAGGCAGGCGGCCTCGCGGTAGCGGCGCCGGGGCTCCGACAGCGCGGGCGCGGCGTCGGCGAGACCGGTGCGCAGGGCGTCCCGCAGCTGGTGCCCGGCCTCCCCGGGTCCGGGCGGCACCGACGCGAAGACCCGGTGGAACCGTACGACGTCCTCGACCGCCGTGCAGACCCGGCGCATCCAGCTCTGCTCGCCGCCCCGGCGGTCGGCGGCGTGCAGCACCTCGGTCACGGCGGTGTCGGTGAGCGCGCGGACGGTCGCCTCGTCGACCGGGCCCTGCCGTTCCTCGGTGAAGAACTCCCGGAAGAACGCCCGAAGATCGTCCGCGTCCAGGAGACGCGTGACGTCCCGGCACTCGTTGTTCCGCACCTCGTAAGGGAGTTGGCGGGCCGACGTCGCGTAGCCGAGGAGTACGAGCCGGGGCGCGGTCTCGGTCCGTACCGGCGTGTGCTCGTAGATCGCCCGAGCGAGGACCCCGACGCAGTCCCAGACGTCGGAGTTCGGGTCGAGCCGGTCGCAGTCGTCCAGGACCAGCCAGAACCGCTCGTCGGCGGCCGTCGCCCGGGCCACGACGCGGTGCACGGCGTCCTCGTACGACGGCAGGGGATCGTTCAACCGGGTCGGGTTCACCGCGATCCCGTCGTGTCCGGGCCCCGCCACGAAGGCGGCGAGCCGCTCCACCAGCCGGGCCGCCGTCGTCGTACGCGTCAGGACCACCCGTACCGGCCGGAAACCGCAGTGCTGGCCGAGGTGGCGGATGAACTCGTACGTGTAGGAGCGGCCGCTGTCCGGCGGCCCGTCGACCACCAGGACCGTCTGCTCCGGGTCGGACACGAAGCCGCGGAGCTTCTCGCGCAGCTCGGCGCGGTCGAGAAACGCCGTGGTGCCCCGCTTGAGGAGGGTGCTGAGGAACGGATCGCGCGGCGAGCGCCGGATCCGCTCGTCCTCCCTCAGCCGGGTGAGCAGGTTCCGCGCCTCGGCGCCCTGCTCGAAGGCGTGCGGGTAGTCGATGGCGCCGAGCCCGTCGAGCGAGGCGAGGACGGAGAGCAGCCGCCGCTGGTGGGCGATGTCCCGGCGGGCCCCGTCCACCACCACGAAGGCGTTGCGGTGCGGGTCCGAGGTGAGCGGGAGGTCCTCCACGAAATCCGCGGGCAGCCCCGAACCGAGCAGCCGGCCGCGGGGCTCGGGGGTGTCGACGAGATGGACCCGCACCCAGTCGGTGACGAGGCCCCACTCGGTCTCGGTGAGCGGCATGGATCACCTGCCCGGCGCTCCTCGCGCAGCGCCGGACGCGCCGGCGCCGGACGTCATGACATCAGGCGAACTGTCTGACGATCTCCATCGTTTCACCGGCCGGGAACGGTCGCAATCGGTGGCCGCGGGTGTCGGGGGCGTGGCCGCGGTGTCAGGCGCGGGGCCGCGGCGTCAGCGGTGCGGCCGCGGGTGTCGGGCGCGTGGCCGCGCGTCGGCGGCGCGGCCACCGCGTCAGGGGTGCAGCACCATGTCGTCGAACGACTCCAGGCGGCGCCATCGCTCCTCGGGGGCGCGGGGCAGCGGCATCACGTCCACGTCCGGCAGCGGCCCGAACTCCAGCTCTGTGATCTCGGCGACGTCCGAGACCGGCACCTGGTACGTGCGGAACGGCCCCAGCGGCGGCGGCGCGCCCGCCGTCGCCCCGGTGAGCGCCCCCTCCGCTTCCCGGCTCAGATCGGGGCTCTGGTCGAGGACGTACGCGCTCGCCGCGAGCGCCCCGTCCTGCATGAACGCGGCCACCTTCCAGAACCGCAGCGGCACCTGGATGCCCCGGTAGGGAGGGTCGGAGTCCTGGAGCACCGGGCCGGTCAGCACCGTCAGCTTCCGGTCGAACTCGGCCGCGTGGTCGAGGAGGTAGTTCTCCAGGCCCTGCCAGAGCTGCTTGCCCTGGTTGAACACGTCCGACTGCGGTGCCGAATTGGTGTAGTGGAAGGTGTCGGTGTTGGCCTGCCGGGCCGTCGCGGCCGGACCCCACACCGGATCGAGCCGCCGGACCAGATGCCCCCGGTCCAGGCTGTTGTTCCGGTAGATCTCGTTCCCGGCCTGCTCCTCCTCCGGCAGCCGGGGGTCGAACTCCCAGACGTCGTCGCGGGGTACGTCCTCCAGGAGCTCGCGGCCCTCGATGCAGACGGCGGTCGAGGCGGCGAGGCGCCGGTCGGGCCGGAAGGCGACGGTGAAGTGCGTGTACGGCAGGATCACCGTCCGGACCGTCGGCCGGACCGGGAGGGGCAGGGGCACGACGGGCCCGAGGAAGCCCTCGTCGTAACCGGTGCGGTCGGCGAGCGAGGATGCGCGGGCCTGCCGGGACGGCTCCGGGGGCGCCCCGGAGGCCGACGGCGAGCCGTGCGGGGCGCCGGGGGACGAGCCGGGCGACGCGGGCGGCGGAGAAGGCGGACGGTCGGAAGGGTTCATACGATGTAAGTACCGCGTGGAGAGGGTCGCGCTCGGCGCCGGACCGCAGGCCACTCGATCAGCCGCCCCCGGCAGACGCCCCGGCCTCCCTCCCCTCCCCCCAAGGAGGCCCTCATGACCACCGGACTCTCGCTCCACCTCGGCCTGAACGCGGTCGACCCCGACCAGTACGACGGCTGGGACGGCGCCCTCCTCGCCTGCGAGAACGACGCCCGTGACATGGCGGCGCTCGCCGGCGCCGCCGGATTCGCCCCCACGACCCTGCTCACCGCGGACGGCACCTCCGCCCGTCTGGCGGACGCCCTCCATGACGCCGCCGGCCGGCTCCGTGCCGGGGACGTCCTGCTGTTCACCTACTCGGGCCACGGCGGCCAGCTCCCCGACACCGCCGGCCCCGACGTCGAGCCCGACGCGCTCGACGAGACCCTCGTCCTCCACGACCGCCAGTTCCTCGACGACGAGGTCCAGCACGCCTTCCGCGCCTTCGCCGACGACGTACGGATCGTCGCCGTCTTCGACTGCTGCCACAGCGGCAGCAGCATCGAGATCCCCGACGTGCAGCGGGACGGCCCCGCCGGCCGGTACCTCCCCGAGCACCTCGCCCGCGCGCTCGCCGACCGCGACCGGGACCGCTACGACGACGTCCGGCGCGCCCTGGAGAAGGCCGCGGCGGAGGAAGGGCGGCGCGGCACCGGGCCCGCCTCGCTCCTCGTCTCCGCCTGCCAGGACAACCAGGTCGCCCTCGACGGCCCGGTCAACGGCGCCTTCACCGGAGCCCTCCTCAAGGTCTGGGACGGCGGCGCGTTCCGGGGCGGCTACCGCGCCTTCCACCGCGCGATCCAGCGCAGGCTGCCCCCGACCCAGAGCCCCAACCTGTACGTGACGGGCTCGCCGTCGGAGGAGTTCCTGAACCAGCGGCCGTTCACCGTCTGACCCGCACCGCCGGGCGTCGGGAGCCCGGCAAGATCCGGAAGAGACGGCCTAGGGCCGGAGCGCCGTCGCCAGCTGCGCCCGGGAGCGGACGTCGAGCTTCTGGTAGATGCGGGTGAGGCGCGCCTCGACCGTCTTCACGCTCAGGTACAGCTTCGCCGCCGCCTCCTGGTTGCTCGCCCCCTGCCCCACGAGCCGCGCGAGCCGCAGCTCCGCCTCCGTCAGCGAGGAGAGCGCGGACGGCGCCTCCTCGCTCCCGGCGACCGGCCCGGGCCCGACCTCCACCGCCGGGGTCTCGCTCGCCAGGGCCAGCCAGGGCGCCGCCCCCGCCCGCTCGAAGACCGAGGCCGCCGTGTGCAGGGCGCTCTGCGCGGCCGAACGGCGCCGTCTGCGCCGCTCCACCCGGGCCAGCGCGATCAGTGCCCGGCCCCGCTCCAGCGGCAGCCCCGCCTGCCCGAAGCTCTCGGCCGTGCGGGTCAGCAGCTCCGCCGCCTCGTCCGTCCGCCCGTCCGCGGCCAGGCACAGGGCGTGCGCGCGGTCGCAGCCGAGGAGCACCGTGTCGCGCCCGAGCCGCCGGGCCACCGGCCGCACCTCGTCGAGCAGCGCGAGGGCCTCGTCGCCCGCGTCGTTGGCGAGCAGGGCCTCGGCCAGCTCCTCGTGCCAGCGCAGCATCGACGGGTCCACGGTCGACTGGGCCCGCTCGTCGGCCTGCACCCGGCGCAGGGTCTCCAGGGCGGCGGCCACGTCACCGTTGATCAGCTGGACGCGGCCCAGCGCGTACAGGCTGCGGGAGAGGAAGACCCGGTCGCCCTCCTCCTCCGAGGCCTGGACGCTGCGGCGGGCGTAGCTCGCGGCCCGGCCGAAGCTGCCGCCCGCGGTCTCCGCGAGCGCCAGCGTGTACCAGGCAGGACCGGGCGAGAGGCCCGCCTCCAGGGTCAGGGCGAGCGCCTGGCCCGCGTGGGCGAGGGCGGCGGCGCACGCGCCCCGGCGCGACTCGATCGCGGCGAGCGTCGAGAACAGCTCGATCGTGTCCTCCACCGAGCCCCGCCGCTGCACCAGCGGCAGCAGCGCGTTCAGTTCGTCCCTGGCGTCCGAGAGCCGGTCGTCGAAGAGGGCGTGACGGATCGTCAGGATCTGGGCCGCGTTGCGGATGCCCAGGGGCCGCTCGGCCAGCTCCAGGGCGCGGGCCTGCGCGAGGACGGTCTCCGCGTCCGGGGAGCCGAGCGCCCGCTCCATCCGCGCCTGTACGGTCAGTGCCTGCGCGGCCGTCCGGGGGTCGCCCATCGAGGCGGCCAGGGCGGCCGACTCGACGGCGGCGGCGCGCGAGCGGTGCGGATCGCCGTCCGCCAGGACGTACTTGACGGCCAGCCGGAGCTGCACGGCGGCCCGCAGCGCGGTGTCGCCCTCGGAGTCCTCCATGGCGTGGACGTACATCTCGTCGAGGCCCGTCAGGCCCTGCCCGGCGGTGTCGAGCACGGCGAGCCGCGCCCGCACCCGGTCGGCGGGCTCCGCGTCGCGGGCCAGCAGATCGGTGGCGGCCCGCATCGCGAGGTCGGCGCGGGCCGCGCGGGCGGCCTCCTCGGCAGCGTCGGCGAGCCGCGCGATCCGCCGCGTCCCGTTCCGCCCGGGCGTCGACTCCGCGGCGAGCAGCGCGAGTTCGGCGGCGAGCGCGCTGTTCCCGCGCCGCCGGGCGAGTTCGGCGGCCGCCGCGACCTCCGCCGCCAGGTCCTCGTCCGGGCTGTCGGTGGCGAGCGCCCGGTGGCGTACGGCCTCGACCGGGTCGTCCACGACCGCCGCCAGGGCCGCGTGCCCGGCGCTGCGCTCGGCCCAACAGGCGTCGTGCACCAGCGTGGAGGGCAGCAGCCCGGCGGTGAACGTCACCGAACCGTCCTCGGCGAGCGACACCAGACCGGCCCGCTCGGCCGCCGCGAGGTCCGCCTCGGCGTTCGCCCGCCCGGCCCGCCGGACCAGCGTCGCCGAGGGCCGCAGCGCCAGCGCGGCGAGCAGCAGCGTCTCGCGTACGGGCGGGGGCGCCGCGCCCAGCAGCTGGCGGGCCAGGTCGCGGGCGCGCCCGGAGAGCGTCAGCGCCTCGGCGTGGTGGACGGGCGTCCGCGCGTCGGCGAGGGAACGGCCGACGGCGAGCGCCAGCCGCGGGTTGCCGCCGCTGGCGCGGTGGATGCGGCCGGCCATCCGGGACGGCAGCCGGTGGTGGATGAGGAGTTCGGCGATCTCGTCGGCCTGGAGCGGCGGCACGAGCAGCACGTCGGCCTCCGACGGCACCCAGAGGTGGGTGGCGCGCGGGTCCTCGGGCCGGTGCGCCTCGCGGTACGGGGCGGCGTGCGAGCGGCCGTGCGGAGCGCGGTGGGCCTCCCCGTAGGGCTTGCCGTACGCAGCGGGGGCCTGCTCCCGCGGCGGGTCGACGACCTCCCCGTACGGCTCCGGGGTCTCGACGGCGACCACCCGGAGGGCCGGGGGCGCCAGGTGGAGCGCGAAGCGGAGCAGGTCCGCGCTGTCCGCGTCGATGTGCTGCACGCCGTCGACGACGACGAGCACGGGGCCGTGGCAGGTGAGGTTGCGCAGGATGCGCGCGATGCCGAGCCGGAGCGCGATGGGGTCCCAGCCGCCCGCGTCGATCGGGGCCTCGCGGCAGAGCATCGCGACGGCGGTGCGCTGCGGCCCCGGCAGTTCGTCGAAGACCTGGGAGGTGAGCACGCCGGGGACGGCGGCACCGAAGCCGCCGAGAGCGGGCTCGGCCGGCGCCTCGGTGTGCTCGCAGCCGAGCCCGCCCGCGGGCGGAGCGGTCGGCGCCACGAACGTCGCCGCGGAGGCGACCGAGGCGACCAGGGCGGCCGCCGCCGCGCCGGGTATCTCGCGGTCGGAGGGGAGGGTCGCCAGCCAGAGCACGGTCTCGCCGCGGGCCTCGGCGCGTGCGGCCTCGGCGAGGGCGACCTCGGTCTTGCCGACGCCCGCGGGCCCCGTGAGCAGGGCGCGCCCCCGGTTGTGGAGGACGCGTTCCAGGCGGGCGAGGAGTTCCTCCCGGCCCACCGGCGCAGGCCGGTGCGGCGCTGTCGTCACTGTCCACCACCTCCGGCCCTCGGGTCCCGCCCATGAGCCCCGTGCGCAGAGAATACGGAGACCACCGCCCGAGTCCAGGCCCCTTGTCCGGCATACGGACACGGGGCCCCGCGCGGACGCGCTCCCACACGCCAGAACGCGCCCGTGGTGTAGACCACGAGCGCGTCGCTGACCAGCAATGATGCTGATGTGGGGGGTGGTTGAGCGGTGGATCAGAAGGTGAGGCTCCAGGAATTGATGTAGCCGGTGTCACCCGAGGCCACATCGCGGACCTGAAGCTTCCAGGTGCCGTTCGCGACCTCGCTGGACGCGTCGACCGTGTACGTCGTGAGGACGTTGTCGGCGCTGTCCGAGGAGGAGGACGCCTTCAGGTTGCGCACGGTGCCGTCGGGGGCGACGAGGTCGATGACCAGGTCCCCGCGCCAGGTGTGCTTGATGTCCACGCCGACCTTGAGGGCGGCGGGCGCGTTGCCGGTGCGGCCGGTGACGGCGATCGAGGACGACACGGTGGTGTTGTCCGAGATCGTGACGTCGGTGTCGTTGGTGAAGACGGTGCCGGTCGGCGGGGTGGTGCCGGTGACGGCGTTCACGGTCTTCGCCGCGTCGGCGATGCCGGTGCCGCAGCCGCCGGTGCAGGTGCCGGGGAGCGGACGGGCGTTGGTCTTGATCGCGGACTCGATCTCGGCCGGGGTGAGGGTGCTCTTGGCCGACTTGAGCAGCGCGGCGAGGCCGGCGATGTGCGGCGCGGCCATCGAGGTGCCCTGGTAGGGCTTGTAGTTCTCGGCCGACTGGGTCGTCGTGCCCGAGTTCAGCGTGGAGTAGATGCCGTTCTCGGGGGTGGTGACGGTGCCGGGCGTGTCGGTCGCGCGGCGGGTCTCGCCACCGGGAGCGGCCACGTCCACCAGGGTGCCGTAGTTGGAGTAGTACGACCGGTTGCCCTCGCGGCTGGTCGACGCCACGGTGATGACGTTCGAGCAGTTCGCGGGCGTGAAGCCGGAGGTGTTGGCGTTGCTGTTGCCTGCGGCGACGACGACGGTGGTACCGCGCGAGACGGCGCCGTTGATCGCGGTCTGGTAGACGCTCGGGCAGGAGGCGCTGGCGCCGCCGAGGCTCAGGTTGATGACCTTCGCCGGGGTCGCGTTGGCCGGGACGCCCGGGACGGAGCCGCCGGATGCCCAGGTGATGGCGTCGGCGATGTCCGAGGACGAGCCGCCGCACTTGCCGAGCACGCGGACGTGCTGGACCTTCGAGCCGTAGGCGATGCCCGCGATGCCCTTGGTGTTGTTCGTGACGGCGCCGATGGTGCCGGCCACGTGGGTGCCGTGCCAGGAGGAGTTGGAGGCGCGGGAACCGGTGCCGCACTCGCCGTCCGTGGCGTTCCAGTCGCCCTCGTCCTTCGCGTCCGCGTCGCGGCCGTTGCCGTCGCGGGCGTCGGAGGAGGTGGAGATGAAGTCGTAACCGGCGACGGTGTTGGCCGCGAGGTCGCTGTGTGCGGCGTAGCCGGTGTCGATGACGGCGACGGTCACGCCGGAGCCGGTCGTCTTGTCCCAGGCCGCGGGAACGTTCATGCCGCCGGTGGCCTCGAAGAGGTCCCACTGCTTGGCGTAGTCGGTGTCGTTCGGGGTGACCGCCATCGCGTAGGCACGGATGTCGGCCTCGACCGAGGCGACGGACGGGTCGGCGCGGAACGCGTCCATGACCTCCGTCACGTCCTGCTTGGTGGCGCTGTCGCCCAGGTCGACCAGGGCGGCACCGCCGGCGAGGCGGCGCTCGAAGGAGAGCTGCTCGCCCGTCTTCGCGGCCTTCTCGGCCGCGTCGGACTTCGCGGCGGTGTTGGAGCCGGCCTCGGCGGCCTGGCTCTTGTAGGTGACGATGACCTTCTCCACCGGAGCGCTGGGAAGCGCGGTCATCGCCTGGGAAGCCGGAACCGGCTTCGGGGTGGCAGCGCCCGGGGCGGCGGCGAACGCCCCGGAGGTGGTGACAGCGGCGCCGATGATCGCGGCGCTCGCGACCACGGATATGACTCTCCGCCTGGAACCGTTCAAGGTGTGGCCCTTTCGAGTACGACGTAGCTGCGGAGCAGTGGCGGCGGCGCGGGAGCCACGGGGCGTAGTGGGGTCGCGTCCGTCGTTCCCTGGGCTTGGGGGGCCCGTGCGCCGCCACCGGCGCGACGGCCCGGGTCAAGGCCGCCACCGGCGGACACCACCCTCCGCATGCACCTGTCAGGGTGCGGTCCGGGGGATGATATCTGCCGGTGCGGAGGACAGTAGGCAACGGGCAGGTGAACCCGATACGGGGAAAACCCTTGTCACCCCTCACCGGCGGGCGGGGGTGCGGTGAGGGGCATGTGACGGGGGTGGCGCGAGGGCTCCGCGGGAGCCGCCCCTGAGGGCACTCCGGCCCGTCTGCCTGCGCTTTCTCCGGGGGAGGGGTGCCGGGGCAGGAGCCGCGCACCACCGCGCCGCCCCCCCCGCCGTCGCCCCTGTACCGTCCCCAGCACCGCGAGCCGACTGCCCGGTGGGCTCCCCCCCCGGCGCCCCTCAGCCCACGAGCCGCAGCCGGTCCTCCGCCACCGCGAGGCGGACGGTCTGGCCCCACGTCAGCCGCAGGGCGTCCGATTCGATGCCGTCCCCGAAGGCGACGAGGTGGTCCGACTCCACGGTGAGCCGCAGGGACTCGTCCGGTCCGAGCAGGCCCTCGACCCGGCTGGTTCCGGTGGCCGGCGAGGGCCACGCCTCCCGGACGAACCAGGCGAGCCGCCGGTCGGCCGGAGCCGGTAGGGCGAGCGTGCTGGAACGCTGCTCCCACAGGGAGCGCAGCCACCCCGTCGCGCCCGTGCCGGTGCCCACGAGCACCCCTGAGGAGGCCTGCGCCTCGGGCGCGGAGCCCGTACCGGCACGCGTGCCCGGCTCCGTACCACCCGAGGCGAGCGTGTAGCGCGCGGTCTGATGGCCGGGCGGGCCGACGTAGATCTCGTTGAGGGCCAGCAGTCGCTGTCCGTCGTCGGTGGCGGCCGCCACCATCGTCAGCTCGTCGGCCGCCGCGTCCGCCCCCGCCGCGTGCGGCAGGAGCCGCCGGGCGTCCGCCGCCCGGTGGCGGACGAGGACGCCCGGATTGCGCCCCGGGTCGGCGTCGATGCCGACGACCGGCTGTCCCGTCAGGTATTTCGCCGCGTTCGCCACCAGCCCGTCCTGGCCGACCACGACCACGACGTCCTCGGGCCCGAACAGGAACCGGTCCAGATCCGCCCGCTCCACCCGCGTGCGGCGCCAGGCGAGCGGCACCGCCGCCGCGACCGCGGCGAGTGCCCGGTGGGCGCGCTCGTGCCGCTCGCGCACCTCGTCGACGGAGCGGCCGCGCGCCGACAGGAAGAACGCGGCCTGTCCGTGCGTCCCGTGCCGGGCGAGCAGCTCCTCGTACTCCGTCGTCCGGTGCACGAGCACCGCGCGGGGGGCGAGGCTCACGGCCGGGCCCCGCCGCCCTCGCCGCCGCCCAGCCTGGCGAGCAGTCCGGTCAGGACGTCGGGGGTGAGGGTGAGGTGCTCGATGCGCGGCAGGTTCTCCGCGGCGCGGGTGACCGCGAGGGCGTGCAGGACCGCCGGGTCGGCCTCGGCATGGGCCTGCAGCCACGCGGTCTGAGCCCCGGCGCGCGCCGCGCCGATCTCCCGCGCCGCCTCCGCCTCGGCCCGCGCAAGGCGGACCTTCCGTACGGCCTCGGCCTCGGCGCGTACGGCGTCGGCCGCGGCGGACTCCTCGGCCTCGCGGCGCGCGTTGGTGCCGCGCTGCTCGACGAGCCGCTCCTCCTGGCGGGCGAGCTCGATCTTGCTGGCGAGCTCGTTCTCGGCGATGGCGCGTTCCCGTTCGACGGCGACGGCCCGCCGCTCGTACGTGGCCCGGTCGGCCTCCTGCTGGATCTGCTCGCGGGCCGGGGTCCGCAGCGCGCGCTCGACCTCGGGTTCGGGCCGGATGGCGACGACCCGGACGGCGACCACCTCGATGCCGGTGGCGGGCAGGCGCGGTTCGGCGGCGAGGCCGTCCGCGATCCGGTCCCGTACGGCCGCCACCCCGTCGACGAGCGCGGCGGCGAGCGCCGTGCGGGCCAGGACGTCGAGGGCGTGCTGCTGCGCGGTCTCGGTCAGCAGCGTGGCGATCTGCTCCAGCGGGGTGCCGCGCCAGGCGCCGGTGTCCGGGTCGATGGAGAAGTCGAGCCGGGTGGCGGCGGCGGCCGGGTCGCCGATCCGGTACGTGACGGTGGACTGGACGCTCACGTCCTGGAAGTCGGCGGTCCTGGCGTGGAAGGCCATGGCGAGTTCCCGGTCGTTCACCGGCACCTCGGACAGCGCGGCCGTCAGCGGCCGGAACCAGAAGCTGAGCCCCTCGCCGTCGTGGACGAGCCTGCCGCGGCGCTGGTGGCGGATGTGGGCCGTGGGCGCGGAACGCAGATGGCGCCAGCCGGCCCGCCGGGTGATGTCGGCCATGGAGAACCCCCTTGTCGTCACCTTGACACTAGGTGGTGGTGCGTATTTTCGTCAAGGTGACACTATGGGTCCGGTCCCTGGGTGCTCCGGGCGGCCGGGATCAGCGCACGAGCTCCGCCTCCGTCGCCGCCGCGAGGTCGCCCACGCGGGCCACGGCCACCAACGGCACCGCCTCCTCCTGCCGACGTGTGGCCGGTGCGCGTGCGGCCTGCCGGCCCTCTCCGGCGCCTCCCGCGTCCCGTACGGCGGAGGCCTCCTCCCGTACGGGACCGGGCGCGCCCCCCTTCGTCAGGAGCACCACCCCGCGTGCCGCGACCAGCGCGGCGGCGGCCGCCACCAGCCAGCCCCACGCGCCCGCGCGGAAGGTCTCGCCGAGCAGGGCCACGCCGATCACCGCGGCGGCGGCCGGATTGGAGAGGTTGACGACCGCCAGCGGGGCCGCGAGCCCGCCCCGGTACGCCGCCTGGGACAGCAGCAGCCCGCCCACCGCGAAGCCGGAGATCAGCACCGCGAGCAGCGCGGTCTGCCACCACGTCGGCGGCCCGCCGGGCAGGGTGAGCGCCAGGGCGGCCGTGAGCGTCTGCGTCAGCGCCGATCCGACCCCGGACGCGATCCCGGATGCGGTGGCGTGACCGAGCCCGGAGGTGGGGGCGTGGCCGCGCCCGGAGGCGAGGGCGGCGATCAGGAGCGCCGTCACCGCGGCGACGACCAGGGACTCGGCCGGGGTCAGCGCCTCGCCGGGCTCCGCCGGGCCGGTCACCGCGACGAGGCCGACGAGACCGGCGAGCGTGAGCAGGGCGCCGCGCCACTCGGTCCTCGTCACCCGCCGCCGCGCGGAGGCGGCGCCCAGCGGCAGGGCCGCCACCAGCGTCAGCGCGCCGAGCGGCTGGACCAGCGTCAGCGGCCCGTAGTGGAGGGCCGCGACGTGGGCCAGGGCTCCGGCGGCGTTGAGGCCGACCGCCCACCACCACTGGCCGCGGCGGAGCAGCGCGCGCAGCGCTCCCCGTCCGTCGCGCGACGGCGTGGCGGAGGCCGAGGAGGCGGAGGCCGCGAGCCGGGACTGGGCGACGGCGGCGAGCGCGTACCCCGCGGCGGAGACGAGGGACAGCAGCACCGCGAGCAGGGTGCCGACGGTGTGGCTCATCGCCGCGCTCCGGTCGGGACGAAGGCGGGGGTCGGGGCAGGTCCCTGAGGGAGAGCCGAGGCGGCGGCGCGGGCCGGAGCCGTCGCGTGGTCGCGCGGAGCACGGACGGCGAGCAGTGCGAGGCCGAGGAGGGCGGCGGCGGCCAGCGCGTCGAACCAGTAGTGGTTGGCCGTGCCCACGATCACGAGCAGGGTGACCAGCGGGTGCAGCAGCCAGAGCACCCGCCACCGGGAGCGGGTGGCGGCGATCAGGCCGATCGCGACCATCAGCGCCCAGCCGAAGTGCAGGGACGGCATCGCCGCGAACTGGTTGGCCATCGAGTCCGTCTCGGGGGTCGCCCCGTAGACGGAGGGGCCGTAGACGCGGGCCGTGTCGACGAGACCGGTGGCGGCCAGCATCCGCGGCGGCGCGAGCGGCATCAGCAGGTGCAGGGCGAGCGCGGCCCCGGTGAGGAGGGCGAGGACCCGGCGCGACCACACGTAATGGGCGGGGCGGCGCCAGTAGAGCCAGGCGAGGAAGGCGAGGGTGGCCGGAAAGTGCACGGCCGCGTAGTACGTGTTCGCCGCGCGGATCAGCGGCTCGCCGTGCAGCAGCAGCTGCTGCACGGCCTCCTCGCCGGGCAGGCGCACGGCGCGCTCGGCGGCCCAGACGTGGTCGGCGTTGTCGAAGGCGCGGGCCTCGTGGCCGTTCGCGAACAGCCGGCCGAGCTTGTAGACGAGGAAGAGGGCCGTGACGAGGAGCAGCTCGCGCAGGAGCGGCGGCCGAGCGGCCCCGCCCCCGTCCGGTGGTGGCTCGGGATCCCCGTGCTCGGCCGGCGCCCCCTCGTCGGGGGTAGCCGTCGCCCCCGGTCCTGCAGGACGTGGTCCTCGTATCCCGCGTATCCCGGCAGCCATCGCGCGGCCCCTCTGATCCGTCGTCAGTAAATCCGTCACATCGCAACAAACGGAGGAAGCGTAGATCCGAATTCATCGAGACGCAAACGTCTCGATACGTTTGCGTCTCGATTGTGCGCCCCCTACTCTCGTATGTGCAGAGGTGTCCGGAGTCCGGGGTGACCGGGAGGAATCGATGTCCACGCAGGCCGCGACCGCCGCAGCCCGTCGCAGCAAGATCACGCCCGAGCGCGAGGCGGAGCTGTACGACGCGGTGATCCGCCTCCTCCGCGAGGGTGGCTACGACTCCGTGACCATGGAGGGCGTCGCCGCCCGCACCAAGTGCGGCAAGGCCACCCTCTACCGCCAGTGGGGCACCAAGCCGCAGCTCGTCACCGCCGCCCTGGCCAGCCGCCGCTGCACCGTCTTCGCCGGGATCGACACCGGCAGCCTCGCCGGTGACCTCCGGGAGGCCGCCCGCATCGCCGCCTCGCACCGCGAGCCCGACGCCGAACTCATGGAGGCCGTCGCGCAGGCGTACGTCCAGCACCCCGACCTGCGGGCCGCGCTCCGCGAGACCGTCATCGCCCCCGAGGTCGCCGCCATCGACGCGGTGCTCGCCCGCGCCGTCGAGCGCGGCGAGCTGGAGGCCGACAACCCCGCCATCGCCTGCGTCGCGCCCAGCTTCCTCGGGATGCTCCGCGTCGAGCGCCTCTTCGAGGAACGCTTCGCAGAGGCCTCCACCATGCGCACCTTCGTCGACGCCGTCCTCCTGCCGGCGCTGCGCGTCGACGGGTGAGCGCGGGCGCCGTCCGGCACCCTGGAACCATGTCCGCCCGCGCCACCGGGACCTCCGGTACCCCCGACACCTCCCGCGTCCGCGTCCGCCGCGTCTACGACGACCCCGCACCTGACGACGGCGTCCGCGTCCTCGTCGACCGGCTCTGGCCGCGCGGCCTCAAGAAGACCGACGCCCGCGTCGACGAGTGGCCCAAGGCGCTGACCCCCTCCACCGAGCTGCGCCGCTGGTACCACGGCACGGAGGGCGCGTACGAGGAGTTCTGCCGCCGGTACGAGGCCGAGCTCGCCGCCCCGGAGGCCGCCGCGGCCCTCGACGCCCTCCGCGCCCTCGCCGCCCGCGGCACGGTGACCCTGCTGACCGCCGCGAAGGACCCGGCCGCCAGCCACACCTCCGTACTGGAGCGGGAACTTTCCTGAGGCCGACGGGGCCCTCGGGGACCTTCAGCCGACGCCCGCCGGGCGCAGCCGCGGGGCCTCCGCCGCCGCGTCCGGCACCTCGGCCCCCGGCACCTCCAGCCGCTCCGCGAGCCGCCGCGCCCACCCGACGAGACCGTCGACATCGATCCCGTACGAAGGGACCCCGGCCCCCAGCCCCGCGACCCGGTCGGCCCCGCGCCGCAACAACCGCGCCCCGCCTCCGGCATTGCCCCGGGCGGCGTGCGTCAGTCCGACGCACAGCTGCGCGAGCCCCTGCCACAGGTCCCGCTCCTCCCCGGGTCCCGACTTCCAGGCGTCCTCGAAGACCTCGTGCGCGTGGAACGGCATCCCGGCGTCCAGCAGCCGCTGCGCCTCCCGCACCGTCTCGCCGGGCCCGCGCACGACCCCCTCGGGCTGTCGAGGCACCCCCTCCGCCCCGTACGGCAACGGCCGCCCCAACCCGTCCCGCGGCCGCGCGCTCCGCGCACGCCCCTCCGCGTCACGATCCCTGCCGCTCTCCCTCGATGTCCGCTCCACCCCTCCATTCTCCCCACCCGCACGCCCACCACCTGCGACGCGTGACAACCCGTGTGTCATGACGGCCCGCGGAGTGAGGTAATGTTCTCTTGCACGCCGCCGCCGGGGGAGACGCCGGAGGGGGACGAGCACCGGGACGTGGCGCAGCTTGGTAGCGCACTTGACTGGGGGTCAAGGGGTCGCAGGTTCAAATCCTGTCGTCCCGACTGTGCGGAAACGCAGGTCGGAGGCCGTTCTCTCAACAATGAGAGGGCGGCCTTTGGTGTGTCCGGGGATGTGGTGGTCGCAGTGTGGTCGCACGTTCGGGCCGGGGCTGGTCCGCTGCTCGATGAGAGGAACGGGCACTCGTCCCGACGGGAACCTCGGGGAGCCGGCGCAGTGGAGCGCCAAGCCCGGCTCATGGGGTAAACGGGCCGTGACGAAGGGACGGCCGGTATGGGCGAGCTGCTGATCGGGACGTGTTCATGGACGGACAAGGCGCTGGTCGCCAGCGGATGGTATCCGGCCGGGCGGCGTGATGCGGAGGGGAGGCTGCGGCACTACGCCGAGCGCTTCTCCGTCGTGGAGGTCGATGCCGGCTACTACGCTCTCCCCAGCGTGCGCAACAGCGTGCTCTGGACCGAACGTACGCCGCCGGGTTTCCGGTTCGACGTCAAGGCGTTCTCCCTCCTCACCGGCCATCCGACTCGCAAGGAGGCCCTGCCCCCGGACCTTCGCGGCCACGACCTCGGGGACCCGGAGCTGCTCGACGAGGTCTGGCACCGTTTCGGTGCGGCCCTGCGGCCGCTGCGCGAGACCGGCCGACTGGGCGCCGTACTGTTTCAGTTCCCTCCGTGGTTCGCGCCGGGCGCGCGGGCCGAGAACGTGCTCCATGCGACCAGGAAACGGGCGTACCACTGGCCGATGGCCGTGGAGTTCCGCCATCCCGACTGGTGGCGCGAGGACCGGCGGGAGCGAACAGCCGCCCTGTTGAGGGACCTGGACGCCACCGCGGTGGCCGTGGACACTGCCCAAGGCCTGCCCACCTCGATGCCCCGCGTCACCCCCGTCACGTCCCCAAGGCTCGCCGTGGTCCGCTTTCATGGTCGCAGCGCCGCCTGGGGGACCGGAAGCAAGGAGGATCGCTTCCGCCACACCTACACGCGGGAGGAACTGGCCGCATGGCTGCCGCGCCTACGCTTCCTGGCGGACCGGGCCGAGCAAGTGCACGTGCTGTTCAACAACTGCTGCGGAGACGCCGCCGTACGAGCCTCCGAGACGCTGCTCGGTCTATTGGCGGGTTCCTGAAGCGGGCCTCCGGCCCGGCGGTGGGCACGCTGCCTGCGGAACCGCCGGACAATCCGGGTCACCTGCACATCCGGGGGTCAAAGGGGCGCAGCTCCACATCCTGTCGTCCCGACTGGGCGGAAACGCAGGTCGGAGGCCGTTCTCTCATCCGTGAGAGGGCGGCCTTGCGTGCGTCCGGGGCTGGTGGGCGCAGGGGTCGTCCGGCCGGGCGGACGGGGGGAGGGGGAGGCGGGTCTGGCCCTCGATCGGGGGCGGGGTGCGCTCGGTGAGCCGGTTCTCCAGCTGTTGGAGCTTCGTGCGCGTCTCCTCGGTCGTCATGTTGCTCCCCCTCACCGCTGTCGCGGCCCGGGACCCGACGGACGGTCCTGCCCCTGGGCCGCCGCCGATGCCACGGTCCGGGCGTCCTCGCCGGTGAGTTCGACGATGCGGTGCGGCGGGACCCCGGCGGCCGTGGCCCGCGCCAGGAGGGCGTCCCGCTCGCCCGCGCAGTCGCGGTAGGCCAGCAGCTCCTCCTCCACGCGGGCCAGGGCGCCCGGCATCAGTGCGTGGCGCAGCCGGTTCAACTCGTCGTCGCTCAACGGGACGGGCACCTTCTCCGCCCCCTCGGGGATGGCGCCCGTCTCCTCCGGCGGCAGCAGTCGGACGGCCGGGGAAGCGGCAGCGACACCGTGCGCGTCGAGCCAGGCCCGTACGGCGGGCGTCTCCAGGCACTCCAGGTCACCCACCGCGGTGACGGGGGCGCCCAGCGGGGTCGCCGGGTCGTCCACGAGGAACAGGTAGGCGTCGTCGGTCATGTTCGTCTCCTTCGCAGACGCGATGGTCGTGTGTCCGACCTCGCCTACCCCCTCCTGCGCAAGCCATCACGGCCGAAACGGCGTTCGTCCCTCCGTCCACGACCCCATGTGCGGGACCGGGGGATGACCGGCGGCTGAGGGGGCACACGTGCACCTGGTGCTCGCCACCACGCGGTCGGGCGTGCCCTCGGCAGCGCACACGTGGGCGGGCGGAGGACGGCGGGTGACAACGGGACGCAGGGAGCGCAGTGATGAAAGTCCGCTCGTGGCCGAACCGACCGGACCTCCGGCTCACCGCCCAGGTGGTGGCGGGACGTTACCGGCTCGACGACCTGCTCGGCCGCGGCGGCGCCGCCGACGTGTACGAGGGCGTGGACCTGCGGCTGCGGCGGCCGGTCGCCGTGAAGGTCTTCCGCCCGGGCGGTACGGCCGACACGGAGGAGCGGTTCGACGGCGAGGGCCGACTGCTGGCGCAGCTGCAGCACCCCGGCCTGATCACCGTGTACGACAGCGGCCGGGACGACGGAACGCCCTACCTGGTGATGGAACTGGTCAGGGGTACGACGCTGCGCCGACGGATCGCGGCGGCCGCGCTGGCGCCCGTCGAGGCGTGCCGCATCGGAGCCGCGCTGGCCTCGGCGCTGGCCCATGTGCACGAGGCCGGAGTCGTCCACCGGGACGTCAAGCCCGCCAACATCCTGCTGGACGAGGCGGGCGCCCCCCGCCTGACGGACTTCGGCATCTCCCGGCTGCTCGGCACCACGGCTCAGACCGTGACGGGCGCGCTGGTGGGCACCGCCGCGTACATGGCCCCGGAGCAGGTGCTGGGCCGGGGCGCCGGGTCGGCCGCGGACATCTACAGCCTGGGGCTGGTGCTCATCGAGTCGATCAAGGGTGAACTGGAGTACGACGGGGCGCCGCTGGAGGCCGCCATGGCTCGCCTGAACCGTCCCCCGGTCATGCCGCCGGACATACCGGCGGCCGTCGTGGAACTCCTGGCGGCCATGACCGACGCGGACGAGAGCCGCCGACCGGACGCCCGGGCCTGTGAGCGTGCCCTGGCCGCCCTGGCGGCGGAGGACTTCGCGAGAGAGGTCGACGTGGCCGCGGGATCCTCCGTACGAGCGGCTCCGCCCCTGACGGGCGAGGACGGCGCCGACGAACGGGATGCGGACACGCTGCGGTCGCACGGGGCAGGCGCGGCTGTGGGGGCCATCGCCGTCCCCGCACACGGTGAGCCGGTGCCCGCGCGATCCGCTTCCGACCGGCCCGCCCAACGCCGGGCCGCCCGGATCCTGGTGACCGCCGGTGCGGCACTGACCGTCTTCGGCGTCGGACTGTCCGGTTCGGTGGGCGGGCCGTCCGCCGAGGCGGAGAACGCCGTGCCCGTTCCCTCGCGTCCCGCCACGACCCAGCCGTCCTCCCCGACCGGAGCGACCGCCTCGCCCGCTCCGCCGACCGAAGCCGCCGCCGCGACCCCGTCCCGGTCCCCCGCGTCCACCGGGGACCGGCGGACCGCCGACTCCAGGGGCGCGGCGGGCGACAGCCGGGCACCGTCGGCTCCTGGCCTCGCGGAGCGGCACCGCGACCGGGCGACCGGTCCGGGAGCAGCAGGGCCGGCCCCCGGGAAGGGTGAGGAGCGAAAAGGGAAGCAGAAGCCGCCCATGGGCAGACACGCGCGGTGACACCGCCGCGGCCCCTGGACAACGGCCGTCCTGCCGGCTCGCGATCACCGTCGCCGCACCCGCACCAGCCGGTTCATTCCCCGTGGCCGACGAGCACCACATCCAGTCGTCTCGGGCCGTGGACGCCCTCGACGCGGTCGAGTTCGATGTCGCTCGTGGCGGACGGGCCCGAGATCCAGGTGAGCGGACGGACGGGATCGAGCCGGGACACGGCCTGCGGGACGGAGGCGACGACCTGGTCGGCACGGACGACACAGATGTGCAGGTCCGGGACGAGGGTCAGGACGCGGGGACCCTGGCCGGGGCCGGCGTCCAGAACGATCGTGCCCGTTTCGGCGATCGCCAGAGCGCAGGTGGTGACGACGGCGTCCGTGGCGTCGAGCTCGTCCAGGGTCAGGACGGCGTGCTCGTAAGGTCGTTGCTCCGCCGTCGTCGCGGACAGCCAGTCCGCGGGCAGGCCCGGGGGGACCGCGAGCGTACGAACGTCATGACGGTCGAGCAACTGCGCAAGCACGGCGGCGAGTTCGGGCTCGGTGGTGCGGTGCACCGTGGCGCGGTAGTCGGTGAGATTCTCGTGCAGCAGGTCCAGGAGCGCGGCAGGGTCGTCGGACACGTGGGAAACGAGGTAGTCGCGCGCGGGTTCCGCCGCCGGGGGCGCGTCGGCGAGAGCGTGCCGGATGCGGCCGAGAATCCGGTCGCGGGAGTTCTGGCTCATGCGGGATCCCCTGTGTGACCTTTGCTGCGATCTTCTGTGCGGCCTTCCGGACGGCCTTCCGGACGGCCTTCCGTGCGGTTCCTCCTCCACCAGTCGCGGAACGGTTCGGCGGGCAGCTCCGGCAGGTCGCGGCTCTCCGTCCACTGCCGCGCACCGGGACCGGGCAGCTTCCTCGGGTGGAGGGCACGGGTCTTCGAGACCGCGCGCTCGGCCGCTGCGAGGGCGGCGGGGTGGTCGAGCACCCAGGTGGCCGTCCTGACGGCGGCCTTCTCCAGAAGGTGTCCCTTTCCGCCCTGGCCGGCGACCTTCTCGCGGAGGTGGACGAGGACTTCCGGGATGTCGATGGCGACGGGGCAGACGTCGTAGCAGGCGCCGCAGAGGGAGGAGGCGTACGGCAGCGAGGCATCGATCTCGCTCTGCGCGCCGCGGAGTTGGGGGGTGAGGACGGCACCGATCGGGCCCGGGTAGACGGAGCCGTACGCGTGGCCGCCCGCCCGCTCGTACACCGGGCAGACGTTGAGGCAGGCGGAGCAGCGGATGCAGCGCAGCACCTGTCGGCCGACCTCGTCGGCGAGGGCGCCGGTGCGCCCGTTGTCGAGGAGGACCAGGTGGAAGGTGCTCGGACCGTCGCCGTCCGTCGTCCCCGTCCACATGCTCGTGTACGGGTTCATCCGCTCGGCCGTCGAGGAGCGGGGGAGGGTCTGGAGGAAGACCTCCAGGTCCCGCCAGGTGGGGACCACCTTCTCGATGCCGACGACGGAGATCAGCGTGTCGGGGAGGGTGAGGCACATGCGGCCGTTGCCCTCGGACTCGACGACGACGAGGGTGCCGGTCTCGGCGACCATGAAGTTGGCGCCGGAGATGCCGACCTTGGCGCGGAGGAACTTCTCCCGCAGGTGCAGCCGGGCCGCCTCCGCCAGTTCGGCAGGGGAGTCGGAGAGTCCGTCCGGGGCCGGGCGGCCCCATGTCCCCATGCGGTCGCGGAAGATGTCGCGGATCTCGCCGCGGTTGCGGTGGATGGCGGGGACGAGGATGTGCGAGGGCCGGTCTTCCCCCAACTGCACGATCAGCTCGGCGAGATCGGTCTCGTAGGCGCGGATGCCCTCGGCCTCCAGGTGCTCGTTGAGCCCGATCTCCTGCGTGGCCATCGACTTGACCTTGACGACCTCGCTCCGGCCGGTCGCCTGCACCAGCTCGGTGACGATCCGGTTGGCCTCGGCCGCGTCCGCCGCCCAGTGCACGCTGCCGCCCGCCGCGGTCACCGCTCTTTCCAACTGCACCAGGTGAGCGTCGAGGTGACGGAGCGTCCGGTCCTTGATCTGCTTCCCCGCCTCGCGCAGCTCCGCCCAGTCGTCGAGTTCGGCCACGGCGACCGCCCGCTTGTCGCGGATGGTGTGGGTGGCGTGGCGCAGGTTCGCCCGCAGGGTGTGGTTCCGTACGGCCTCGTGCGCGGCCTTCGGGAAGGCCGGCATGCCGATGAAGGTCCTGCTCATGCGCAGGGCTCCTCTTCCGTGCTCGCGAGGATCTCGGCGAGGTGCAGGGTGCGCTGCGGGGCGTCCTGGCGGCGCAGCATCCCGCCGAGGTGCATCAGGCAGGAGTTGTCCGCCCCGCACAGCACCTCGGCGCCGGTGGCCAGGGAGTTGCGGATCTTGTCGGCGCCCATGGCGGTCGACACGGCGGGGTTCTTCACCGCGAAGGTGCCGCCGAAGCCGCAGCACTCCTCCGCGCCCGGCAGCTCCACCAGCTCCAACCCCTTCACCGCCGCCAGGAGCCGCCGTGGGCGATCGCCGAGGCCGAGCACGCGCAGGCCGTGGCAGGACGGGTGGTAGGTCACGGTGTGGGGAAAGTACGCGCCGACGTCCGTCACGCCGAGGACGTCGACGAGGAACTCCGTCAGCTCGTACGTCCTGGGCGCAAGGGACTCGGACGCCCGGGTGAGGGTCTCCCCGCGTCCTTCGGCCCGGGCCTTGCCGCCGATCCGGGGGTAGGCGTCGCGGATCATGGCGACGCAGGAGCCGGAGGGGGAGACGACGTGGTCGTAGCCCTCGAAGACCCGGGCCGTACGACGCACCAGGGGTTCCGTCTCCCGCCGGTAGCCGGTGTTGTACTGCGGCTGGCCGCAGCAGGTCTGCCCGGCGGGGAAGTCGACGTCCACGCCGAGCCGTTCGAGGAGCCGGACGGTGGCGACGGCCGTGGACGGGTACACCGCGTCGTTGACGCAGGTGGCGAAGAGGGCGACGCGCATCGGCAGTTCCTCGGGGCGGGGTCGAGTCGGGCGGCGGCCGCGTCCCGGCCGGGCGGCGCCGTCGCCCCGGGGAGTGTAGTGCGGCAGCGGCCGGGCCGAGGCGACATCGCTGTCTTTTGGCATAGGTATCTCGGCATATCTAATGTGGGGGGCATGCCGTCGTCCGCCGCGTCCGAACAGGACATCACCCGCCTGGCCCTCGGCCTCGCGGGTTGCCTGCCCGCGCTGGCCCGGGCCCTCGAACGGCACGTCGACCGGCACTACCCTCATCCCAAGCCCTCCGACGCCCAGCTCACCCTGCTGCGGTACGTCGAGACCCACGGCGGCACCACGGTCCGTGAGGCCGCCGCGGCGGTGCGGATGAAGCCGAACAACGTCAGCGCGCTGGTCACCCAGCTCACCGAGCAGGGACTCCTCGAACGCCGCCAGGACGGCGCCGACAAGCGGATCGCCCACCTGCACCTCACCCCGGCCGCGCGGCAGCGGCTCGGGGAGGTCACGCAGCTCATGGGAGAGCACGCCGCGCACTTCCTGCGGACGATGACCGACGGCGAGCTCGACGCCCTCGGCTCCGCCCTGGGCTCCCTCCAGTCACTCACGGAGCACCTGCACACCGCACGCTGAAGCCCTTCGGTGTTCCCGGCAGGTTCGTCGGGCCCACACCTCGGTGTGCCCGATGAACCTGCCGGGCCTGCGTACCCCTTCCTCCCCGCCCGTCGCAGCCGAGCGTCCGACGACGCCGTGCGCCGGCTCGGCGTTTCCTCCCGACGAAAGAACACACACCCATGGCCTCCGCCGGCACCCTGGCCGAACCGTCCCACTCCCCTCCCGCCGCATCGGATCGGCGGCAAGCTCGGAGACCGCTTCGGCCGCCGCACCTTCTACCTGGTGGGCGTCGCGGGCTTCACCCTCGCCTCGGTCGCCATCGGCCTGGCCGGCTCCATCGAGGGCGTCATCGCGTTCC
Organism: Streptomyces sp. NPDC003327; assembly: GCF_053589515.1. Taxonomy (NCBI): domain Bacteria; kingdom Bacillati; phylum Actinomycetota; class Actinomycetes; order Kitasatosporales; family Streptomycetaceae; genus Streptomyces; species Streptomyces sp. NPDC003327. The sequence continues at coordinate 2,988 of NZ_JBSFSA010000022.1, read as the reverse complement.
GTGCCCTCCAGGGCTTCTTCGGCGCCCTGCTGATGCCCAACACCCTCGGCCTCCTGCGCGCCGTCTTCCCGCCGAAGAAGTTCGGCATGGCCGTCGGCGTCTGGGCCATGGTCTCCTCGGTCTCCACCGCTCTGGGCCCCATCGTCGGCGGCTTCCTCGTCCAGCACGTCAGCTGGGAGTCCGTCTTCTACGTCAACGCCCCCATCGGCGTCGCCGCCCTCGCCTTCAGCGCGGCCGTGCTCCCGCAGAGCAGGAACGAACACGCCGCGAAGGAGAGGTTCGACGTCCTCGGTGTCGTCCTGCTCGCCGCAGGGCTCCTCGCACTCGTCTTCGGCGTGGTCAAGGGCGAGACCTGGGGCTGGACCTCCGGCGGCACCCTCGGTTCCATCGGCGCCGGACTGCTGATCCTGGTGCTCTTCGGCCGGTGGCAGAGCCGGGTCCCCTCGCCCCTGCTGCCGATGCGCCTGTTCCGCAACCCGGCCCTCACCATCGGCACGGTCATCACCGCGCTGAACTTCTTCGTCCTGCTCGGCGTGATCTTCTTCGTCATGATCTACCTGCAGAACGTCCGCGGCTTCACCCCGGTCGAGGCGGGCGTCCGCACCCTTCCCCTCAGTCTCGCCTCCGTCGTCGCCTCCCCGCTCGGCGCCGCGCTCACGGACCGGTTCGGACCGCGTCTCACCATGCCCCTCGGCATGGTGCTGCAGGCCGTCGCGTGCTTCGCCATGCTCACCTGGGAGGCGGACAGCGCCTACGGCCTCATGTGGCCGCCCTTCATCGCCCTCGGCCTGGGCGTCGGCACGGTGATGGCCTCCTCGTCCGACGCCATCGTCGGCAACGCCCCCGTCAGGGACGCGGGTGTCGCCGGCGGCCTGCAGGCCACGGCCCTCCAGATCGGAGGCGCCCTCGGCACCTCGGTCCTCGTCTCCCTCATCGCCGGCCGCGTCGGCACCACCCTCACCGGCGAGCTCACCTCGGCGGGCGTGCCCGCCCCCGCGGCGACCGCGCTGCTGGAGGCGAAGGACGCGGTGGCCATGGGCGTCGCGCCCATCGCCACCGGCACACCCGCGCAGCTCGCGTCGGCGATCGTCGAGGGCAGTCACCACGCCTTCACGAACGGCGTCCACACCGCCGTCCTGACCGCAGGTGTCCTCTGCGTGGCAGGTGCCGTCCTGGCCGTCATCGGCGTCCGGCGGGCCCCCGGCCACGTCCAGCACGGCCGTCGCACGGATTCCGGACGATCATGAAGCCTTGTGCGCGGTCCAAGGGTGAACCATTTCCGCTGCGGCGCAGGTCAGCGGGTCGTTCGAGCTTGTACGAGCCAGGGGAGTCCGTTCTCGGAGAGGCGCCCGGAAGGGCCGTCGACGGCCGCCCAGCGGGCCGAACGACCAATCGGTAGGGGGCCCGCGAGCCGCGCGGCCGGAAAAGTGCGACCGCATGTGCGATCACCCTCCGCATCGAGAAGACTCCGTTCTGCGGCCGATCGGCCCGCTCCCCTCCTGTCACCCCGTGAAAGGACATCTCCGTGCGCTACTTCCGCACCCTCGGCGCCACCGCGCTCGCCACCGCGACCGGTCTCGCGCTCGTCGGCACCGCCTTCACCGGCACCGGCACCGCCGAGGCGGCGCCCGCGAGCCTCTACGCCCCCTCCGCGCTCGTGCTCACCCTCGGGCACGGTACGGACCCGGAGACGGCCGCCGTCGTCCGCGCCGTCACCCTGACCTGCGCCCCCGCACCGGCCGGCAGCCACCCCGCGCCGGAGGCCGCCTGCGCGGAACTCGCCGCCGCGGGCGGTGACTTCGCGAGCCTCACGGACTTACGGCAGGGCCGCCCGTGCACGCGCGAGTGGAACCCGGTCACGCTCACCGGAGACGGCGTCTGGCAGGGCCGACGCGTCACCTGGTCGGCGACCTACGGCAACCCGTGCGAACTGCGGGCCCGGACGGCGGACGGCGCGGTGTTCGCGTTCTGACGAGGCGGACGCGAGAGCCGGGCTCGGGTGCACGGAGGTGCACCCGAGCCCGGCTCTTCGACGGGTGTCAGGGGCCGGTTATTCCTCGGTGGGGCCGAGGTCGGGGGTGCCGTGGAGGGTGACGGTGGGGGTGTGGGGGCCGGCGTGGAGTTCGAGGAGGGTGAGGGTGTTGGCGCCGGGGCGGAGGACCGGCGCGGGGACGTAGAGGGATCGTTGGGGGCCGCGGGACCAGTAGCGGCCGAGGTTGAAGCCGTTGATCCAGGCGTTGCCCTTGGTCCAGCCGTCGAGGTGGAGGTGGGTGTCGGCGGGAGTGGCGACGTGGAGGGTGGCGGTGTGGAAGGTGGGCCCGGTCGGGGGCGTGACCGTGGGGGTGTAGGGGAGGACGTCGGGGTCGGTGAGGGGGAGGGGGCGGCTGGTCCAGGTGGTGGGTGGGGTGCCGTTGATGCGGATGGTGCCGAGGAGGCCCTTGCGGTCGTGGATGCCGGGGCCGTAGTTGACGCGGCCCTGGTTCTCGACGAGGAGGGTGAGGGTGGCGCCGGAGCGGGGGCTGGTGAAGGCGAGGGCGTGCTCGTGGTGCTCGCGTTCGAGGGTGCCGACGGGCTGCCCGTCGACGAAGGCCTGGGCGCGGTCGCGGACGTGCTCGATGTCGAGGTGGCAGGGGCCGTGGAGGGGGAGGGTCGTCTCGTAGAGGACGAAGCCGAAGTCCTGGCCGAGTTCCTCCATGGTCAGGGGGCGCTGTGCGGTGACGGGAGTGCCGAGGAGGTCGGCGTGGTCGAGGAGGCTCGCGCTGTGGGTGAGGCGGAGGGGCGGGAGGGAGAGCTTCGGGGCGGGTGCGGGGGCGGGTTCGTCGGGGACGGGGGCGTATGTGGCGATGGTGTTGCGGAAGGCGGTGTATTTGTCGGTGGGGTCGCCGGCTTCGTCGAGGGGGGCGTCGTAGTCGTAGGAGGTGATGGTGGGGCGGTAGGTGTGTTTGTCGTTGGCGCCGTTGGTGAAGCCGAAGTTGGTGCCGCCGTGGA
>NZ_JBSFSA010000021.1:0-96594 GCF_053589515.1 Streptomyces sp. NPDC003327 | reverse complement strand
GGGCCAGCTTGATGTCGTCGGAGGCCGTGACCTGGCCGCGCGGGATGATGAAGCGGTAGGTGACCGCGGTGGTGCCACCGGCCTTGACGTCGGTGCCGCCGTCGCGGGCGTGGCCGGCGTCGGTGTGGCGGGCGTCGGCGGGCTCGTCGCCGCGGGCCGGGACCGACAGCCCGCCCCGCCCGCCACGGTCACCGCCCCGCCCGCGCCCGGTTCTTCCGCGGAGGCGCGGGGCACCGTCGACCCCGGCAGCAACCGCTGGTGGGCGCAGAGCGAGTTGGCCGTGACGACCCGGGGGGAGGTCACCGGGCTCACCGTCGAACTGCGCGTCGCCCTGACCGGCGGCGTCGTCAGCACCGGCCACTGGCGTACCCGGCCCGCCGAGGACTTCACCGTCACGGTGACCGAGGAGCGCGGCGCCCTCGTCTACCGGTGGACCCTGAAGCCGGGCCGTACGGTGCCGCCGGGACCGCACACCTTTGCGGCGCAGTACGACCACGCCGAGGGGGTACGGGACGCCTCGGCCGACACGTACACCGTGCTCCTCACCGGCCCGGACGGGGGCCGGTCCACGCTCCGCGGCGGGTTCGGCCGGTAGCGGCGGCCCCTCACGACCCCTGCCGCGGCCCCTCTCAACGGCGCGGTCCGACGGGTCAGTTGAGCTCGTCGGGGTGCGGGCCGGTGCGCAGGCCGCGGTCGAGCGCCGCCAGGGCGGTCATCTCCGCGTCCGTGAGGGCGAAGTCGAAGACGTCGATGTTCTCGCGGATCCGGGCCGGGGTCACCGACTTGGGGATGACGACGTTGCCCAGCTGGAGGTGCCAGCGCAGCACGACCTGGGCGGGCGACTTGCCGTAGCGGGCGGCGAGTCCGGCGATGACGGGGTCGCCGAGGACCGCGCCCTGCGCGAGCGGGCTCCAGGCCTCGGTGGCGATCCCGTGCTCGGCGTGGAGCGCGCGCAGCTCGGCCTGCTGCAGCCCGGGGTGCAGCTCGACCTGGTTGACGGCCGGGGTCAGCGCGGACCCCTCCCTCAGCCGGGCGAGGTGGCCGGGCTGGAAGTTGGAGACGCCCGCGGCGCGGATCCGGCCCTCGTCGGCGAGCCGCTCCAGGGCGCGCCAGGAGTCGCGGTAGAGGTCGCGGGCCGGGGCGGGCCAGTGGACGAGGTAGAGGTCGACGTGGTCGAGGCCCAGCTTGCCGAGGCTCGCGTCGAAGGCGCGCAGCGTGGCGTCGTACCCCTGGTCGGCGTTCCACAGCTTGGTGGTGACGAACAGCTCCTCGCGGGGCAGTCCGGAGGCGGCGAGCGCCCGGCCGACGCCGGTCTCGTTGCCGTAGATCGCGGCGGTGTCGATGCTGCGGTAGCCGGCGTCGAGCGCGGCGGTGACGGCGGCGGCGGTCTCGTCGTCGGGGACCTGGAAGACGCCGAAGCCGAGCTGGGGGATCTCGACGCCGTTGTTCAGCTTCACGGTGGGGACGGGGGCGGTGGAGCTCATGGTGGTGCGGTTCCTTACGCGGTGCGGATGGGGGAAGGGACGGTCAGTGGTGTACGGGGGTACGGGCAGGGGTGCCGGCGGTCGAATCGACCGTGGCGGTCGCCGGGGAGGCCGGGGCGGTCGCGGGGGCGCGGCGCTCCAGGGCGGCGGACCAGAGGGCGAGGCCGAGGGCCGCGGCGGCGAGGAGGGCGCCGACCCAGTTCGGGGCGGTGTAGCCGAAGCCGGCGGAGATGACCAGGCCGCCGAGCCAGGCGGCGAGCGCGTTGCCCAGGTTGAAGGCGCCGATGTTGACGGCGGAGGCCAGGGTCGGCGCGCCGTGCGCCTGGTCGAGCACCCTCTTCTGCAGCGGTGGCACGGTGGCGAAGCCGAGCGCGCCCACGAGCAGGATGGCGATCGCGGCCAGGACCTTCTGGTGCGCGAGGACGGTGAAGAGGGCGAGGACGACCGCGAGCCCGCCGAGCGTGGCGTACAGCATGGGCATCAGGGCGCGGTCGGCGTACCGTCCGCCGATCAGGTTGCCGAGGAACATGCCGACGCCGAAGAGGACGAGCAGCCAGGTGACGGCGCCCTCGGAGTAGCCGGCGACGTGGGTCATCATCGGGGCGATGTAGGTGATCGCGGCGAAGACGCCGCCGAAGCCGAGCACCGTCATCGCCATCGCGAGCAGCACCTGCGGGTTGCGGAAGGCGGTCAGCTCGCCGCTCAGCCGGGCGCCCTCGGGGCGCGGCGTGGCGGGCACCAGCTTGGCGATGCCGAGCAGTCCGACGACGCCGAGCGCGGCGACGAGCGCGAAGGTGGTGCGCCAGCCGACGGCCTGTCCGATGAAGGTGCCGAGCGGGACGCCCACGATGTTGGCCACGGTAAGGCCGGTGAACATGGTGGCGATGGCGCCTGCCTTCTTGCCGGGGGCGACCAGCTCGGCGGCGACCACGGAGCCGATGCCGAAGAACGCGCCGTGGGCGAGCGAGGCGACGACCCGACCGGTCAGCATGAGCCCGAAGCTCGGGGCGACGGCGGAGAGCACGTTGCCGAGCACGAACAGGCCCATGAGCACCATCAGCATCCGCTTGCGGCTCACCTTGGTGCCGAGCACGGTGAGCAGCGGCGCGCCGAGGACGACGCCGAGGGCGTATCCGGTGACGAGGAGGCCGGCGGTGGGGATGGAGACGCCGTAGTCGGTGGCGATCTCGGGCAGCAGCCCCATGATCACGAACTCGGTGGTGCCGATGCCGAAGGCTCCGATGGCAAGGGCCAGTAGCGCGAGCGGCATGGCTCGCCCCCTTCCGGAAATGCTTGAACGATCCCTTTGCATGCCTCCACAATAATTGCACGCGCGGCATATTTGCAAACGCGGGTAGGTGGTGGAATCCGGCTACGCGGGAGAGTGGGGGAGGGGACCGTTCGCGCCCCGTACGACGGGGCCAGGGGAAGAGGTGGCGCCCTCGGTGGAAAGGGGCGCGGCGGCTTCCGCGCGTCGTACGCGGAAGCCGCCCGGGGATCAGGGCTTGGTCAGACGGGGGACGACGCGTGCGAGCTCCGCGGCCGACAGGACGCCCTCGCGCACGAGGACCGGGCTGTCACCGGTGAGGTCCACGATGGACGACGACAGCGGTCCCGCGGTCCGCCCGGCGTCGAGGTACACCGCCACGGAGTCCCCCAGCATGCGCAGGGCGCTCTCGCAGTCCTCCGGGGAGGGCTGGTCGGTGAGGTTCGCGCTGGAGACGGCCGTCGGACCGGCCGCGGCGAGCAGTTCGAGGGCGACCGGATGGTCGGGCATTCGCACCGCCACCGTCCCCCCGGTCTCGCCGAGGTCCCAGGAGAGCGAGGGCCGGTGGCGGAGGACCAGAGTCAGCCCACCGGGCCAGAACGCCTCGATCAGATCCTCGGCCGCGCGCGGGAGGTCGGCGACCAGGTCACCGAGCGCGGCCGTGGAGCCGACGAGCACGGGGGAGGGCTTGTGACGCCCCCGCCCCTTCGCGGCCAGCAGACGGGCGACGGCCCGCGGATCGAACGCGTCGGCGCCGACGCCGTAGACGGTGTCGGTCGGGAGGACGACGAGGTCCCCCTGGCCGAGGGCGGTCACCGCCGCGGCGATACCGGCGGAGCGGGCCGCCGGGTCCGCGCAGTCGTACGGCAGGGTCATGCGCCGGATCACCTGTCCTCGTCGACGCCGTGCGACGTCACGAGCCGGGCGCTGCCCTCGGCGAGCCGGTAGCCGAGGCCCACGACGGCGACCTCGCCGGACGCCACCTGCTCCGAGAGCACCTGGGAGCGCTTGACCAGCAGGTCCGCGGTGTGGCGGATGTGCTCGTCGATGATGTCGCTGCCGTCCGTCAGGCCGGCGGCGCGGGCGGCCAGGATGCTCGGCGTGACGCGCTCGACGACGTCGCGCACGAAGCCGGGCGCCGGCAGGCCGTCCTCCACGGCGGTGCGGGCCGCCGCGACGGCGCCGCAGGAGTCGTGTCCCAGGACGACGACCAGCCGACAGCCGAGCACGCTCGTGGCGTACTCGATGCTGCCCAGCACCTCCGCGCCGAGCACGTGACCGGCGGTCCGCACGACGAACAGGTCTCCGAGCCCCTGGTCGAAGATGATCTCGGCGGCGAGGCGCGAGTCGGAGCAGCCGAGGATGACGGCGAACGGCTCCTGTGCGGGCGCGAGCTGGGCGCGCCGGGCGGCGTCCTGGTTGGGGTGGTCCTGGGTGCCCGCGACGAAGCGACGGTTGCCGGCGAGCAGGGTGTCGAGAGCGACTGAAGGAGAAGTGCGAGGCATGCCGCCTACTGTACGAGTCGCCCTCCGCCGGCCGTCGACCGGTGGTCGACGTGGCCCCGTCCCGCTCCCTCTGAATCGCCCGCGTCCCCGAGGGGGCGCAGAATGCGGTAAAGGGGTCCGCGCGCCAGTCGCGGGCCGTCGGGGAGTGACGGGTGTGCTCGAGGTCCCGCTCTGGCTGTGGGCGGCGTTCGCCGTGACGGTCGTGGTGTCGCTGGCGGTGGATCTGCTGGCGCACCGCACCGCGCACGTGATCGGCTTCAGGGAGGCCGCCGCCTGGAGCGCCCTGTGGGTCGGCCTCGCCCTGGTCTTCGGCGGGGTCGTCTTCCTCGTCCTCGGCACGACGGCCGGCACGGAGTACACCACCGCGTGGCTCCTGGAGAAGAGCCTCTCGGTCGACAACCTCTTCGTCTTCGCCGTCATCTTCGCCTACTTCAAGGTGCCCCGCGCCTACCAGCACCGCGTGCTCTTCTTCGGCGTCATGGGCGCCCTGGTCTTCCGCGGGATCTTCCTCTCCCTCGGCGTCGCGGTGGTGAGCCGCTTCACCGCCGTGCTCTTCGCCTTCGCCGCCGTCCTCTTCTACAGCACCTACAAGCTTCTCAGGGGCGACGAGGAGACCTTCGACCCGGGCAAGAGCGTCGCCGTACGGATGCTCCGCACGGTCGTGCCGGTCCGCGACGAGTACGCCGGCATGAAGTTCTTCGTCAAGGAGGCCGGCACACGCGTGGCCACCCCGCTCCTGGCGGTGGTCGCCGCGATCGAGGCGGCCGACCTGGTCTTCGCCGTCGACAGCGTTCCCGCCGTCCTCGCCGTCAGCGACGACGCCTTCGTCGTCTACACCAGCAACGCGTTCGCCATCCTGGGCCTGCGGGCCCTCTACTTCATGCTCGCCGGACTCCTCGACCGGTTCCACTACCTGAACAAGGGCCTCGCGATCATCCTCGCCTTCATCGGCGTGAAGCTCGTCCTCCAGGCGTCCCACAAGACGATCAGCACCGGCATCCCCGAGATCCCCTCGCCGGTCAGCCTCGCGGTCATCGTCGTCGTCCTGGCCGGTTCGGTGGTCCTGAGCCTGCTGCGCCCCGCCCCGCACCAGCGGTCGCCCGGCTCTCCCGAGCAGGACCGGCAGGGGGAGGATCCGCCCCCTCCGGCGGGCTGACGGGAGAGCCGGAGGGGCGGGTGCCCCGGGTACGGTCAGCGGCGCGGCGCCGTCGTGGTGCTGGCGCGGACGACGAGGCGCGGCTCGACGGAATGCGGTTCCGGCAGGGGGCCGGGGGCCTCGATGCGGCGCAGCAGGTGGGTCACCGCGAGGGCCCCCATGTGCTGGAACGGCTGGGCGATGGTGGTGAGGGAGGGCGAGCAGTACTCGGCGAGCTCGATGTCGTCGAAGCCGACGACCGAGATGTCGTCCGGGACGCGCCTCCCGGCCTCGTGGAGGGCCCTGATCACGCCGAAGGCCATCTCGTCGCTCGCCACGAAGACCGCGGTGACGTCGGGGATCCGGGCGAGGACGAGGCCGTTGCGGTAGCCGGAGCCCGGTGACCAGTCGCCTTCCAGGGGCGGCGGCACGGCGCGGCCCGCCGCCTGGAGGGCGGCTTCCCAGCCGTCGCGGCGCTGCGTCGATTCGAGCCACTCCGCGGGTCCGGCGATGTGCCAGACCGTCTCGTGCCCGAGGTCCAGGAGGTGCTGGGTGGCCGTCCGGGCCGCCTGCGCCTGGTCGACGGCGAGGATCTCGGTCGCGTCGGTGCGCGACCCGTCGATGGTGACGGTGGGCGTGGACCGGGTGAGCTGCTCGATCCGGCTGCTGCTGTGGATGAGCGGCACCGACAGGATGATGCCCTCCACGTCCTGGTCGGCGAGCCGGGAGAGCGCGTTCTCGATGGCGAAGGTGTCCAGCGACGTGGTGGTGGCGGTGCTGACGGCGTAACCGGCCTCGCGGGCGGCGTTCTCGATGCCGGTGGTGACGGCGGCCCGGGAGTAGAAGTTGGTCTGGAGCGTGACGACGCCGAGGGTCCGGCTGCGGCCGGAGGAGAGCATCCGGGCGGCGTTGTTCCGCCGGTAGCCGAGCTGGTCGACCGCGGCCAGCACCTTCGCGCGGGTCTTCTCCTGCACGTTCGGATGGCCCGCGAGGGCGCGCGAGACGGTCTGCGCGGACACGCCCGCGACGCGTGCCACGTCCGTCATGCCCGGCGGGCGTTTCGCCAGGTCCGTGTCCCCGCGCTTCCCCATGAGGTCCCTTCCCCGTGTTCGGTCCGCTCGATGATATCGCCGCACACGGCGCCGAGGCGGTACTCCAGCCTTCTCAGAAATGATCCGGTGGAAGTCATTGGCATCGATAACATTCTCTGTCATAGTTCCGGCCATCGATACGAGTCGGACGCGTCACCTCCCTGATGCCCCGCCGACCGTGCGGCCCCTGTGCAGGTGACCTTCCCCCTGTGCGCGGTAGTCAGGAGGAGCTGTGAAGCGTCAATTTGTTCGTTCTGTTTGCATATCCGGAGCCCTCGCCGCCCTGCTCGCGGTCAGCGGCTGCTCCGGGCCCGGCTCCGGCGCCGACCCGCAGGGCGACGCCAAGGCATCGATAACATTCTGGGGCTGGGCTCCGGGGTACGAGGACGCGGTCGAGGCCTTCAACGCCGAGCACCCTGACATCCGGGTCACGTACCAGGCCGTGCAGCCCGGGGCGAAGGGCGGCTACCAGAAGATGCTGAACGCCGTGAAGGCCGGCAACGCCCCCTGCCTCGCCCAGCTCGGCTACGAGACCCTGCCCAGCTTCGCCGCCCAGGGCGCGCTGGAGGACGTGGCGAAGCACGCCGCTTCCGCGAGGAACGACTACCAGCCCGCCGCCTGGAACGCCGTCAGCCTCGGCAGCGCCGTCTACGGAGCACCGGTCGACACCGGCCCCATGGCCCTCTTCTACAACAAGAAGCTCTTCGACTCGCTGGGTCTGAAGCCGCCCGCCACCTGGGCCGAGTACCGCGAGGCCGGCCGGAGGATCCATGCCTCCGACCCCAAGCGCTTCCTCTCCTCGCCCTACCTCGACTACGACTACGCCGGCCTCGCCTGGCAGGCGGGCGCCGACTGGTTCGGCGTCGACGGCGACTCCTGGAAGGTCACCATGGCGTCCGCCGAGAACAAGAAGGTGGCCGACTACTGGCAGGGTCTGGTCGACGACGGCCTGATCAGCAGCGCCCCGATGTACGACCAGGCCTGGTACACGGGCCTCGGCAACGGCGAGATCGCCACCGTGGTGGGCGCCGTGTGGCAGGCGGGCGTCATCAAGGGAGGCGCCAAGCAGGCCGCCGGGCAGTGGGCCGTCGCCCCCATGCCGCAGTGGGAGAAGGGCGCGAACAAGGTCGGCAACGCCGGAGGTTCGGCCACGGCCGTGCTCAAGGGCTGCGAGGACACCGAGGCCGCGTGGACGTTCGCCCACTGGCTGAGCACGGACGAGAAGGCGTTCGGAGGTCTGATCGAGAAGGCCTCGCTCTACCCGGCGGCCAGTGGGCTGCTGCACCTGCCCCAGCTGCAGGCCGACCCCTACTTCGGCGGTCAGCAGATCTACGACGTCTTCGCCGCCGCCGCGCCCGGCGTCGACTCCGGCTGGACATGGGGACCGCTGATGACCTCCACGGTCGCGAAGCTCAACGACGGTCTCGGCGCGGCGTGGACCGGCAAGGGGACCCTCGCGCAGGCGCTGGGCGACGCCCAGGACTCCACCGTGGCCGAGATGCGCGAGCAGGGCCTCGCCGTCGCCCCGTAGAACAGGCCCGCCGGGCGGGTGAACCGCCCCCGCCCGGCGGTCGCCGCCCCGTCCCCCGCCGTCGCCGCCGCTCCCGCCCGGCACACCGGCGACGGCCCCAGTGAGGAACGACCGTGACCCGAGCCCCCGACGCGCACCGCCTCGGAAACGCGCACCACCCCCGAGACCTCCACCGCCTCCGAGACCTCCCCCACCCCCGGGACCTCCGCCGCCTCCGAGACCTCCGCCGCCCCCGAGACCTCCACCGCCCCCGAGACCTCCACCGCCCCCGAGACCTCCACCGCCCCCGCGCCCTCCGACGAAGCGGCCCGCTGCTCTTCTGCGCCCCCTTCGTCGTCCTCTTCCTCGCGATGTACCTCGCGCCGATCGTGTACGCCGCGTACAGCAGCCTCTTCACCGTCCGCCGCTCCGGCCTGGGCCTGACCGCCCCCACGGAGGTCTTCGCCCCGCTGGACAACTACGTACGGGCCCTGCACGACGGTCCGTTCACGGCCTCGCTCGGCCGCGTGGCCCTCTTCGGCGTCGTCCAGGTGCCGCTGATGCTGGCGATCGCCCTGGCGCTGGCGCTGCTCATCGACTCCGCGTCCGCGCGCGGACGCGGCTTCTTCCGCCTGACGAGCTTCGTCCCCTACGCGATCCCCGGGGTCAGCGCCGCCCTCGTGTGGTCGTTCATGTACGCGTCGACGTCCAGCCCGCTCAACCGGCTGCTGGAACCCCTCGCCGTCACCGTCCCCTTCTTCGACGAGGACGTCGTGCTCTGGTCCGTGGCCAACATCGTCACCTGGAGCTGGGCCGGTTACAACATGATCATCATCTACGCGGCCCTCCAGTCCATCCCCGCCGAGGTCCTGGAAGCCGCCCGGATGGACGGGGCCTCAGCCCTGCGGATCGCCTGGAGCGTCAAGATCCCCGCCGTGCGGGGCGCGCTCGTGCTGACCACCGTGTTCTCGATCATCGGCTCGGCCCAGTTGTACAACGAACCGGCCGTCCTGCAGCCGGTCTCGGGCGGCTCGATCTCCTCGGCGTTCACCCCGCTGATGTCCGCGCAGAGCGCCGTCGCGGCGGGCAACTACCCGTACGCCGCCGCCCAGTCCGTCCTGCTCGCCGTCGCCGTGGGCGCGGTGTCGTTCCTCTTCTTCAGACTGACCCGCCGAGGAGACCACGCATGACCACGGTGACCCCCGCCCCCGCCGCCCGGATCGGACCCCGGCGCGGGACGAACCCCGCGAGCCGCGTCACCGTCCTCGCCCTCCTCGGCCTGTCCGCCTTCTACTTCCTCTTCCCGCTCTGGTGGCTCCTGGTCTCGGCGACCAAGCCCTTCGGCGAGCAGTTCGGCGGCAGCGGCCTGTGGTTCGACGGCTTCGGCCTGTTCGACAACATCGCCCGGCTCAGCGGCCACGACGGCGGCATCTTCTGGCGCTGGATGCTCAACAGCGTCCTCTACTGCGGCGTCGGCGCGCTGATCGGGACGGTCCTGTCCGCGCTCACCGGCTACGCCCTGGCCAAGTACGACTTCCCCGGCCGTGGGGCGCTGTTCTCCGCGGTCCTGGCGGCCGTCCTCGTACCCAAGGTGCTGTTCACGCTCCCGCTCTACCTGATGTTCTCGGGCGTCCACCTGATCGACAACCCCCTCGCGGTCCTGCTGCCGAGCGTCGTCAGCCCCTTCGGCGTCTACCTCGCCCGGGTCTTCGCCGAACAGAGCGTGCCCGACGAGGTCCTCGAAGCCGGGCGCATCGACGGCGCGGGCGAGTTCCGCGTCTTCCGCGCGATCGCGGTACGGATGATGCTCCCCGCCCTGGTGACGATCTTCCTCTTCCAGTTCGTGGAGATCTGGAACAACTACCTGCTGCCCGCCATGGTCCTCGGCGACGACCGGCTCCAGCCGGTCACGGTCGGCCTCGTGGGCTGGAACGCCAGCCACGTGGCCGTGCCCCCGCCCCTCGTCGTCATCGGCTCACTGGTCTCCGTGGTCCCGCTCCTGATCGCCTTCCTCTCGCTCCAGCGGTACTGGCGCGCCGGCATGACCGCCGGGGCCGTCAAGTGACGGCTCCCGCACCCCTCATCTGACCCTTCCCCTCCCGCACCTCCCCCCGGAGCCGTTCCCCGGCTCCCTTGCCGAAGGAGTACCGTTGCACGCTTCCCGCACCAGACTGGCCGGGGCGCTCACCGCGGCCGCGCTGGTCGTCACGGGCGCCGTCACGCTGACGACACCCACGGCCGCATCGGCGGAACCGGCCGCCGCGTCGTACACCGTCACCGTCGGCGCCAAGGGCTCCTGGACGACCCCGGACGACACGCCGGCCGCTCCGTACATCGACAAGGACGGCACCTTCTACTTCCAGCAGGCGCACTCGCTCTACAGCGCGACCGACTCGCGCAAGTGGAGCTTCTACACCGGTACGAACTTCGACACCGCCACCCGCTCCAGCGCCCTCAGCGACGCGGTCAACCCGGCCAACTCCAACGACCGCAACAACAACACCACGTGGCGCTGCAACAACAGCGTGACCGGCGTGAAGTCCACCCAGGCGCCCTCCACCGGGACCTACGCCCACCGGAACTACTGCGTTCTCGTCGGCACATGGGTCGACCCCGACACCGGCGACTGGTACGGCCTGGTGCACAACGAGTTCACCCCGGAGCCCTTCGCGGACTACTCCCACTACGACGGCATCGACTACGCCGTCTCCAAGGACCAGGGCCGCACGTGGACCATCAAGGACCACGTCATCACCTCCCCCTACAGCACGAAGCGCGGGGACACCGCCGCCTTCCCGCAGCAGACGTACCACTACGGCGACGGTGACCCCAGGCTGTTCGTGGACACCGCCTCCGGCTACTTCTACGCCTTCTACGGCTCCCGCCTCGTGAACAAGGGCGGCGGCTGGGCCGCCTTCTACGGGCACGTCGCCCGCGCCCCGATCTCCGGCAAGATGGCGCCCGACTCCTGGCGCAAGTGGTACAACGGCGCCTGGACCGAGCCGGGCGTCGGCGGCCGCGAGAGCACCATGGTCCCGGTCGGATCCGGCAGCACCACCGGATACACCGCGCCCGACAAGGAGTACAAGCCCTCCAGTCCCGGCTCGGTGAGCGAGCAGGTGGCCGCAGGCCTCACCCCGCCGACGTCTCCCCTGTTCGTCATGGACATCACCTACAACGCCCACCTCGGCCTCTACATCGGCCAGCCCCAGGCCGTCGACCAGAGCGGGAACGCCTCCCAGGAGATCTACGCCACCGACAACCTCACCACGCAGAAGTGGTTCCGCCTCGGTGACACCGGCGGCTACAAGAACGCCTCCTGGTACCGCTGGTTCCTCGACAGCGCCAACAAGACCAGCTCCGGCATCGTCGGCAAGGACTTCCGCTCCTACTGCTCCTTCGGCTGCTCGAACAACACAAGCGCCGAGTACATCAACCTGAAGATCGACACCACCGCACCCGCCGCACCCGTCGACACGACCAAGACCTACCGCATCGCCAACGGCGACGGCCGCGTCCTCGCCCAGGCATCCGGCAGCTCCGCCACCACCTCCCTGGCCTCCGCGTCCGGCTCCGGCCTGGACTCGTGGACCTTCGCGTCCCACGGTGACGGCTCCTACCGCATCGCCAACGCGTCCACCGGCCAGCTCCTCGGCGTCGACTCCACGACGACGACCACCCGCGCCTGGGGCACCAAGCCCACCGTCACCAACCCGGGCCCCGCCGGCCCCACCGTGGGCCAACAGTGGTTCGTCGTCCCCGGCGCCTCTCCCACTGACGACAGCCCCACCGGCACGTACAAGATCGTCAACCGGTACAGCGGGCTCGTCATCGGGCTCTCCGCCGACCCGGGCCGACCCGCCGAGACCACGCCCACCCGCAGCTGGACCAACACCACCGGCAACGCCGTCGGCGGCAGCCGCACGGCCGGCGAGCAGACCCTGACGCTCACCGCGACCGGTCCGGCCCCCGCCACCCTCGACGGGACGCACACCCTGACCGCCGACGGCCGGGCCCTCGACAACCCCGACCACAGCACCGTCGCCGGTACCCAGCTGATCACCTGGACGCCGACCGGCGGCCCCAACCAGAAGTGGACGTTCACCCGTCAGGCCGACGGGAGTTACGTCCTCAAGAACGCCGAGTCGGGTCTCTGCGCCGACGTCCACAGCGGATCCACCAGCGCCGGCGCCAAGATCATCCAGTGGACGTGCAGCGGTGGCCCCAACCAGCGGTGGAACGTCACCCGCCGGGCCGACGGCACCCACACGGTCGCCTCGGTGGCCAGCGGGCTGCTCCTGACCGGCGGCGCCACGAACGGCGCTCCCGTCACCCAGCAGCCGGACACCGGCGGAACCGTCCAGCGGTGGACCATCGGCTGACCCCGCCGCTGACCCGCCCGCCCGGCCGATCGTCGGAGTCCGCGAGAAGCGGGCTCCGGCGATCGTTCATGCTCGAATGAACGCTCTTCGTTGCAACTCTTCTCATCCTGCGTTTGTGTCGCGTACATTACAGGCCGTCCGCCTCCAGGTGTCCGGCAGCGTCGTCCGCCTCCGGACCGTCCCAGGGAGCCTCATGACCCACGGCTCGACCCCCCGCAGGCACGCCGGGCGCAGAAGATCCCTCGTCACCGCACTCGCCACCTTCGTGGCCGGCCTCGGACTCGTCACCGTCGGCCCCACCGGAACCGCCGCGGCCGGAACCGCGGGCGCGGTCACCGGGTTCAGCCAGTCCGGACCGACGTTCACGGCCACCACGTCCTCGGGCGCCAGGGCCCGCATCTCGTTCGCCCGCTCCGACGTCTTCCGCATCTGGCTCGCCCCCGACGGCCGCTTCACGGACGACCCGGCGGGTACCGACCTCGCGATCAACACGGACTTCGGAGCGGTCACGACGGGCTTCACCGACGCGGGCACCCACTACCGCGTCACCACTCCCGAACTCTCCGTCCACGTCCACAAGTCACCCCTGCGGTTCTCCGTCTACCGCGCGGACGACCGCACCCTCGTGTGGGAGGAGACCGCACCCACCAGCTGGGACGGCACCAAGACCACCCAGTACCTCTCCCAGGACGCCGACGAGCAGTTCTACGGCACCGGCCTGCGCCTGGGGGAGTGGGCGCTGCGCGGCAAGACCGTGCCCGTCGCCGTCGACAACAAGTACCGGGAGAACACCAACGCCAGCCCGGCGCCGTTCTACATGTCCACCAAGGGCTACGGCGTCATGCGCAACACCTGGGCGCCAGGCTCGTACAGCTTCGGCTCGCCCGGCGCGTTCACGCACGACGAGAACCGCTTCGACGCCTGGTACTTCGTCGACACCTCCCTCAAGGGCGTCCTCGACGACTACACCGACGTCACCGGCAAACCGTTCCTCGCTCCCCAGTGGGGCTTCGAGCTGGGCAACGCCGACTGCTGGAACGCGTCCAACCCCGACTACCGCGGCGACCACACGAGGGCCCGGCACCAGACGACCCCCGACGTCGTCGGCTACGCCACCGACGCCCGCGCCGCCGACATGCCCTCCGGCTGGTTCCTGCCCAACGACGGTTACGGCTGCGGGTACACCGACCTCACCGCCACCGTGCAGGCACTCGGCGAGAAGGGCTTCAAGACCGGACTGTGGACCGACAGCGGCCTCGCGAACATCCGCGACGAGGTCGGCGTCTCCGGCAGCCGCGCCGTCAAGACGGACGTCGCCTGGGTCGGCCGCGGCTACAAGTACGCCTTCGACGGCGTCCAGCAGGCCGTCGACGGCATCGAGAAGAACTCCGACGCCCGGCGCTTCGTCTGGACGGTCGACGGCTGGGCCGGAACCCAGCGCAACGCCGTCGTCTGGACCGGCGACACCTACGGCACCTGGGACGACATGCGCTGGCACGTCCCCGCCCTCGCCGGCGCCGGGCTCTCCGGCCTCAACTACGCGGCCGGAGACGTCGACGGGATCTTCGCCGGCAGCCCCGAGACCTACGTCCGCGACCTCCAGTGGAAGGCGTTCACCCCCGCCTTCATGACCATGTCCGGCTGGGGCGCCACCCACCCCGCGGCCGGCTACCAGGACAAGCAGCCCTGGCGCTTCGCCGAACCGTACCTGTCGATCAACCGCACGTACCTCAAGCTGAAGATGCGCCTCATGCCGTACCTGTACAGCATGAGCCGCGTCGCCCACGAGACCGGCGTGCCCAGCACGCGGGCGATGGTGCTGGAGTACCCCGACGACCCGGTGGCCCGTGGCAACGCGACGAGCGGCCAGTTCATGGCGGGCGACTCCTTCCTCGTCGCCCCGGTCGTCTCCGACACCTCCGTCCGCAACGGCATCTACCTCCCGGCCGGAACCTGGACCGACTACTGGACCGGCACGACCCACCGGGGCCCCGGCTGGCTCCACGGGTACCACGCCCCCCTGGACAGGCTGCCGCTGTTCGTGAAGGGCGGCGGCATCGTCCCGATGTGGCCGCAGATGAACCACACGGGTGAGAAGGCCGTCTCGACCCTCACCTACGACATCCACCCGCGCGGCACCTCCTCCTTCACGCTCTACGAGGACGACGGCATCACGCGCGCCTTCCAGAACGGCGCCTTCGCCAAGCAGAAGGTCGACGTCACCGCGCCGACCGCCGGGACCGGCGACGTCACCATCGCGGTCGGCGCGGCGAACGGCAGCTACGCCGGCAAACCCGCCTCCCGCGGCTACGACTTCAGCGTCCACACCGCCGGCGCGCCCTCGGGCGTCACCGTCGGCACGACGAAGCTGACCAAGCACACCTCCAAGAGCGCCTACGACGCCGCCGCCACCGGCTGGTTCTTCGACGCGGCCGACCGCGGCGGCCTCCTGTGGATCAAGGCCGGCAGCCGGTCGGGAGCGTTCACGGTCAAGGCGACGGGCACCACCCTCCCGACGGCGACGCCCGTCCCGGCCTCCCCGCGCATCCCCCAGGCCGGCTGGACCGCCACCGCGGACAGCCAGGAGGCCGCCCAGCCGGCGGGCCACGCCGTCGACGGCGACCCGGCCACGCTCTGGCACACCGCCTGGTCCTCCGGCACCCCCGCCCCGCTGCCGCACGAGCTGCGCGTCGACCTCGGCGGGCGGTACACCGTCGACGGCCTCACCCACCTGCCCCGGCAGGACGGGGGAGTCAACGGCCGCGTCGGCCGCTACGAGGTCTACGTCTCGGAGACCACCGCCGACTGGGGCACCCCGGTGGCGAGCGGCACCCTGGCCGACATCGCCGGGAGCACCACCCTGCCGCTGACGCCGAAGACGGGCCGCCACCTGAAGCTCAGGGCCCTCAGCGAGGCGGGGAACCGCGGACCGTGGACCAGCGTCGGGGAACTCTCCGCGACGGGCCTCGCCGCGCCGCCGCCGAGCGACACGACCCTGGTCAACGCCGCCTCCACGAGCTGCGTCGACCTCCCGTACAGCAGCACCGCCCCGGGCACCCGGCCGACGCTCTACACCTGCCACGGGGGCGGCAACCAGAAGTGGACCTTCCACGCCGACGGCCGGCTCACCGGACTGGACGGCGTCTGCCTCGACGGCGCGGCCGCCGCCGAGGTCACCGTGCAGGCGTGCGACGGGAGCGCCGGACAGAAGTGGTCCCTCGGCGCCGAGAGTTCGATCCGCAGCGGCGGCCGATGCCTCGCGCCGGCCGGAGGCGCCACCGCGAACGGCACCCGGCTGACGCTGGCCGCGTGCGACAACGCCCCGGCGCAGAGGTGGACCTTCACCGGCTGACGGGCGCGCCGCCGCCGCAGACCCCGGGCCCCGTCCGTCCCCCACCGGCGGGGCCCGGCTCCGGGGGCACGCCCGCGCCCCTGGCCGTGCCCCCGCCCCCTCCCGCCCGCGCCCCCGGTGTCAGAAGCAGTCCGGGCGCGGTTCCCAGTCGCCGAGGTATCCGGCACGGCTCGCCGCCCGTGCCCCGGCCCACGTCAGCTGCGGGCGGTTCTCCGGCACCGTGATCTCCGCGCCCGGCCCGGTGTTGCGGTACTCGGCGAAGCGCTGCGCCTGCCACGGGTGGGCCTCGCGCATGTTCGCGTACGGGGCGACGGCGTCGATCCCCGCGCCGAGGAAGCTCTCGCGGACGACGAGCGACGGCCGCGCCGTCAGGTCCGAACTCGGCACCCAGGGCCGGGCCAGCTTGTAGAAGCCGTCCGGGGCCTCGCTGGTGATCCGGCAGCGGACCGCGAGGAACCCGTAGGGGTTCGGTCCCGCCGTCGAGGGGGCGAAGACGAACCCGTACGGGGCGCCCGCCAGGTCCGTACGGACCAGCGTGCGGAAGTGGCAGTGCTCGAACACCGCCGTCGCGCGGCCGAAGACGAAGTCCACGTCACCCTCGACGTAGCAGTACGCGAAGTACTGGCGGGCGAAGGAACCCAGGGACGCCGAGTCCGCGTACAGCGTGTCCTGGTGGCCGAGGAAACGGCAGTGGAAGAAGGCCGAGCGGTCGCCCTGCGCCTTCAGCGCCACCGCCTGCGTGCCGGGGTTCCCCGGCAGGTCCGTGCGCAGGAAGTCGTTGGCGAACGTGACCGCGTGGGCGGTGAAGCCGTCCGCCTGGACGGTGGTCGTCGCGGACCCCGAGGTCCCGTAGGTGCCGCCCCCGGGCTGCGGAGTCCCGGCCGCGTTGTCGTACACGACGACGACGTCCTTGGCGTTCCCGGTGGCCCCGATCCAGGTCATGTCCGTACGGGCCGCGCCGACGACCACCGTCTCCCGGTACGTTCCCGGGGCGAGCACCAGGATCCAGCCGGGGCCGTTCGCCGCCGCGACCGCAGCCTGCACGCTCGTGTGGTCACCGAGCCCGCCGGGGTGCACGTACAGGGTCCGACGGCTCAGCCGGGCGGCCGGGGAACCGTACCGCCCGAAGGGCCGGCCGAGGGGGGCCGGCGAGGCCGTCGTGGTCGCCGAGGCGGGCGCCGCCGGGAGGGCGAGGGCGAGCGCGGCCCCGGCCCCGGCGGTCAGCAGGGCACGGCGGCCGAGGACGGCCCCGGACGCGGGGGAGGCGGAGGCGGTGCGGGGGTCGTGCGCGGGCATGCGGGTGCTCCTTCGCTGGTCGCGACGGCGGAATCAGATGAGTGACGGCAGGCAGGAACGGAACAGGGGCCGGGGCGGCACGGGGGGAGCCGCCGCGGCCCCTGGCAGGGCGGGTACCGGAGGCTCAGCGCAGCCGGCCCGCGCCCGCCCGGTGGTCGACGAGCGCGGGCACCGCGCGCGGGTGGTCGACCCGGGTGCGCAGCACCGGCGTCCAGCCCGCGTCCCCGCGCAGCAGCTCCGCGGGGTACTGCTCGTTATGGACGGCGAGCAGGTCGACCGGGGCGCCGTTGACGTAGTTGCCGACGGTGGTGACCGGGGCGTCCTTCCACTTCTTCAGGATCCTCCCCGCCGGGACGCCGGCGGCCAGCGTGAACGCGTTCTTCTCGGCGTACAGCTGGGACTCCTGGCCGATGCCGAAGCTGTACACGTAGCTGGCGTCCGGCACCACGAAGTGGTTGTTGTACGCGTCGACCTGGCCGAAGCGCACCCGGGGCGCCCGCTCCACCACGTTCTCGAAGAGGTTGTGGTGCAGGGTGACCCGCAGCCTGCCCCGGTCGGTGGCGCCCGCGCTGTCGCTGTTGCCGATCATCAGCGTCTTGTCGTGGTCGGTGAAGACGTTCCAGGACGCCGTGACCAGGTCCGCGCCGCGCACCACGTCCAGCTCGCCGTCGTGCTGCTGGTACAGCTCCCCGAAGTACGAGGGCAGGGAGCTGTCCGGGTGGGCCCCGTCGGTGAACGTGTTGTGGTCGATCCACACGTGCGTGGAGCCGTACACGACGAGGCTGTCGTACTCCGAGTTCCAGGCGCCGGTGGCGCCGTCCGTCGGGTCCCACTGGGGGAAGCAGTCCAGCGGGCTCTCCAGGGTCAGGTTGCGCACGATGACGTTGTCCACGCCCTGCACCTGGAGGCTGCCGCCGGTGATCCCGGCCTTCCGGCCGACGCCCACGATCGTCGTGTTGGCCGGCACCCTCACCTTGACGGCCTGGCCCTGCGCGGTGGCCGAGGCCGCCCGCAGCTCCTCCTGCGGGCCGCTGACCTCGTTCTCGTACCCCCACACCTTCGGGTCGTACGCGGCGAGGTAGGCGCCGAAGTCGTAGCCGGGGGCGGCGAAGGCGCCGCAGCCCGCGGCGGTCGCGTCCAGGGTGCCGACGACCCTCACGATCCGCGGCTCGGTGCCGGGGACGGCCAGCGCCGCCCGGAACTCCTCCCAGGTGGTGACCGTGAAGACCCGGGAGGCGTCGGCGGCGGCGCCGCCCGTCGTACCCGTCCCCGACGAGGCCCAGCCGTCCCCGGCCGGGAGCGTCGCGCGGGCCGGGTCGCCGCCCGGCCGGTGGCCGGAGTGCGCACCGGCGGCGGGGGCGGTGACCGTCAGGACGAGGGCGGTCGCGGCCACCACTCCCAGCTGCTTGCGTCTGTTCACGAAGGGCTCTCCTCGGATGCGGGCCAGGTGATCAGGCCGGTGGGGACGTCGTCGTCCAGGCGGCGCGTCTCGCGCGGCGCCAGGACCCGGGTGCGGAGCAGTTCGCGGGCCACGAGACGGGCCACGGCGATCGCCCCCGGAGGGTTGAAGTGGGTGTTGTCCTGCTCGGTGGCGGTCCAGTTGAAGTACGTCGTGGTGGTCTCCGGGCCGAGCCGCTGCCACAGCGCCAGCGACAGCGCCTCGATGTCCAGGAGCGGCACGTCCGAGGCGCGCGCCACCGCGCGCATCGCCGCCGGGTAGTCGCCGTGCGTGCGCAGCGCGGTGCCGGAGGCGTCGAACCTCCGCCGCTCCACGGAGGTGGCGAGGACCGGGAGCGCGCCCCGGGACCTGGCGCCCTCCACGAACGTCCGCAGGTTGTCCCGGTACGCCGTCCACGGCGCGGTGTAACGGGCCGGGTCGGCGCTCTTGGCGTCGTTGTGACCGAACTGGACCAGCAGCACGTCGCCGGGGCGGATCGCCGCGAGGACCGGTTCGAGCCGCCCCTCGTCGAGGAAGCTCTTGGTGCTGCGCCCGTTGACCGCGTGGTTCGCGACCCGCAGGTCCCGGTGCAGGAAGAACGGCAGGGCCATGCCCCAGCCGGTCTCGGGTGCGGCGTCGGCGTACTTCTGGGCGGCGGTCGAGTCGCCCGCGACGAACAGGGTGCGCATGCGGCGGGGCCCTTCGGCTCGGGCGGCGGCCGGGCCCGCGGCCAGGGCGAGCGCGAGGCCCGCCCCGGCCGCGACGACCCCGCGGCGTCCGACGCTCACTTGTTCTGCTGCTTCCACTCGGCCTGCGCCGCGTTCAGCTGCTCCGCGAGGGTGTCGAGGAACTCCTTGGCGGTCGCCTTGCCCAGCAGGACCTTCTGGAACTCGGCCTCGTTGTCGGCCTTGGAGATGGTGTTCCAGTCGGGGAGGTAGTACGGCAGCTGGACGATCGTGGCCTTGCCGCTGAACAGCACCTCGGCGGCGAGCTTGGTCGGCTCCGCCTCCTGGAGCCACGGGTCCTTCGCCGCCTCGGTGTTGGCGGGGATCGCGCCGGCCGACTTGTTCCACTTGCTGTTCGACTCGTGCGAGGCGGCGAACTCGATGAACTTCCAGGCGGCGGCCTTGTTCTTGCTGGAGGAGAAGAGCCCCAGGCCGTCGACCGGGTTGGAGACCATCACCCGGGTGCCGTCGTCCAGGGTCGGGTTCGGGATGCCCCGGAACTTCTCCGTGCCGAGCGCCTTCACATGGTCCTGGTAGGAGCCCAGGTTGTGGTTGAGCATGCCGATCTCGCCGCTGTCCCACTGCGCGACCATCTTGGTGAAGTCGTTGTTGACGTCGGCCGCCGGGGTGTTCTTCTTGAACAGCCCCGCGTACTTCTCCAGCGCCGCCACGTTCTTCGGGTCGTTGACCGTCGTCCTGTCGCCCGCCCAGAACTCCTTGATGCCGCTCTGGCCGTACATGGCGTCCAGGGCCTGCGCGATGGAGCCCGCGCCGCCGCGGATCGTGTAGCCGAAGCGGTTCTTGTCCTTCTGGGTGAGCTTGTCGGCCGCCGCGTAGAACGCCGACCAGGTGGACGGCTCCGGGAGCCCGGCCGCCTCGAACAGGTCGGTGCGGTAGTAGAGGACGCCGTTGCTGGCCGAGGTGGGGACCGTGAACAGCTTGCCCCGGCCGCCGGCCGACCGGACGTTCTCGACCATGCCCGCGTTCAGCTTCCCCTTCAGGGAGCTGGACTCGATGCGCTCGTCGAGCGGTTCGAGGGCGTTCTGCGCCGCGATCCCGGCGAGCATCGCCGCGCCGACGCCGCCGACGTCTGGCAGGCCGCCCCCCTGGATGGCGGTGTCGTACTTGGACTGGACCTCCTTGGAGGCCACCCCGACGTACTCGACGTCGATGTCCGGGTTCGCCTTCTCGAAGTCGGCGATGATCTCCTTCCAGACGTCGGTGCGCACACCGCCGTTGTTGTCCCAGAAGGTGATCTTTCCCTTGCCCGATCCCTCGGTGCCCTTGTCACCGCCCGCGCCGCTGCCGTCGTCACCGCAGGCGGTGGCGGTCAGGGCGAGGGCACCGGTCAGGGCGAGGGCGAGGGCGGCTCTGCGCCGTCCACCACGGAAGATGGTCATCGTCGGCTCTCTTCTCTTGGTTGTGCGGGAAATGGGTGGGGGTGAGTCCGAAGGAAGGACGGGGGTGTCGTCAGGAACGGACGGGGTCAGAGGGGAGTCGTACGGAAGGCGGTGAACACGGCCGTCCCGGCGTGCCCCGCGCCCTCCGGCGCCCCGGCGAACAGGCCGAGCAGGGCCCCGACCCAGCGCCAGGGCGTCGCCGTGAACTCCGGCCCGAGCGGCACCGGATCCGCGGTGCTCCCGGAGGCGTACGAGAAGCGGCAGCGCGCGTCCGCCGTGACCTCGATCCGCAGCAGGACCTCGGTCCCGCCGCCGGGCTCCGCGTCCGGCAGGGGCCGGGACCGGGCCGCGTCCCGCTCCCGGTCGGCGTTGCCCGGCGCGAAGCGGTGCACGAGCCGGACGGCGCCGTCCGGGCCGCGCTCCAGGCCGATCCAGGCGTACGCGTCACCCAGGACGACCAGCCCGGCCCGCGCCCCGGGCGCGCCCTCGCCGTCGAGCCGCAGCCCGACCTCGACCAGGCGCGCCCCGGCCGGCAGCCGCTGGGTCAGCACGTGCGGCACGCTCCGCAGGTCGTCGAGCCGCTCCGTACGCACGCAGTTTAGGCGCAGCCCGTCGCACCCGTGCCGGACGGCCCAGCCCTCGCCCGGGTTGGCGGTCCACTGCCACTGGCGGCCGAACCGCCCGCCGGGGAAGGTGTCGTCGACGGCCGGCCGCGACGGCGGCTGCTCCGGCAGGTCCGGCTTGCGGTGGACCCGCACCGGGGCGCCCTCCGCGCCGAGCACCGGCCAGCCGTCCCCGTCCCCGTCGCCGTCCCAGCGCATCGGCTGGAGGTGGACGAGCCTCCCGAGCGCCCCGCACTGCTGGAAGTGGAGGAACCAGTCCTCGCCGCGCTGGGTGCGCACCCAGCCGCCCTGGTGCGGGCCGTTGACGTCGGTGTCGCCCTGCGCGAGGACGATCCGCTCCTCGTACGGGCCGAAGAAGGACCGCGACCGGAAGGCGCCCTGCCAGCCGGTGGCCACGCCCCCGGCCGGGGCGAGGATCCAGAACCAGCCGTCGTGGCGGTAGAGCTTGGGGCCCTCCAGGGTGAACCAGCCGGGGATCAGGTCGGCGTCGACCAGGACCCGGCCCTCGTCGAGGACCTTGTCGCCCTCCGGGCTCATCCGGTGCCCGATCAGCCGGTTGTTGACCCCGGCGCGGGACTTGGCGAGGGCGTGCACGAGGTACGCCTCGCCCGACTCCTCGTCCCACAGGGGACAGGCGTCGATGAGGCCGCGCCCCGCCTTCACCAGGTGGGGGCTCGTCCACGGGCCGCGCACCGAAGGGGCGTTGATCTGGTGGATCCCGTGGTCGGGGTCACCCCAGAAGATCCAGAACCGGCCGTCGTGGTGCCGGAACGAGGGCGCCCACACCCCGCGGTCGTGTCCGGGCGCCGCGAACGCCGCCGCCGGTTCGAGCCGTTCCAGGGCGTGGCCGACCAGCGTCCAGTTGACCAGGTCCCGCGAGTGCAGCAGCGGCAGGCCGGGGGCCCGGCCGAAGCTGGAGGCGGTGAGGTAGTAGTCCTCGCCGACCCGCAGGACGTCCGGATCGGACCAGTCGGCCGCCAGGACCGGGTTGCGGTACGTGCCGTCGACGAGGTCACCGGTGACCCCGGGCACCAGGGGCCGCTCATGCCGCCACCGCCTTGCGGACCAGGGCCGCGGCCCCGTCCCGGTCCAGGCGCCCGTCGGCGACCACCGTCACCACGCGCCGTACGACCGTCTCCCCGGCCGCCACCGGAAGGCGCTCGTCGAAGGCGAGCGACGAGCCGACGCCCGGGTACTCGGCGGCCCGCACGAACCAGGGGTCGCGCCGGGTCGTCGCGGTCGCCCCGGCGAAGACCAGGGTCCAGCCGTCGCCCGCGAGGGCCACCCAGTCGCCGCGCGCGCCGTGCACCGCGGCCTCGCCGTCGCCCGCCGCGCCGAACGCCAGGGGCGGGACGGCCTCCCGCGGGGCGCGCCAGAAGAAGCCGCCGTAGGCGGCGCCCGGACGGCCGTTGGTGGCGGGGCTGCCGATCGACAGGTCACGCCCGGAGACGTTCGCGAGGGAGAAGGTCAGGTCGAGCGCCCACGCCGTGCCGGTGAGCGCGGTCGCCGCCACCGTGCGGTGCTCGCGCAGCAGCCGCTCCCCGCCCGCCGTCCAGCTCAGCTCCTCCACGAAGCCGTCCGGGTCGCACAGCTTGAACCCGTCGTGGCGCTGCACCCCGTGGTTGTCGAGTGCGACCGGGCCGCGGTCGCGGACGAAGGTGCGCCCGCCCCAGAAGTTGTGCCCGTCGACGTCGGGGACGGCGATGCCGACGCCCAGGTGGTGCGGGTGGTCCGCGGGGACGGTCTCGGTCACCGCGCGCCCGGCGAGGGTGGTGACGGGGTGGAGGTACGGCCGGGGCGCGTGGCCGAGGGCCAGGTCGGGGCGGGTGGTGTAGTGGGCGACGGTCCGGCCCGCGCAGCGCAGGGCCGGGGTGCGGTCCGTGTTCACCGGACCTCCGCCCGGGTCGGCGACGCCCAGGGGGCGTCGAGTTCGGAGAAGAGCCTGAGCCGGTCGGCGCTGGCGTCGACCAGCGCGTCGATGCCTTCGACGACCCGGCGCGGGGCGCTCTCGCCCGGCTCGGCCCGCCAGTGCGCGGCGGGCAGTTCGCGGGGGTCGGGCGCCGTCCGCACGGCCTCGACGACCCGCATGAACGCCCCGGTGTCGGCCGGCGGCACCCACAGCGGCTCGCCGTCGGTCACGTGCGCGACCAGGTTCTCCAGGAGGTCGGTGCGGCCGTGGTCGGTCTCGACCGGGCCGTGGCCCGCCCGCTGCACGAGCACCCGGTCGAGTCGGTACCAGAAGGTGATCCGGCCCCGGTCGCCGTGCACGACCACGTACGGCTCGGCGGTCCGCTCGGCGCAGAGCGTGACCGCGACGGTGACCGGCCGGCCGGAGGAGGTGACGATCCGTACGGCGGAGGTGTCGTCGGACTCGATGGCGTGGGCGCGGTGCAGCTCGGTCTCGATGTGCGCGACGTCCTCCGCCCGGGAGGCGCCGGCCAGGGTGAGCGCCGTCGCGACCGCGTGGGCCAGCGGGTTGGTGAGCGCCCCGTCGACGACGTCCACGCCGTCGAGGCGCCGGTGCCCGGCCCAGGGGGCGCGCCGGAAGTAGGCCTCGTCGCGGACCCACGCCCCGGCGGCGCCGACCCCCAGCAGCTCGCCGATCGCGCCCTCCTCGACCATCCGGCGGATGGCGGGCACGGCGTGCGAGCCGAGCGACTGGAAGCCGATCTGGCAGGCCACCCCGGCCGCCTCGACGCCGTCGGCCATCCGCCGGAACTCCGCGTACGAGGGGGCCGGAGGCTTCTCCAGGAGGACGTGGGCGCCGTGCCGCGCGGCGGCCAGCGTCATGTCGGTGTGCGTCTGGATCGGGGTGCTCAGCACGGCGATCCGGGCTCCGGTGGAGGCGAGCAGCGCCTCGAAGTCGGCGGACTGCTCGGGCTGCTCCCCCGGGCCGTCGAGTTCGGCCGCGTCCAGCGGGCGCAGCTCGCAGACGCCGGCGAGCCGGACCCGGCCGAGCCCTTCGAGCCTGCGGATGTTGAGGAGGTGGCTGCGGCCGTGGCCGCGGGCGCCCGCGAGGACGACGGGCAGCGGTTCGGCGGCGCGTGGGGTGGTGCGGGGGGTGGTGCGTGGGGTGGTGCGTGGGGTGGCGCGGGGAGTGGTCATCCCTTCACCGCCCCGGCGCTGAACCCGGTGACCAGCCACTTCTGGATGAAGGCGAAGACGATGACGACCGGGACGGCGGCGATGACACCGCCGGCGGCGAGCGCGCCGAGGTCCACGCTGTCGGCGCCCATGAGGGTGTTCAGGCCGACGGGGATCGTCTGCTTGCTCTGGCTGCTGAGGAACATCAGGGCGAAGAGGAAGTGGTTCCAGGCGTGGACGAAGGCGAAGGAGCCGACGGCGACGAGTCCGGGGCGCAGCAGCGGCAGCACCACCACGCGGAAGGCGTGGAAGCGGTTGCAGCCGTCGACCCAGGCCGCCTCCTCCAGGGAGACGGGCACGTTCCTGATGAAGCCGCTGATGAGGATCATCGACAGCGGCAGCTGGAAGACGGTCTCGGCGATGATCACGCTGCCCATCGAGTTGATCATCCGCAGCTCGGCGAAGATCTGGAACAGCGGGACGAGGAGCAGCGCGCCCGGCACGAACTGGGAGCAGAGGAGGGCGAGCATGAAGCCCTTCTTGATCCTGAACTCGAAGCGGGCGAGGGCGTATCCGCCCGCGAGCGCGACGACCGTGGTGCTGATCAGCACCGCCACGCCGATGAGCAGGCTGTTCTGGAAGAAGACGCCGAAGCTGCGGTCGGTCCACACCTTCTCGAAGTGCGCCGTGGTCATCGGCCAGGGCACGAGCGAGGTGGAGCCGGCGGGACGCACGGCGAAGAGGAGGATCCAGTAGAAGGGGACGAGGGTGAAGAGGAGGTAGATCCCGAGCGGCAGGTAGATCTGCCAGCGGGGCACCTCGTCCCAGGCGCGGTTCCGTTTGCGCGCCGTGGCCGGCGGGGTCCGGTCGGGGGGCGTGGGGGCGGCCGCTGCGCCCCCGGTGGCCGGCACGGCGGCCAGCGTGGTCTCGGCGGTCACTTGCCGTCGCCTCCGAACTTGCTCAGGCGCAGATAGACGATCGAGCAGAAGAGAAGGATCACGAACGCCACCGTGGTGAGGGCGGAGGCGTAGCCGAAGTTGTGGGCTTCGACGCTGGTCTGGGCGATGTACAGCGGCAGGGTCGTCGTCTCGCCCGCCGGGCCGCCGCCGGTCAGCGTGTAGAGCAGGTCGACGTTGTTGAACTCCCACACCGCGCGCAGCAGCGTGGACAGGACGATGGCGTCGCGGATGTGGGGCAGGGTGATGTGGAAGAACTGCCGGACCCGGCCCGCCCCGTCGACCTCGGCCGCCTCGTACAGGTCCCGGGGGATCGACTGGAGGTCGGCGAGGATGAGGATGGCGAAGAAGGGGACGCCGCGCCAGAGGTCGGCGACGATCGCCGCCGGGAAGACGGTGGCGGTGTCGGAGAGCCAGGACGTGCCGTACTCGCCCATCCCCAGGTCCGCCAGGTAACGGGTGATGCCGGTCTGGGAGTTGTAGAGCAGCACCCAGATCGCCGAGGTGAGCACGCCGGAGACCGCCCAGGGCGAGAAGACCAGGGCCCGGCCGAGCGCCCGGCCGACGAACGTCTGGTTGACGATGAGGGCGAGCGCCAGGCCGAAGAGGAGCTGGAGGGTCACCTCGACGACGACCCACTTGAGGCTGAAGGTCAGCGTTCCCCAGAAGTGCGGGTCCTCGGTGAAGATCCGGGTGAAGTTCTCCAGGCCCGCGAAGCCGTTCCGCCAGGGCTTGGTGGGGTTGTGGTGCTGGAGGCTGTAGTAGAAGACGCTGAGCACCGGGTAGGCGATGAAGCCCAGCATCAGCAGGACCGCGGGGGCGATCAGGAGGTACGGCAGCCGGCGGGGGGTCGCTCCCGTGTGGCGGCGCCCCCGTGCCGTGGCGGCTCGGGGCGGTGGGGTCACAGCTGTGGCCATGACGGCGGCTCCGTTCTCGGGCGGGCGTGCGGGGTCCGCGGGCGCACCGCACCAAAGGTGAAGCGCTTCGCGAACGACGTTCGACATGTCGAACGATGGGGTCGGTGAGGTGGACGGGCAGAGCGCGGGTGGTGGGCCCGGGGCCGCTGAGCTCGGGGCGGGGTTCAGCCCGCGTACGGATCGGGGGTCTTCCCGGGCCGGGACAGGAACGCGAAGTCGCAGCCGGTGTCCGCCTGGGAGATCTGCTCCATGTACAGCGCGCCGTAGCCGCGCTCGTACCGGGCCGGCGGCGGTGTCCACGCGGCCCGTCGCCGGTCCAGCTCCTCGTCCGTGACGTGCAGGTGGAGGGAGCGGGCCGCGACGTCGAGGGTGATCGCATCGCCCGTACGGACGAGGGCAAGGGGTCCGCCGACATGGGACTCGGGCGCCACGTGCAGCACGCACGCCCCATAACTCGTCCCGCTCATCCGCGCGTCCGAGATGCGCACCATGTCCCGCACGCCCTGCTCCAGCAGGTAGCGGGGGATCGGCAGCATGCCGTACTCCGGCATCCCCGGACCGCCCTTGGGACCCGCACCGCGCAGTACCAGGACGTGGTCGGCGGTGATCCCGAGCGCCGGGTCGTCGATCGTCCGCTGCATCGTCCGGTAGTCGTCGAAGACGACCGCCGGGCCGGTGTGCTTCAGCAACCGCGGCTCGGCCGCGATGTGCTTGATGACCGCCCCGTCGGGGCAGAGGTTGCCGCGGAGCACCGCGACCCCGCCCTCGGCGGCCAGCGGCCGGGCCCGGTCCCGGATCACCTCGTCGTCGTGCACGAGGGCGCCGGAGAGCTGCTCCCGCAGCGTGGCGTGCGAGACGGTCGGCCGGTCCAGGTGCAGTACGTCCGTCAGCCGGGACAGGAACCCCGGCATGCCGCCGGCGAAGTGGAAGTCCTCCATCAGGAACCGCCCGCCGGGCCGAAGGTTCGCCAGCACCGGCACCGTCCGCGCGATCCGGTCGAAGTCGTCGAGCGTCAGCCGCACGCCCGACCGCCCGGCCATGGCGATCAGGTGGATGACCGCGTTCGTCGAACCGCCGAGCGCGAGGACGGCGGCGACCGCGTCCTCGTACGCCTCCCGGGTCAGGATCCGCGACAGCCGCAGGTCCTGCCGGACGAGCTCCACGATCCGCAGGCCCGAGGCCGCGGCCATCCGGTCGTGCCCCGAGTCCACCGCCGGCACCGAGGAGGCACCCGGCACGGTCACGCCGAGCGTCTCGGCGGCGGCCGTCAGCGTCGAGGCCGTTCCCATGGTCATGCAGTGGCCGGGGGAGCGGGCGAGCCCGTTCTCCAGCTCGGCCAGCTCGCAGTCCCCGATCGTCCCGGCCCGCTTCTCGTCCCAGTACTTCCACATGTCCGTACCGGAGCCGAGCGTCTCCCCGCGCCAGTGGCCCGGCAGCATCGGACCGGCCGGCACGAAGACCGTCGGCAGGTCGACCGAGGCCGCGCCCATCAGCAGCGCCGGGGTCGTCTTGTCGCAGCCGCCCATGAGCACCGCCCCGTCCACCGGGTACGAGCGCAGCAGCTCCTCCGTCTCCAGGGCCAGGAGGTTGCGGTAGAGCATCGGCGTCGGCTTCTGGAAGGTCTCCGACAGGGTCGAGACCGGGAACTCCAGCGGGAAACCGCCGGCCTGCCACACCCCCCGCTTCACGGCCTGCGCCCGGTCGCGCAGGTGCACATGGCACGGGTTGATGTCGGACCAGGTGTTCAGGACAGCGATCACCGGCTTGCCGAGGTGCTCCTCGGGCAGGTAGCCGAGCTGGCGCGTCCGGGCGCGGTGACTGAACGAGCGCAGTCCGTCCGTCCCGTACCACTGGTGGCTGCGCAGCTCCTCGGGCCGCATCCCGGCCTTCCCGGCCTCCCCGGGCCGCCGCGACCGCTCGGTCTGCTCGGGCCGCTCGGTCTGCGCGATCTCTTCCGGACGCCTCCCCGTCCCCTCCGGCGCGTTCACACCGGCCACCCGGCGGCTATCGCGGCGACCTCGGCCCGCTCGGCGTCGGGGAGTTCCCGGCTCGGCGGGCGGATGTCGCGGCGGCACAGGCCGAGCGAGGCGAGGGCCTCCTTGACGACCGTCACGTTGTCGGCGCTGGCGTTGGCCGCCCGCAGCTCCTCGAAGCGGCGGATCCGCTCCCACACCTTCATCGCCGTCGCGTAGTCGCCCGCCCGCAGCGCGCCCAGCATCTCCAGGGAGAGCGCGGGGGAGACGTTGACGAGCCCCGAGGTGAAGCCGGTGGCGCCGCCCGCGAAGTAGGAGGGGGCGTACGGCTCCGCCAGACCCGCCACCCACACGAACCGGTCGAGGCCCGCGTCCCGGGCGAAGCAGGCGAACCGCGCCGCGTCCGGCACCGCGTACTTCACGCCGACCACGTTGGGGCAGTCGTCGGCCAGCTCGGCGAGCCGGGCCCCGCTCAGGAGCGGGTTGCGGATGTACGGGACGACGCCCAGCTCCGGCACGGCCTCCGCGATGGCCCGGTGGTACTCGACCCAGCCGCTCTCGGAGACGTACGGGTGCACGGGCTGGTGGACCATCAGCATGTGGGCGCCGGCCTCCCGGGCGTGCCGGGCGGCCGCGACCGCCGTCGGCACGTCATGCCCGACGCCGACCAGGATCGCCGCCCGCTCGCCCGCCTCCTCGACGGTCACCTCGGTGACGGCCCGGCGCTCCTCGGGGGTGAGGGCGTAGAACTCGCCGGTGTTGCCGTTCGGGG
The DNA here is from genome assembly GCF_053589515.1 of Streptomyces sp. NPDC003327. Taxonomy (NCBI): domain Bacteria; kingdom Bacillati; phylum Actinomycetota; class Actinomycetes; order Kitasatosporales; family Streptomycetaceae; genus Streptomyces; species Streptomyces sp. NPDC003327. The sequence continues at coordinate 67,684 of NZ_JBSFSA010000021.1, read as the reverse complement.
TGAGGGTGCGCACGCCGCCGTCCAGCAGCCTGCGCAGCAGCGCGCGGTGGGCGGCGGTGTCCACCGACCCGTCCTCGGCGAACGGGGTGACCGGGATGGCCACGACATCGGCGAGGGCGGCCCTCATCGTCTCGAAATGCATGCTCACTCGCTGTTCAGGGGGGACTGGGGGAAGGCGCGCTCGACGAAGGACGCGATGTGGTCGTGCACCGCGCGCCCGACCCCGTCGACGTCCCGCGCGGCCGCGAGCCGCAGGATCTCCTCGTGCTCGGCCGCCTCGCGCTCCCAGGACGGGACGGCGGCCCAGGCGACCGTGGAGACCAGCGCGGCCTGGTCGCGGACCTCGTCGAGCATCCGGCCCAGCAGCGGATTGCCGCAGGGCAGGTAGAGCGCCCGGTGGAACGCGCGGTTGGCCAGGGAGCGTTCGGCCGGGCCCTCGGCCCCGGCCGCCCGCAGCAGCGCGTCCCGCGCCTCGTCGAGCGGGGCGCCGGAGGCCACGGCGCGGCGGACCGCCTCGGGCTCCAGGAGCAGCCGCACGTCGTAGACGGCACGGGCCATGTCGGCGTCGACCATCCGGACGGTGACGCCCTTGTACTGGCTCATCACCACGAGCCCGCTGCCCGCGAGGGTCTTGAGCGCCTCCCGCACCGGGGTCTTGGACACCCCGAAGCGGGCGGCGAGTTCGGTCTCCACGAGTGCCTGACCGGGTCTGAGCCCTCCGGTGAGGATGTCGTGCTTGATCGCTTCGAGCACGTACTGCGTGCGGGAGGGGATGGGACTGGGGGCGAAGGCCATGGAGCACTCTCAGATCTCGTGTATCGCGTCTCATATATGACGTACGAAGTGCAACGGGCATGAAGCTAGGGGGGCGTGCACGCTTCGTCAATGGATCGCGCAAGCGTTTTCTATGACGACCCGTCAGGCAACCGTGCGGTGCCGGCCCGGAGGCTTCCCCGCGGGGCTGGTTCGTCGTTTTGTTTTCCGGGATGACTATTGGGGGCTCGGTGCAGCCCCCCACCCCACCCCAAGGACCAGATGAAGTTCACCGACGGCTTCTGGCTGATGCGCGAGGGCGTCCACGCCTCGTACGCCACCCGTCCGGACGGCCACGGGCGCGACGGCGACCGCGACGGACACGGAACTGCCGTACGCGGTTAGGATGCTGGGCCCCGGGAACGTGAAGTCCTGGACGTGGCTCGGGGCTTCGGGCCGGTTGCGGCTGTGATCAGCACCGGGCCTGAGAGCTGCGGCGACTAGAAGAAGCTCATGTCCCAGTCGCCCGAGATCAGGGCCCGCACGGCTTCCTCGAAGCCGTGCGCGACCCGCTGAACTCCGGCGTCGCCACCGAGGGCGATGTCACCGTTCTCCGCGAGGAGGACCATCTCCTCGGTCTCGAAAGCGATGCCCACGGGCAGGGCGGACATCCCGAGACGCTTCTCGAAGGACCGCACGTTCGGCGCGAACGCCTCCGCGGCCTCCCCGACCGAGATCGTCAGCGAGGTCTCGTCCCCGGTGACGTGCGACGGCCAGAAGACCGTCGTCTCGCCGTACTTCCCGAGGAACGCCACGAGCTCGTCGGTGACGTCGAAACCCGCCTCCTGGTAGGCCAGGCGGGCCGCCTCGACGTCCACGGGACCGCACACGACGCGCGAGGCACCGGTGAACGCCCTGCCGAGGGATTCCTCCCTCGCCCTGCTCTGCTCGTCACTCATCCAAGATCCTCTCTCGAAACACACCCTGGGCCGGCTTGCGCCAGACCGAGATGTGCTTCGGGGAGTCCTGGGTGAACGGAGACCCGTCCCAGTCCGCGACACGACGTTCCAGTTCGAGCCCCGCGATCCGGGCCATCAGGTCGAGCTCCGCCGGCCAGGCGTACCGGTGGCGGGAGTTCTCGCGGCGGTAGTGGCCGGTGGCGGCGTCGCGGGTGAAGTGGTGGGAGACGAGGACCTGCTCCACCAGGTCGAAGGTGTCGAAGCCGAGGTGCCGCTCGGAGACGTCGAACGGCACCGCGACCTGTCCCGGGGGCAGGAACCGCAGCGGGGGGACGACCAGTTCGATGACGAAGCGGCCGCCGGGCTCCAGGTGCCGTGCGGCGTTGCGGAAGCACGCGACCTGCTCGTCCTGGGTGAGCAGGTTGCTGATGGTGTTGTAGACGAGGTAGACCAGCGTGAACCCACCGGGGACGACGGTGGTGGCCATGTCCCCGATGACGACCGGCAGCGTCTCCTCGTCGACCTTGCGCCGCAGCACCGCCGCCATGTGCTCGGACAGTTCGATGCCCACCACCGGCACACCGCGCTCCCGGAGCGGAACGCCCACCCGTCCGGTTCCGATCGCGAACTCCAGGGCTCGGCCGTCCCCGGAGAGTTCCGCGAGGAAGTCGAGGGTCGGCCCGAGCACGGCGGGCGAGGACAGGTCGGTCTCCTCGGCGTCGTAGCGTTCGGCGGTCGCGCGGGTCCACAGTTCACTGCTCGTCACGGTCGGCCACTGTGCCGGGGGAGAAGGGGCGGTGTCGACGCATTTTCGGCTGTGCGGCACGGGCGCGGGCGTCACCGGCTACGGGGCCGCGGCCTCCGCCAGGACGCGGGCGAGCTCGCGGGGGCGGGTGGCCATCGGCCAGTGGCCCGAGTCCAGGTCCACGTACGCGAGGTGGGTGGCGCGGGCGAGGTCGGGGCTCTCTCCGGCCGCGATCCACTCCTTGGCCCGGGCGGGGGTGAACTCGGGGCAGACGACCACGACGGGGACGTCGAAGCGGCGCTCGTCGGTCAGGCGCACGACGCCCTGGGCGACCCCCTCGGGGACGGGAACGGCGGCCGCCGCGAAGCGTCGCCGGGCCTCGTCGTCCAGATCCGCGGACTCGGCTCCCTCGAACGGGCCCCAGCCCGGGAACGGCACGGCCCCGTCGGCCACCGGGAAGAAGTCGGCGTAGGCCCGCCCGTCGGCGGCGGGGAAACCGCCGATCAGCGCCACCTTGGACACCTTCTCCGGCCGCGCGTCGGCGGCCAGCCAAGCCAGGCTCGCCGCGGCCGAGTGCCCCACCACCAGCGGCTTCCCGGGCGCCGCGTCCACGGCGGCGACCACGGCCGCCAGCTGGTCGCCGAGCGTCGCGGAGGCGGCGCCGTCGCCCTGGCCGGGGAGGGCGATCGGCACGGGTCGGTGGCCGAGCGCGGTGAGCTCGGCCACCACGTCGTCCCATGCGGAGGGGGTGAGCCACAGGCCGGCGATGAGCAGGACGTACACGTGTGTTCTCCCGGAGGGTGCGAAGCCGGCGTGCGTGCTGTCGGCACGCTAGCGGGAGGCTCTGACAACGGCCCCGGGCAGCGGGCGGACCCGGACGTCCGCGGGCCGTCCGAAAACCCGCTGCGGCCGCGGGGCCGGCGTGGCTAGCCTGGCCCGTATGGCGAGCCCCGAGGCGTCCAGAGCGGGGGGCTTTCGGTCACGCGCCGTCAGCCCCTGAGCCCCTACGTCGTCCCCCGAGCCGGTGACACGACCACCGACCAGCCGTCGCGACGCACCGCGCGGCCGGTCGCGCGTGCCCGCGGACGGGTGGGCGGACGGGCACTTCGAGGCGGCGGCGGTGACGAGACGACGTCCACCGTTCTCGCCTCACCCCGGGAGCCACTCGTGCCCCAGCCCACGTTCCACCGCCGCGTCGACCCGCCGTCGCGCGGCCCGCTGCCCCTCGCTCTCCCCCTCCTCGCCGTGGCCGTCTTCGCCATGGGCACATCGGAGTTCATGCTCGCCGGCCTGCTGCCGGACCTCGCCCACGACCTGGGGGTGAGCGTCGGCGCCGCCGGGTCGCTCACCTCCGCCTTCGCCATCGGCATGGTGGTCGGCGCGCCGCTCATGGCCGTTGTCGCCCGGGGCCGGGCGGGCCGGTCCTGGCTGCTCGCGTTCCTGTGGGTCTTCCTCGTCTCCCACGTCGTCGGCGCGGTCGCCACGAGCCTTCCCGTCCTGCTCGTCAGCCGGGTCGTCGCCGCCCTCGCGAACGCGGGCTTCCTCGCCCTGGCGCTCACCACGGCGACCGCGCTCGTCCCGCCGGACCGCACGGCACGCGCGCTCGCCGTCCTCCTCGGCGGGACGACCGTCGCCACCGTGGTCGGGGTGCCCGGCGGCGCCCTGCTCGGGAACCTCGCCGGGTGGCGGGCCGTGTTCTGGGCGGTCGCCGCCCTCTGCGTACCCGCCGCCCTCGGCATCCTGCGCGGCGTACCCGACCGACCGTCCGAGCGGCTCCAACCCACGTCTCTGCGGGCCGAGTTCGCGGTACTCCGGGCACCCCGGCTCGTCCGGGTGATCGTCCTGGCCGCGCTGGTCAACGCCGCCACCTTCGGCGCCTTCACCTATCTCGCGCCGGTCGTCACCGGCCCCGCGGGGCTCGCGGCGCCGTGGGTGTCCGGGGCCCTGGTGCTGTTCGGCGCAGGTTCCTTCGCCGGCGTCACGCTGGCGGGGCGGTTCGCCGACCGGCACGCGGACCGGGTCCTCGCCGTCGGCGGACCGCTGCTCCTCACGGGCTGGGTCGCCCTGGCCGTCACGGCGCACCACCCGGGGGCCCTGCTCGGCCTCCTCCTCGTCCAGGGCGCCCTGTCGTTCGCGCTCGGCGGCACGCTCGTCGCGCGCATCCTGTACGAGGCGGCCGAGGCCCCCGCCCTGGCCGGGGCCTACGCCACGGCGGCCCTCAACGTCGGCGCGGTCGCCGGACCGCTGCTCGCGGCGCTCGTGCTCGACCCGCCGACGGGGCCGTTCCTGCTGAGCGCGGGACTCGTCGCGACGGCGTCGGCCGTCGCCGCCGTCGGCGGTCACGATCCGGGCGGCGCCGGAAGGTAGTCACGCGGGCCCGTCCCCGTTCCGCACGCCGAGGGCCGGCACCGGACGGCTTCGGTGCCGGGCCCCGGGAGGCGTACCGCCGCGTCGGGGGGACCGGCGGGACGCTCCGTCGTCGCGCTCCCGATCGGGTCGGAGATGGGGCGCTTGCCGCTGAGGACATGGCTCACCGTGCCGGCCGACACTCCGGCGTGCCGGGCGACCTCGGCGAGCGTGACCATCCCATCTCCCCGGGGTGAATCGCTTCGTCGACACTGCGTCGAGTGATCGCGTCGACGATCGGAACAGACGGTAGACGCGGGGGAGTTGACCTGCCCAGGGAGGGGAACGGAAACGTCGAAGCGCTTCGACAGGACGTCGACGGGAGAGCGGGCAGACGTCGACGGGAGGTCGGTCAGGGGACGAGCAGCACCTTGCCGGTCGCCGGGTCGCCGCCGCCGACGAGGGCGAGCGCCGCGCCGAACTCCTCCAGTGGGAAGGTGTGGGTGACCAGCGGGCCCGGGTCGAGCAGCCCGAGCGAGAAGGCGCGGACGGCGTCGGCCCAGGCCGCCGAGGAGGCCCCGAAGACGCTGCGCACCTCCAACTGGCTGACCGACAGGTGCACCGGGTCGATCCCGGTCGCCCCCTCCGCGAACATCCCCGTCAGCACCACCCGCCCGCCCCGGCGGGCCAGCAGGCAGGACGAGGCCGCGGTGCCCGGCGCCCCCGCGGTCTCCACCACCAGGTCGAAGGCGCCGCGCGCAGCCGCCGACTCCGCCTCCGCCTCCGCGGGAGTGAGCGCCCGGGTCGCGCCGAACGCGCGGGCCCGCGCGGCCCGGCCCGCCCGCGGGTCGACGACCACGAGTTCGGCGGGGGAGGAGGCGGCGAGCCACTGCACCGCGAGCAGTCCGAGCGTCCCGGCGCCGACGACGGCGACGCGTTCGCCGGGACGCGGCCGCCCCGCCCGTACGGCCGCGGCGACGACCGCCGCCGGTTCGAGGAGCGCCGCCGCCCGCAGGTCCGCGTCCGCAGGGAGCGGGTGGAGGAGCCGGGCCGGGACGACCAGGTGGTCGGCGAAGGCGCCCGGCTCGGTGAAGCCGGTCTCCGCGTACCCGGCCGTGCACAGGCTCGTCTCGCCGTACCGGCACCGCTCGCACGTGCCGCAGGCGCGGAACCCCTCGGCCACGCACGGCCGGCCGAGCAGCGAGCCGTCCACCCCGGCGCCGACGGCCTCCACGGTGCCGGACCACTCGTGCCCCGGTACGACCGGGTAGCGGACGTACCCGGGCGCGCGGCGGCCGTCGTACAGCTCGCGGTCGCTGAGACAGATCCCGGCGGCCGCGACGCGGACGCGCACCTCGCCGGGCCCCGGCTCGGGTGTCTCCCGCTCGATCAGCCGGTGGGTGCCGGGCCGTTCGACGAGGACCGCGCGACCGGACCGTGGCCTCGCTGTTCCGTCCCGCGGCGTACCGGCGTCGTGGGTGGTGATTCCCTTATGGCGCACGGTAGTTGCTCCCTGGGCGTCGGCGTGGCGTGTTCGAGATGCCGCATCGTGTTCGGCGGGCTGGCGCGACCGTAGGCAGCGGCTCGTCGAGGTGTCAATGGCAGCGCGCCCGGAGCGCGTCCCCGGCGGCGGAGGCGCATCCACGGGGCGTGGGGGCCGTTGCCCGGGCCCGTCCGCACCGCTAGTCTCTGTCCGCGATTTCGGTCGTGGTACGGGATATCGAACGATGCGAGGGTGAGGTGGGGGGCCATGGGGCGACTCGTTCCCGCGGTGACCAGGGCATTCGACATACTGGAGCTCTTCCTCCAGGGCGACGGGACGCTCTCCGCGCCCGAGATCGCCCGCAGGCTCCAGCTGCCCCGCACGACGACGCACGAGCTCCTCGCCACGCTCACCGCCCGCACCTACCTGGTCCCCGTGCGGGACCAGCCGGGCCGCTACCGCCTCGGCGTGCGCACGTACCAGCTGGGCAGCCGGTACGCCGAACAGCTCGACCTCGCCGCCGAGGGGCACCAGGTCGCCCACCAGGTGGCGGAGACCTGTGGCGAGACCGTCCACGTCGCCGTCCTGGAGGACATGGACGTCATCTACATCGCGAAGGTCGACTCCACGCACGCGGTCCGCATGGTGTCCGCCGCCGGGCGCCGCCTCCCGGCCCACTGCACAGCCGTCGGCAAGATGCTCCTCGCCACCCTGCCGGAGGAGGAGCTGGATGAGCGCCTCGACGGGCGCGAGCTGACCGCGATGACCCCGCACAGCCTCGCCGACCCGGACGCGCTGCGCGCCGCCCTCGCCGAGATCAGGATCCTCGGCGTCGCCGTCGAGCAGCGGGAGTCGAACCCGGACGTGAGCTGTGTCGCCGCCCCCGTCCGCGACCGGTCGGGCCGGGTCGTCGCCGCGCTCTCCGTCTCGGTCCCGGTGACCCGCTGGAACGAGGACCGCGAGAACGAGCTGACCGCCCTCGCGGGCCGGGGCGCCGCCGACCTCTCGTCCCGCCTGGGCTTCCGCGGCGTCCACTGACCGGTGGCCGGTGGCCGGTGGCCGGTGGCCGCGGCCGGGTCCGGTGCGTCAGGCCCCGGCGCTACCGGGTTCCTGTGCGTCAGGCCCCGGTCTCCGCCGTCCGGTTCCTGCGGCCGTCCCGGGGCCGGCGCATGCGGCTGACCGGACCGAAGACGTCGCGGTCGTTGAGGAAGCCCTCCAGGGCGAAGGTGGCCGCCCCCCGGGTGACCGCGTTGTGCGGGACGGCGCTGCGGCGCAGCGTCGCCGCCTTGTGCGGCAGCGGCAGTGCGTGCCGCGGCACCGCCTCGTACGTGGCCGTCAGCAGACGTTCGCCGAGCAGGTCCACGACCTGGTTGCCGAGGACGAGGACCCGGGGGTTGACCAGGTTGACCAGGTTGGCGACGGCGGCGCCGAGGTAGCGTCCCGTGCGGTCGATCACCGCGGCGGCCGTCGCGTCACCGTCGGCCGCGGCGAGGGCCAGCGCCGCGACCGTGGCCGCGTCGTCCGGGCCCGTCGCCCGCTCGTCGCCGGGCGCCAACTCCCGCCACGTCTCGGCGATCCCGCGCGTCGACACGTACGCCTCCACGCATCCCCGGTTGCCGCACGTGCAGAGCCGCCCGTCGAGCGCGAGGCACGTGTGCCCCCACTCGCCCGCACTGTTGGTGAAGCCCCGGTGGAGCTGGCCCCCGATCGCGATCCCCGCCCCCACGCCCGCCCTGAGGGTGAGCACCACCAGGTCGTCCACGTCCCGGCCCGCGCCGAACCACATCTCCGCGACCGTGCTGGCCCGCAGCGGGTTGTCGAGCCAGAGGGGCAGGTCGAGCCGCTCCTCGAGGAGTGCCCGCAGCGGCACCTCGCGCCAGGACCAGTACGGCGAGAAGGACGAGACGCCGCCCTCGCGCTCGACCATGCCCGGCACGCTCACCCCCGCCCCGAGCACCCGCTCGCGCGGCACCCCGGTCGCGCGCAGCAACTCCTCGACGCAGGCGGCAAGTTGGCCGACGACGTCGGCGGGCCGCACGTCGCCGGGCGGGAGCGGCCGTTCGACGGAGTGCCGTACGGCGAGGGAGAGGTCGAAGAGTTCGGCGTGGACGGAGGTCTCGGCGATGTCGATCCCGATCAGCGCGCCGCGCTCGGCGTTCACGGCGAGCCGCGCGCGGGGCCGGCCGCCGCTGGAGTCCTCGTGACCCGCCTCGACGAGGACGCCTGCGTCGAGGAGTTCCGCCGTGAGGTTGGCGACGGTGGCGAACGAGAGTCCGGTCGCCGCCGCGATGTCCTGGCGGCTCATCGCGCCCGGACCCGCGTAGACCCGCCTGAGCACCTCGAAGCGGTTGAGGCGCCGGATGTCCTGCGACGTCCGCTTGATCATCCCGTGACTCTCCTCCGCTCGGCCCACGTCCCTCCCGGAATGTTATTCGAAGGGTTGGAAGAAGCGGGCGGCGGGATATTTACAACCGTTAGACGAAGCCCTAGCTTTTTAAGGGTCAACCCCAGGAGGACCAGATGCTGCACCTCAGGGCCGTGCCCTGCTCCCCCCAGCCCGGGCGCCTTTGCGAAGGCCCCCTCTGGGACCCCCGGCGCGGGGAACTGCTCTGGGTGGACATCACCGAGGGCCTCGTCCACCGCGCCGCCCTCACCACGGCGGGCGAGCGCGGCGACGGTGGCGACGGGCCCGGTGACGGGCCGTCCGACGGACACGCCGACGGACACGCCGACGGACACGCCGACGGACACGGGCGCGAGGGCGGCCGGACGGACCTGGAGACCCTCGCCACCCTCCGCTTCGACCGCCCCGTCGGCGCCGTCGCCCCCTGCGACTCCGGCGCCCTGCTCGTCGCCGCGGGCGCCTCCTTCCTGCGCGTCGAGGACGGCAGCCGCGCCACCGAGGCCCTCGAACTCGCCGCCCTCGCCCTCCCCGACGACGGCCTGCCCCGCCGCCTGAACGACGCCGCCGTCGACCCCGCGGGCCGCCTCCTCGCCGGCACCATGGCGTACGACGAGAGCCCCGGCGCCGGGGCGCTCTACCGCCTCGACCCCCACGGCCTCGCCACCCTCATCGACTCCGTCACCATCTCCAACGGCCTCGGCTGGAGCCCCGACGGAGGCCTCCTCTACTACGCCGACAGCCCCACCGGCCGCGTCGACGTCTTCACCTACGACCCCGCCACCGGCGCCCTCGCCGACCGCCGGCCCTTCGCCGTCCTCGACCGCGGCGTGCCCGACGGCCTCACCGTCGACAGCGAAGGCCGGGTCTGGGTCGCCGTCTGGGGCGGCGGCGAGGTCCTCGCGTACACCCCCGACGGCACCCTCCACGCCCGCGTCGAGGTCCCCGCCTCCCACGTGACGAGCTGCGCCTTCGCCGGACCCGACCTCGACGTCCTCGTCATCACCACCGCCACCCAGGGCCTCGACGAGGAGCAGCTGCGCGCCGAACCCGACGCCGGCCGCCTCTTCGTCTGCCGCCCCGGCGCCACGGGCCTGCCCACCACCCCGTACGCCGACCTCTGAGCCGTACGCCGACGCCCACCGGCCTCCCCGCCCCCACTCCGCAAGGAACCACCATGACCACCCCGTACGAGGGGCTGCGCGACGCCCTCGCCGCCGCCCCCGTCATCGCGATCCTCCGCTCCACCTCCGCCACCCGCTTCGCCGAGGTCACCGACACCCTCGTCGCCTGCGGCGTGCGCGCCGCCGAGTTCACCCTCACCACCCCCGGGGTGCTCGACGCGCTGCGCGAGTACGCCGCCGACGCCCCGCCCGGACTCGCGCTCGGCGCCGGGACCGTCACCACCCCCGCCGAGGCCGCCGCCGCCGTCGAGGCCGGTGCCACCTACCTCATCACCCCGACCACCTCCACCGAGGTCATCGCCGAGGCCGCCCGCCTCGACGTGCCGGTGCTGCCCGGCGCGTACACCCCGACCGAGATCCTCACCGCATGGCGCGCCGGTGCCACGATGGTGAAGCTGTTCCCCGCCGCCACCGGCGGCCCCGAGTACCTCCGCGCCGTTCGCGCCCCGCTCCCCGACGTGCCGCTCGTCCCCACCGGGGGCATCGCCGCCGCCGACGCCCCGGCGTACCTCGCGGCCGGGGCCGCCGCCCTCGGTATCGGCAGCCCCCTCGTCGGGGACGCCTGCGAGACCGGCGACCTCGCGGCGCTCACCGACCGGGCCGCCGCCTTCCTCGACGGGATACGCCTCCGATGACGCCGCCGCACCCCGACCGCACGACCGGTCCCGCACCGGAGACCGGACCCGCGCCCGAGCTCGTCACGCTCGGCGAGGCCATGGCGGTCGTGGCCGCCACCGAACCCGGACCCCTCTCCAACGGCGCCGCCCTGCGGCTCGGCTGGGCCGGGGCCGAGGCGACCGTCGCCGTCGGCGTCAGCCGCCTCGGGCACTCCGCCGCCTGGACCGGCCGGGTCGGCGCCGACCCCGTCGGCACGATGATCCTCGCCGGCCTGCGCGCCGAGGGCGTCGACGTCACCGGCGCCCGCGTCGACCCCGACGCGCCCACCGGCCTGATGCTCCGCGAGCGCAGGACCGCCGACCGGCTCCGCGTCGGCTACTACCGCGCCGGGCTGGCCGGCTCCCGGCTCGCCCCCGCCGACCTGGACGAGGAGCGGCTCGCCCGCGCCCGCGTCCTCCACGTCACCGGGATCACCCCGGCGCTCGGCGCCACCGCCCGCGCGGCCGTCGAGCGCGCCGTCGCCGTCGCGCACGACGCCGGGGTCACCGTCTCCTTCGACGTCAACCTCCGCGAGCGGCTCTGGAGCCGCGCCGAGGCCGCCGAGGTACTCGGAAAGCTCCTGCCGTACGCGGACGTCGTCTTCGCCGGACCCGAGGAGGCCGCGCTCTTCGTGCCCGAGGGCGACCCGGAGGGGACGGCCCGCGCCCTCACCCGGCTCGGCCCCTGCGAGGCCGTCCTCAAACTCGGCGCCGAGGGGGCCCTCGTGGTGGCGGGCGGCGAGGTCCACGTCCAGCCCGCGATCCCGGTCACGGCGGTCGACCCGGTCGGCGCGGGCGACGCCTTCGTCTCCGGCTACCTCGCGGCCCACCTCGACGGCTCCCCGGTCCCCGACCGCCTCCGCCTGGCCGCGCTCTGCGGCGCCTTCGCCGTCTCGGTCCCGGGCGACTGGGAAGGCATCCCGCACCGCACGGAACTGGGCCTCCTGGCGGCGCAGGACATCACCCGGTAGGGGAGCGGGGGTTCCCCTCGCGGTTTCCGGGCCGGGGCGGGGCCCCTCGCCCCGAGCCCCCGGGGGAGGGGGCCACCCCGGGCCACACCTCCGGACCCCACCCCGAACCCCACCCCGGGGCCCCTCCCGGGTCCCGGCGCCCCTGGCGGATCGGGCCCCACGCCCGCCAAGGGTCACCCTCCGGCAGGGGGGACCCTCCCCTCGGCCCGGGCCGGGGGCCCCACCCCGAACCCCACCCCGGGGCCGGAGCCCGCGGCCTCACCCGGGGCCTCTCCCGGGAGGGAGGGTTCCCCTCCCTCCCGGGAGGCCGCAGGCTCTGCCCGGGCCCCGGCGCCCCTGGCGGGTCGGGCCCCACGTCCGCCAAGGGGCATCCCCCAGCCGGGGGGACCCTCCCCTCGGCCCTGGGCCGAGGGCCCCACCCCTCGTTCCGAGGGAACGGGGCCGGGGACACCCGAGCCCCGGCGGGCCCGAGCCCCGGAGCCCCCGCTTCGGGCCCCGGAGCGGGAGGCCCGGGCCCGGCGGCCGCTCCGGAGCAGGCCGCCCGCCCCGGAGCAGGCCCTGACCGCCCGACCGCCCACACCTGCACCGCACCGCCCGACCGCCCGCACACCCACCGCCCCGCCACCACACCCCCACCGCACCGACCGACCGCCCACACGCCCCGCGTCCGCGCAGGACCCCCCGCCTGCGGGACGCCTCCCGGCGGGGTCCCGGGGAACCGCACACCCCGAGGTCCCGCCCCCCTCTCGTCACTCCACACACAGGACACCGCACATGAACCGTTTCTCCGGCCGGACCGCCGTCGTCACCGGCGCCGCATCCGGCATCGGGGCCGCGAGCGCCGTACGGCTCGCCGCTGAAGGTGCCGCCGTCGTCGTCTCCGACATCGCCGACGAGGCCGGCGAGGCCGTCGCCGCCGCCATCCGGGCCGACGGCGGCCGCGCCGTCTACGTCCGCTGCGACGTCTCGTCGGAGGCCGACTGGGCGGCCCTGCGCGAGCAGACCCACGCCCACTTCGGCCACGTGGGCGTCCTCCACAGCAACGCCTTCATCCACACCGCGGCCGCCGCCCACGAACTCCCCGTCGCCACCTGGGACCGGGAGCTCGCGGTCAACCTCCGCGCCCTCTACTTCGCGGTCCGCACCTTCCTCGACGACCTGCGCGCCGAGAGCGGCAGCCTCGTCGCCACCTCCAGCGTGCACGCCGACTTCGGACTGCCGGGCTACGCCGCGTACGCCGCCGCCAAGGGCGGAATGTGCGCGCTGGTCCGGCAGTTGGCCGTCGAGTACGGGCCGGACGTCCGCTTCAACTCCGTCCTGCCGGGACCGATCCTCACCGACGTCTGGAGCGACGTCGACGAGGAGGGCCGCCGCCTCTCCGCCGACGCGACCGCGCTCGCCCGCCTCGGCCGCCCCGAGGAGGTCGCCTCCGCCGTCGCGTTCCTCGCCTCCTCCGACGCCGCCTACATCACCGGAACCAACCTCGTCGTCGACGGCGGCTGGACCGTCAAGAAGGAGTCCAAGTGAAGATCACCGCCCTGCGCACCTACATCGTCGCCCCCCGCTGGTGCTTCCTGCGCGTCGACACCGACGAGGGCATCACGGGCTGGGGCGAGCCCGTCGTCGAAGGCCGCGCCCACACCGTCGCCGCCGCAGTCGAGGAGCTGTCCGACTACCTCGTCGGCCAGGACCCGATGAAGATCGAGGACCACTGGCAGGTCCTCACCAAGGGCGGTTTCTACCGCGGCGGCCCGATCCTCTCCAGTGCCGTCGCCGGCATCGACCAGGCCCTGTGGGACATCACCGGCAAGGCCCTCGGCGTCCCCGTCTGGCAGCTCCTCGGCGGCAACGTCCGCGACCGGGCCCGCGTCTACAGCTGGATCGGCGGCGACCGCCCCGACGAGGTCGCCTCGGAGGCCCTGGCCCGCAAGAACGAGGGCTTCACCGCCATCAAGATGAACGCCTCGGCCCAGCTGCGGCTCATCGACACCCCCGCCGCCACCCAGGCCATCGTCGACCGGGTCGCCTCCATCCGGGAGGCCGTCGGCGACGAGTTCGACATCGCCATCGACTTCCACGGGCGCCTCACCGCCCCGATGGCCCGCCGGGTCCTGCCGCTCCTCGAACCGTACCTGCCCTTCTTCGTCGAGGAGCCGGTCGTCCCCGAGATGAGCGACCACATCGGCGACATCGTCCGCTCCACCTCCATCCCGATCGCGACCGGCGAACGCCTGTACTCCCGCTGGGACTTCAAGAGGGTCCTCGACCAGGGCATCGCGGTCGCCCAGCCGGACCTCTCGCACGCGGGCGGCATCTCGGAGGTGCGCAGGATCGCCGCCATGGCGGAGGCGTACGACGTCTCCCTCGCCCCGCACTGCCCCCTCGGCCCGATCGCGCTCGCCTCATGCCTCCAGGTCGGCTTCGCCGCGCCGAACCTGCTCATCCAGGAGCAGAGCCTCGGCATCCACTACAACACCGGCTCCGACCTGCTCGACTACCTCGTCGACCCCTCGGTCTTCCGGTACGAGGACGGGCACGTGGCCCTGCCGACCGGTCCGGGGCTCGGCATCGAGGTCGACGCGAAGGCGGTCGAGCGCGCCGCCGAGATCGGACACCGCTGGCGCAACCCGGCCTGGCGCCGCGACGACGGCTCCCTGGCGGAGTGGTAGTCCGTGAGGGCGCACGCATGACGAAGGGCCGGACTCCGCCGAGGAGTCCGGCCCTTCGCGCCACCCGGCCGCCCTACCGGTTCACGGGCTCACCGGTCACCGGCTCACCTGTGGGCGAACCAGCTCGCCGCCGGCAGCAGCCTGCTGTCGTAGTCGAACAGCGCCTGGTTCTCCCAGCCGTTGCCGGACGACGGGTCCGTCGGGTCCCAGCCGTTGCCGGTGACGGCCGTCCAGGCCGGCTCCCAGTAGACGACGCCGAGGCCGCGGCCGCCCGGGACGGCCTCCACCACGTTCATCACGTCGCGGAGCCAGGCCGACTGGCCCGCCGGGGAGGCCGGGTAGCCGGAGACCAGCTCCGAGGAGAGGTCGATGATGTTCTCGTGGGCGTCCTCGCTGTCCAGGCGGAAGGGGTACGCCGTCTCCACGACGAGGACCTTCTTGCCGTAACGGGCCGAGACGTCGTCCATGTTGGCCTGGAGCGACGACAGCGCCCCGTGCCAGTAGCCGTAGAAGGACAGCGCGATCACGTCGTAACGCACGCCCTGCGCCGCCGCGTTGTCGAACCAGGTGCGGTACAGCGCGTTGTCGCCGCCGTTCGCGAGGTGCAGGGCGATCTGCGTCGTCGAGGAGACCGCCTTCGCGGCCGAGATGCCGGAGTTGAGCAGCCCGGCGAGCTGCGTCCAGTTGCTCGTCGAGCCCTCGGGCCACAGCATGCCGGTGTTGATCTCGTTGCCGATCTGCACCATGTCGGCGGTCGTGCCCTGCGCCTTCAGGGCGTTGAGGATGTCGTACGTGTGGTCGTACACGTCCGTCCTGAGCCGGCTGTACGAGTGGCCGGCCCACGCGGCGGGCTTGCTCTGGGCGCCCGGGTCGGCCCAGATGTCCGAGTAGTGGAAGTCGACGAGCAGCTTCATGCCCTGTGCCTTGATGCGCTGGGCGGTGGCGAGGACGCGCGCCTTGTCGTTGTAGCCGTCGGCCGGGTTGACCCACACCTTCAGACGGCCGTAGTTGGCACCCGCGGCCTTGAGGAGCGCGACGGGGTCGCCTGTCGTCCCGGCGGCGTTCTTGTAGGTGCCGCCGAGGTCCTCGCTCTTCTTGAGGCCGGAGAGGTCCACGCCCTTCACGCCGAGCCCGGTCGCGCCCGGGGTGAAGGTGAGGTCGTCGACGTTGAGCCAGTTGCCCGCCCTGGCATCGGAGTTGACGCTGATCGTGCACCCGCCGCCGACGACCCTGACGGAGGTGACGATCCGTATCCACGAACTGGTCGTCACCGGCAGGTCGGTGCGCTGCTCGGCCGAGCCGCAGTTCCGCAGCGCCAGGTAGGCCGCGTGCTGGCCGCCGCCGGAGCGCACCCACGCGCTGAGCGTGTACGTGCCGTCCGCGAGCCCGGAGAGGTACTGGTACGTCTCGACCTTGTACGCGGAGGACGACCAGTGCGAGAGGCGGTGACCGCCGCCGCCGCGACCGCCCGCCTCGGTGAAGGAGGCGGCGTTCCGGCCCGCGGCGGAGTAGGTCGACCAGCCGGAGGGCGTGGCCGTGCCGGTGCCGTCGGACTCGAAGCCGGGGTTGGTGAGGGTGCTCGCGGCGGCGGCCTGCTGGGCGGGCAGCGGTCCGGCGAGGAGGCCGGCGCCGAGGGCGCCCGCGAGCGCGGCGGCCCGCAGGCGGAAGCGGCTCTTGGTGAGGTGCATCGTCGATGTCCCTTCGACGGTGAAGGTTGGGGGAGTGGTGGTGCGGTGGTTCCTCACGGTGGTGCTGGTGGTGCTCATGCGGTGGTGCTGGTGGTGCGGCTCGCCCGGGGGCGGCGCGGCGACGCGGCCGCCCCCGTGGAGATCGGGGGGAGTGGAGCGGGGGTGCGGCGGGGCGTCAGCCGTCGAGGCGGACGACGCGTACGCCTCCGGCCGGGACGGTGACCTTGCCGCTGACCGGCGCCCCGCCGAGCAGCTCCGTGCCGGTGCCCGTCCCGGGGCCGTCCAGCGGCACCTCGGCGTCCTCGGCGGAGTGGTTGAGCGCGAAGAGGTAATGGCCGTCGCGTCCGGCGCGGCGGACGACCTCGACGTCGTACGGGAGGCCGGACCGGCCGGCGACCCCGGCGTCCTCGCAGGCGGCGGCGACGATCGCGTCCAGGGAGGCCGCGTCGAGGCGGGTGGAGACGTACCAGGCGGTGCCCCGGCCCAGCCGGTGCCGGGTCACGGCGGGCCCGCCGGCCGCGGGCCCGTCCGCGTACGTCCAGACGGTCTCGGCCCCGCGCGGCCGGACGAACTCGGTCCAGACGTCGCCGGTGAGCGCGGCGCCGCCCGGCCCGGTGATCGTCACGCGTTGGTCGTCGAGGAGCGGTGACCACTCCTCCACGGTGAGGCCGAGGACGTCCCGCAGGGCGCCCGGGTAGGCGCCGGGGTGGACGGCGTCGTGCTCGTCGACGATCCCGGAGAAGTACGAGACGACGAGCGTGCCGCCGTTCTCCACGTACTCCCGGAGGTTCTGCCCGGCGGCCTCGGTCGTCAGGTAGAGCGCGGGGACGACGACCAGCGGGTAGGCGGACAGGTCGGACTCGGGGTGGGCGAAGTCGACGGTGAGGTGCCGGTCGTACAGCGTCTCGTAGAAGCTGTCGGCGCGCTCGCGGGCCTCGTGCGCCTCGTTCGGCCGCCACTCCAGGTTCTGCGCCCACCAGGAGTGCCAGTCCCAGACCATGGCCACGTCGGGGACGGTACGGCTGCCGCGCACCTCGGCCAGGGCGTCCAGGCCGGCGCCGAGGGCGACGACCTCGCGCCAGATCCGCGTGTCGGTGCCGCCGTGCGGGACCATCGCGGAGTGGAACTTCTCGGCGCCGCGCCGGGACTGGCGCCACTGGAAGAACAGGGCGCCCTCGGAGCCGCGGGCGACGTGGGCGAGGGAGTTGCGGGCCATCTCGCCGGGGCGCTTGGCGGGGTTGCGGGCCTGCCAGTTGACCCCGGAGGTGGAGTGCTCCAGGAGCAGCCAGGGGGCGCCGCCCGCGACGGAGCGCGTGAGGTCGGCGGCCATGGCGAGGTTGACGTGGGTGCGGCGGCCGTCGGTGATGAGGTAGTGGTCGTTGGTGACGAGGTCGACCTCGCGGCCCCAGGCCCAGTAGTCGATGGAGTCGCACTGGCTGAGCGCGGTCATGAAGTTGGTGGTGACCGGGATGCCGGGGGAGAGGTCGTGCAGGATGTCCCGCTCCGTCCGGAAGTTCTCGCGGAGGGTGGCGTCGGCGAAGCGGCGGTAGTCGAGCTGCTGGGCGGGGTTTCCGACGGTCGGGGTGACCCGGGGCGGGTCGATCTCCTCGTACGAGCCGTAGCGCTGGCCCCAGAAGGCGGTGCCCCAGGCCTCGTTCACGGCCTCCACCGAGCCGTACGTGCGGTCGAGCCAGACGCGGAAGTGTGCGGCGCAGGTGTCGCAGTAGCAGGCGCTGACGGGCACGCCGTACTCGTTGTGGACGTGCCAGAGGGCGAGCGCGGGGTGGCTGCCGTAGCGGCGGGCGAGTGCGGTCGTGATGCCCGCGGCGGCGGCCCGGTAGGCGGGCGAGCTGTGGCAGATCGCGCCGCGTGAGCCGTACGAGAGGCGGACGCCCTCGGCGGTGACGGGCAGGGCCTCCGGGTGGAGCCGGTAGAACCAGGCGGGCGGGGCGACGGTGGGGGTGCCGAGGTCGACCCGGATGCCGTGGGCGTGGAGCAGGTCGAGGAGCCGGTCGAGCCAGCCGAAGTCGTGGCGGCCTTGCTCGGGCTCCAGGAGGGCCCAGGAGAAGATCCCGACGCTGACCATGGTGACGCCTGCCTCGCGCATCAGCTGGACGTCCTCCTGCCAGACGCTTTCCGGCCACTGTTCGGGGTTGTAGTCCCCGCCGAACGCGAGCCGGTGCAGCCCCTTGGGAGTGGTCTGCGGCATGAGTGTCTCCTGAAAGCTCGGACGATGAAAGCTTCCCGTTTCTGGGAACGTGCACACACCCGATCTCGATGTGGCAACGCAACATAACCGCACAGGAACAACCATTGACAAGTGTCCAGAACATTTCTCTACTGTGAACGCTCACAGATGCATGGCAGGCCCTTCCCGTCGAGGAAGGGCCCCTTTCGGTCAGGGAGAACCACCCATGCCCCACATCACGCGCCGCAGCCTCGCCGCCGCCACCGCCACCCTCCTCGGCGCCACCGCGCTCGCCGCCTGCGGCGCCGGCTCGGGCTCCGGCGACGGCGCAGGCGCCGACTCCGGCCCCGTCAAGCTCACGTACTGGGCCTGGGCGCCCGGCATGGACAAGGTCGCCGCCCTCTGGAACGCCGAGCACCCCGACATCCAGGTCACCGTGCAGAAGCAGGCCTCCGGCGACGACCTCGTCACCAAGATCATCACCGCGGCGAAGGCCCACAAGGGCCCCGACCTGGTCCAGGCCGAGTACCAGGCCCTCCCGACCCTCGTCAGCAACGACGCCCTCGCCGACATAGCCCCGCTCGTCAAGGGCGCCGAGGAGAAGTTCGCCCCCGGCATCTGGCAGCAGGCCACCCTCGGCGGCGACGGCCTCTACGCCCTGCCCCAGGACTCCGGGCCGATGATGTTCTACTACCGCGAGGACCTCTTCCGGCAGTACGGCCTCACCGTCCCCACCACCTGGGACGAGTTCGCCGAGACCGCCCGCGCCCTGAAGAAGAAGGACCCGAAGAAGGCCCTCACCACCTTCTCCGCCAACGACTCCGGCCTCTTCGCCGGCCTCGCCCAGCAGGCCGGCGCCGCGTGGTGGACCTTCGAGGGCGACACCTGGAAGGTCGGCATCGACGACGCCGCCACCAGGAAGGTCGCCGACTTCTGGGGCGGACTCGTCGCCGAGGGCGCCATCGACAACCAGCCCATGTACACCCCCGCCTGGAACAAGGCCCTCAACACCGGCGAGCAGCTCGCCTGGGTCTCCGCCGTCTGGGCCCCCGGCACCCTGACCACCGCCGCCCCCGACACCAAGGGCAAGTGGGCCATGGCCCCCCTCCCGCAGTGGACCGAGGGCGCCGCCGCCACCGGCAGCTGGGGCGGCTCCTCCACCGCCGTCACCTCGGACTCCCGGCACAAGGAGGCCGCGGCCGAGTTCGCCGTCTGGCTCAACACCGACCCGAAGGCGCTCGCCGCCCTCGTCAAGGAGAGCGGCATCTACCCGGCGGCCACCGCCGCCCAGACCAGCGGCGCCCTCGCCAAGGCCCCCGACTACTTCGCCAACCAGCCCGACTTCTACACCCGCGCCGCCGAGATCGCGAAGACCACCGCCCCCGCCGCCTGGGGCCCCAACGTGAACGTCGCCTACACCGCCTTCAAGGACGAGTTCGGCAAGGCCGCCAAGGCCAGGTCCGGCTTCGGCACGGCCCTCGCCAAGGTCCAGGACGCCACCGTCGCCGACCTCGCCAAGCAGGGCTTCGAGGTCGCCAAGTGACACAGCCCGCCGAGGGCGTGCGCCGGGCGTACGGGGCCGAGCCGGCCCCGCACGCCCACCCGGCGCCCGCCGCCACCCGCGCACGCGCGCGCAGCGCCCCCTACGTCTTCCTCCTCCCCGCCGCCGTCCTCTTCGCCCTCTTCTTCGCCCTCCCGATCGGCTACGCCGTCTGGCTCAGCCTCCACAAGGTCGAGATCAAGGGGCTCGGCCTCGGCAAGGGCTCCCGCTCCGAGGTCTGGGCGGGCCTGGACAACTACGCCTCCGCCCTCGCCGACTCCGAGTTCCTCGCCAGCTCCCTGCGCGTCCTCGGCTACGGCGCCCTCGTCGTCCCCGTCATGCTGGGACTCGCCCTCTTCTTCGCGCTGCTGCTCGACTCCCCGCGCGTCCGGGCCCGCTCCTTCGCCCGGCTCGCGATCTTCCTCCCGTACGCCGTGCCCGGCGTCATCGCGGCCGTCCTGTGGGGCTTCCTCTACCTCCCGGACGTCAGCCCCTTCCACTACCTCCTGGAGAAGGCGGGCCTTCCGCGGCCCGACCTCATGGACGGCGGACCGCTCTACCTGGCCATGTCCAACATCGCCGTCTGGGGCGGCACCGGCTTCAACATGATCGTCATCTACACCGCGCTGCGCTCCCTGCCCGCCGAGGTGTACGAGGCGGCCAAGCTCGACGGCTGCTCCGAGCTGCAGATCGCACTCCGCGTCAAGATCCCGATGGTGGTGCCCTCCCTGGTCCTCACCTTCTTCTTCTCGATCATCGCGACCCTCCAGGTCTTCAACGAGCCCATGACGCTCAAGCCGCTCACCAACGGCATCCCGTCCACCTGGAGCCCCCTCATGAAGGTCTACAACGACGCGTTCACCGGCGGGAACATCCACGCCGCCTCGGCCACCGCCGTGGTCCTCGCCCTCGCGACCTTCGTGCTCTCCTTCGCCCTCCTCAGGGTCTCCAACCGCCGCACCACGCAAGGAGCCAGCCGATGACCGGGCTCGCCTCCCCCTCGCAGCGCAAGGCGGCCCCGGCGGCCGGCGCCACCCCGGGCGTCGCCCAGGCCCCGCCCCAGGCCCCGACCCGGACACCTCGCCGGGCCCCCGGCGGCGGCGCGGCCCCCGGCGCCCGCCGCACCGCGCTGCTGCCCACCGCCGCCCTCGTCCTCGGCGCGCTCTACTGCCTGCTGCCCGTCGCCTGGGTCGTCGTCGCCGCCACCAAGCCGGACAGCGAACTCTTCTCCACCTTCTCCTTCCTCCCGGGCGGCGGGCTCACCGACAACGTCGGCGACCTCACCGCGTACCGCGACGGCATCTACTGGCGGTGGATGCTCAACTCCGTCTTCTACGCGGGCCTCGGCGCCGTCCTGTCCACCGCCGTCTCCGCGCTCGCCGGCTACGCCCTCGCGATCTACCGCTTCCCCGGCCGCGAGGCCTTCTTCAACGTGATGCTCACCGGCGTCCTCATGCCCCCGGTCATCCTCGCCATCCCGCAGTACCTGCTCATGGCCGAGGCCGACCTCACCGACAGCCACCTCTCCGTGCTGTTGCCGCTGATCCTCTCCCCGTACGGCGTCTACCTCGGCCGCATCTACGCCGAGGCCGCCATCCCCATGGAGCTGGTCGAGGCGGGCCGCATGGACGGCGCGGGCGAGTGGCGGATCTTCACGCGGATCGCCGTCCCCATGATGTCCCCGGGTCTGGTGACGATCTTCCTCTTCCAGTTCGTCGCCATCTGGAACAACTTCCTGCTGCCGTTCATCATGCTCGGCGACGACGAGAAGTTCCCCATGACCGTCGGCCTGTTCACCCTCCTCAAGCAGGGCGCCTCCCAGCCCGCCCTCTACACCCTGGTGATCACCGGCGCGCTCCTCGCCGTCGCCCCGCTCATCGCCCTGTTCCTGGTCATCCAGCGGTTCTGGAGCCTCGACCTGCTCTCCGGCGCCGTAAAGTCCTGAGCACAGGGGATCGAGGGGAAACACACAGCATGAGCACAGCAGCGAGCAGGCGCCGTCCCGTCACCATCCACGACGTCGCCCGCGAGGCGGGCGTCTCGCGCGGCACCGTCTCCCGCGTCCTCAACGGCGGGCACTACGTCAGCCCGGCGGCCAAGGCGGCCGTCGACGCCGCGATCCGCAGAACGGGCTACGTCGTCAACCGGCACGCCCGCTCCCTCATCACCGGCAAGTCCGACTCGGTCGCCTTCCTCCTCACCGAGCCGCAGGAGCGCTTCTTCGAGGACCCCAACTTCAACGTCCTCCTGCGCGCCTGCACCCAGGCGCTCGCCGACCGCGACATCCCGCTCATCCTGATGATCGCGGGCACCGAGGACGAACGCCGCCGCAACCTCCGCTACATCGAGGCCGGACACGTCGACGGCGTCCTCCTCGTCTCCAGCCACTCGGGCGACCCCGTGGTGGACCGGCTCCACGAGGCCGGCGTCCCCGTCGTCGCCTGCGGCAAGCCGCTCGGGCAGACCGCCCGGATCGGCTACGTGGCGGCCGACGACCGGGAGGGCGCCCGCGACATGGTGCGCCACCTGTACGCCTCCGGGCGGCGCCGCATCGCCCTCGTCGGCGGCCCCCTCGACACCCCCGGCGGCGTCGAGCGGCTCGCCGGATACCGGGAGACGCTCGCCGAGTGCGGGCTGCCGGCCGACGAGTCCCTCGTCGCCACCGGGGACTACAGCCGGGCCAGCGGAGAACGCGCCGCGCGCACGCTCCTGGAACGCGCGCCCGACCTGGACGCGGTCTTCGTCGCCTCCGACCTGATGGCCCAGGGGGTCCTCGACACCCTCGCCCGCGAGGGCCGCCGCGTCCCCGAGGACATCGCGGTGGGCGGCTTCGACGACTCCCCGGCGGCCCTCTCCACCCGGCCCCCGCTCACCACGATCCGCCAGCCGTGGGACCGGATCAGCGCCGAGATGGTGCGGATGCTCCTGGCCCGGATAGCGGGCGAGGAACCGTCGGCGGTGATCCTGCCGACCGAACTCGTCCGCCGGGAATCGGCGTAGGCCGCCTCTTTCGGATCAGGCAGGAGCGGCCGGGCTCTGTGAGGGGCCCGGCAGCCCCTCTCCTTACCTTCCTGCGCGGGGACGCGCCGCCGGGCGCTCGGCGGCCCGCAGCGTCAGCGCACCCCGAGCAGGTGCTCCAGGGCCAGCTGGTCGAGGTGCTCGAAGGCCATGGAGCGCGCGCCCGCAGCGTCGGCGTCGAACGTCTCGTACGCGGTGGGGTCGGCGAGCAGCTCGGCGAGCCCCTCGGCGGCCGTCGGCACGGCCAGTTCGGGCAGGCGCGAGGCGGTGAGCGCGGCCTCGACGGCGGGGTCGGCGCGGAAGGCGGCGGCCCGCTCCTTCAGGATCAGGTAGTTGCGCATGCAGTTCTTCGCGGACTCCCACACGCCGTCGAAGCCGTCGGTGCGCACCGGCTTGAAGTCGAAGTGGCGGGGGCCGGTGTAGCCGGCCGACTCCAGCAGGTCGACGAGCCAGAACGCCTGGCGCAGATCACCGGCGCCGAAGCGGAAGTCCTGGTCGTACTTGATGCCGGACTGGCCGTTGAGGTCGATGTGGAACAGCTTGCCCGCCCACAGGGCCTGGGCGATGCCGTGCGGGAAGTTGAGCCCCGCCATCTGCTCGTGGCCCGTCTCCGGGTTGACGCCGACGAGCTCCGGGCGCTCCAGGCGCTCGATGAACGCGAGCGCGTGGCCGATCGTGGGCAGCAGGATGTCGCCGCGCGGCTCGTTGGGCTTGGGCTCGATGGCGAAGCGGAGGTCGTAGCCCTGCTCGGTGACGTACTGCCCCAGGAGGTCGAAGGCCTCCTTCATGCGGTCGAGCGCCGTGCCGACGTCCTTGGCGGCCCCGGACTCGGCGCCCTCGCGGCCGCCCCAGGCGACGTAGGTGGTGGCCCCGAGCTCGACGGCGAGGTCGATGTTGCGCAAGGTCTTGCGGAGCGCGTAGCGGCGCACGTCGCGGTCGTTGGCGGTGAACGCGCCGTCCTTGAAGACGGGGTGCGCGAAGAGGTTCGTGGTCGCCATCGGCACCGCGAGGCCGGTGCGGTCGAGGGCCGCGCGGAAGCGCTTCACGATCGCGTCCCGCTCGGCGTCCGAGGACCCGAAGGGCACGAGGTCGTCGTCGTGGAAGGTGACGCCGTACGCGCCGAGGGCGGCCAGCCGCTCGACCGACTCGACCGGGTCGAGGGCCGGCCGGGTGGCGTCGCCGAACGGGTCGCGGCCCTGCCAGCCGACCGTCCAGAGGCCGAAGGTGAACCGGTCCTCGGGGGTGGGGGAGTAAAGCTCCGGCATGGGGATGTCCTTCGCGTGAGCCGGGCGCCCAGGTACTGGCCGCCAGATTTGTTTTCTGAGATAACTAATACGCCACGGGACCCCGCGGCGCCAGACCCGGACGCAGGAGAGAAGAGGTGAGGGCGTGCGCACCACCCGCGCCGTCGTGATCGGAGTGGACAGCTCCACCCAGTCGACCAAGGCCGCGGCCGTCGACGCCGACACCGGAGAACTGCTCGCCATCGGCCGCGCACCGCACACCGTCACCGGCACCGGCGGCGCCCGCGAGAGCGACCCCGAGGAGTGGTGGACCGCGCTCGTCACCGCCGTCCGCGCGGCCGTACGGGACGCGGGCGTCCCCGCCGAGGCCGTCACCGCCCTCGCCGTCGCCGGACAGCAGCACGGCCTCGTCGTCCTCGGCCCCGACGGCCGCCCCGCACGCCCCGCCCTGCTCTGGAACGACACCCGCTCCGCACCGCAGGCCGCCGCCCTCGCCGCCCGCCTCGGCGGCCCCGCCGCCTGGTCCGGGCGCACCGGCTCCGTCCCCGTCGCCTCCATGACCGCCGCCAAGTGGCAGTGGCTGCGCGAGCACGAACCCGCCCACACCAAGGCCGCCACCGGCGTCCGCCTCCCGCACGACCACCTCACCGAGCGCCTCACCGGCACGGCCGTCACCGACCCCGGAGACGCCTCGGGCACCTGCTGGTACCGGCCCTCCGACGGCGCCTACGACCCCGAGGTCCTCGACCTGCTCGGCCTCGACCCGGCCCTGCTCCCCGCCGTCGCGCCCACCGGAGCCACCCCCGTCGGCACGCTCACCCCCGCCGCCGCTGAGGCCCTCGGACTGCCCCCTACCGTCCTGGTCGCCGCCGGGACCGGCGACAACATGGCCGCCGCCGTCGGCCTCGGCCTCGGCGGCGCCGGACTCCTCGACCACCCGGTCGTCAGCCTCGGCACCTCCGGCACCGTCTTCGCCGCCACCCGCGCCCGCCCGGCGGACCCCGGCCTCGCGGGGTTCGCCGCCACCGACGGCACCCGGCTGCCGCTCGGCTGCACCCTCAACTGCACGCTCGCCGTCGACCGGTTCGCCACGCTCCTCGGCCTGGACCGCGAGGACGCCGCACCGGGCGGGGGCGTCGTCGTCCTGCCGTACCTCGACGGCGAACGCACCCCCGACCTCCCGCACGCCGCCGGACTCGTCACCGGCCTGCGGCACGACACCGACCCCCGCGCGATCCTCGGCGCCGCCTACGAGGGCGCCGCCTTCACGGTCCTGCGCGCCCTGGACGGCCTCCTCGCCGCCTGCGGCCTCGACCCGGACGACCCGGCCGTACGCGACCGGCCCCTGCGCCTCATCGGTGGCGGCGCCCGCGGCCGGGCCTGGACCGACACCGTCCGCAGGCTCTCCGGCCGCCCGCTGGTCGTGCCCGCCGCCACCGAACTCGTCGCCCTCGGCGCCGCTGCCCTCGCCGCGGGCGCGGTCACCGGGGAGGACCCCGTCGCGCTGGCCACCACCTGGGGCACCGGCACCGGCACGCCGGTGCCGCCGCTGCCGCGGGACGAGGAGACCTGGCACCGCATCGCCGACGTCCTGGCGGCGTCGACACCGACGCTGCTGAGCTGAGCTGAGCTGAGCCGAGCCGAGCCGGGCGAGGGGCGGGGGCGTGGGGCGCCGGGGCGGGCCGGGCCCGACGGCTCGGCCCCGCGGGCGAAACCGCGGCCGGGGTTGCCGGTGCCGCGACGGGAGCAGGCGGGACGGTCGTCGGGCGCCGCCCAGCGGCGCGGGCGGGAGGCACCACCGCCTGCCGCTCCCTGATCCGGCCTGATCGACAGGACACCCCAGGCGACCCTGGAGGAACCGGCGACCATGGAGGAACCGGCGACCATGGAGGAACCGGCGGCCGGGGACGGGCGGGTCCAGGGGGGTGCGTGGGGTCGCGAAGGGGCGACTAGGCTCTCGCTCACCATGAACCAGCCCACGGAACCCAAGGCCGACAAGTCGGGAGTCCGGCGGCACAACCTGAGTCTCGTCCTGCGGACCGTCCACGAGGCGGGCGAGACGACCAGGGCGGCCGTCGCGGCCCGCGTCGGTCTCACCCGCCCCGCCGTCTCCTCCCTCGTCGAGCAGCTCCTCGACCTCGGGCTGCTCGTCGAGTCCGGCAAGACGTTCAGCGGCCAGGCGGGACGGCCCGGCACCGTCCTCAAACCCGCCCCCACCGGCCCGGCCGGGCTCGGCGTCGAGATCAACGTCGACTACGTGACCGTCTGCGTCGTCGACCTCACGGGCACCGACCGGGTGCGCCGCGTGGCGCACCGGGACAACCGCACCGCCTCCCCGGAGCAGACCCTCGCCCACGCCGCCGCCCTCGCCGCGGACGCCCTCGCCGAGGCCGCCGCGCTCTCCCTCACCCCCGCCGGCGCGGGCCTCGCACTTCCCGGCCTCCTCTCGGCCGGAACCGTCCTCCAGGCGCCCAACCTCGGCTGGCACGACGTCCCGGCGGAACGTCTCTTCGGCGAGGCCCTGACGGCACGCGCGGATCACGCCCCGACGGCCGGGCAGGCCCCGACGGCCGCGCCCGGCCGGAGCGCCCCGCCCGGCTCCGTGGCCGCCGCCCCGGCTCCGGGCGACCGTCCGGTCCTCCCCGTCACCTCGGACAACGAGGCCAACATGGCGGCCCTCGCCGAGCTCCGGTTCGGCACCCTCGGGGACGTCCGCACCTTCCTGCACCTGACCGGCGAGATCGGCGTCGGCGGCGCGATCGTCGTGAACGGCGAACTCCTGCGCGGCGCCCACGGCTTCGCGGGCGAGATCGGCCACCTGGTCGTCGACGCCGCGGGACCCCGCTGCCGCTGCGGTTCGCGCGGCTGCCTGGAGCAGTACGCGGGCCAGGCGGCGCTCCTGAAGGCGGCCCGGGCGAGCCACGTCGACGACCTCGTACGGCGGGCGGGAGCGGCCGAACCCGAGGCCCTCGCGGCCCTCGCCGAGGCGGGCCGGATGCTCGGCCGCGCCGTCTCCGGCGCCGTGAACCTGCTCGACCCCGAGGCGGTCGTCCTCGGAGGCATCTACCCGCGCCTGATGCCCTGGCTGGCCCCGGCCGTCGCCGAGGAGCTCGCCGACCGCGTCGTCTCGGGCCTCTGGTCCCCGACCGGCCCCCGGCTGCGCCCCGCGTCCCCCACCACCGACGCCGCCCGCGGGGCCGCCTCGCTCGTCCTCCACGACATCCTGGCGGACCCCCTGGCGTTCACGAAGCCGCGGGTCCTGCGGCGCCCGGACCGACCGGCCTGACGCACCGTCGTGGCGGCGCCCGTGCTCTCGTGGGGCCCTCACGCGCGGGAGACGAGGATCACTCCACGACGGCGGTGTCCGGTCGAGTCGACCGCCGCTACCGTGGCGTCGCCGCCCCGGCGTCGGGTCCACGGGCGGTGGCCGGTGGCCCGGTCGTACCCCGCCGCGGCATCCGGCGGCACCCGCGGAGCGGCCCGGTGGCCACCGAGGCGGCGGGAACCACCGGAGCCGCCCCTCTGGAGTCAGGAGTCGCATGTTCACCTTCACCTCCCGGGACGGCGTCGGCATCCACGTCCACGAGTGGCCGGCGCTCTCCGGCGAGGCGCGCGGCGTCGTCCAGATCGCCCACGGCATGGGCGAGCACGCCGGTCGCTACGCACACCTCGCCGAGCACCTCGCCGGCCTCGGTCACGCCGTCTACGCGGGCGACCACCGCGGCCACGGGCTCAGCATGCACGCGGGCCCCGGCCACCTCGGCGAGGACGGCTGGAACCTGCTCGTCGAGGACATGGCCGCGCTCACCCGCATCGCCCGCGAACGCCACCCCGGCGTCCCCGTGATCCTCCTCGGCCACAGCATGGGCTCCTTCGCCGCCCAGCAGTACCTGCTCGACCACGCCGCACTCGTCGACGGCGTCGCCCTCTCCGGCACCACGGCGGTGGACGGCCTCCTCACCGGCCTGGCCCACGCCGCCCGCCGCGCCACCGCGGAGCGCACGCAGGACGCGGCCCGCGCCGACGCCGCACACGCCGACGCCACGGACAGCGACGGCGCCGCAGCGGGCCGGGGCGGTGGCGGCGTCTTCGACGCCTTCAACGCGCCCTTCGCACCCCACCGCACCGAGGCCGACTGGCTCAGCCGGGACGAGCGGCAGGTCGACGCCTATCTCGCGGACCCCCTCTGCGGCTTCGCCGCCGACGGCCGGGGCATGGCCGACATGGGCGCCGCCGCCGCCCGGCTCGCCGCCCCCGAGGGCATCCCGGCCGGACTGCCGCTGTACGTGTTCGTCGGCGACCGCGACCCCCTGAACGCCCGTCTCTCGCTGAGCGACCTGCTGGTCGCCCGCTACCGCAGGGCCGGGCTCGACGACGTCACGTACCGCAGCTACCCCGGCGCCCGCCACGAGGTCCTCAACGAGACCAACAGGGACGAGGTCGTCGCCGACCTCACCGCCTGGATCGAGCGCGTGGCCGGGAACCGGGCCGTTCGTCGTACCCCGTGAAGCCGTACGAAAGCCGTACGAGGAGACCGGCGCCGTCCCGGGCCGCGAGGAGCCGCGCGAGCCGTTCGGCCCGGGCCGGCCGGGCCCCCGATCGGAGCCGTTGTCAGTGGCGGGACCTACCGTTCTCGACATGACGACGACTTATCTGGAGCTGTCCCAGGACGGCGGCGGTGCCCACAAGTTCTACGAAGTGACCGTCGACGGACTGGACGTGGCGGTCCGTTACGGCCGGATCGGCGCGGACGGCCAGACGCAGCGCTCGTCCTTCCCCAGCCAGGAGAAGGCGCAGGCCGCCGCGGCCAAGAAGATCGGGGAGAAGGTCCGCAAGGGTTACGCCCCCGCGGTGCGCGGACAGCGCGCCGCCCGGGCCGTCACGCGCCGGGCGGTCACCTCCGCTCCCTCCACGGCCCGCGCGGTCGCCCCGGTGCTCTGGCGGTTCCGGACCGGCTCCGCCGCGTTCGGCGTCCACGTCGACGACGAGCGCTGCTGGGTGGGCAACCAGGCGGGCGACGTCTTCACGCTGGACCACTCCGGCGAGGTCCGGGCCCGCTTCGGCCTGCCGGACGGCGTCAAGTGCCTGGTAGCGGACGACTTCTGGATCTACGCGGGCTGTGACGACGGCAAGGTCTACGACCTCTCGTCGAAGCTGCCCTTCGCCGCCTACGACATCGCCACCGACGTCGACATCTTCTGGCTCGACATCCACGAGGGCGTGCTCCACGTCGCCGACCGCTCGGGCCGGCTCACCGTCATCGACCACGAGGACGAGCACCAGTGGGCGCGCGGCGGCCAGGGCGAGCACGCCTGGATGGTCCGCGCCGACGGCGACGCCGTCTACTACGGCGACACGCGCGGCGTCGCGGCCCACGCGCCCGACGGGGGCGGCGAACTCTGGCACACCGCGACCGAGGGCAGCGTCCTCTTCGGCTGGCAGGAGGCGACCGCCGTCTACGCGGGCACGTCCCGCAAGAAGGTCCAGCGACTCGCCAAGAAGGACGGCCGGGTCGAGGCCGTGTACGCCTGCGACAGCCCGGTCTACTCCTGCGCCACCTCCCCGGGCGGGCGGTTCGTCTTCGCGGCCGACTCGTCCTCCTCCGTCTACTGCTTCGCCGAGGACGGCACCCGCCTCTGGAAGCTCGGCACGGGAGGCGGCTCGGCGCTCTCCATGCAGTACCGCGACGAGCGGCTCTACCTCGTCACCACCGACGGCTCCCTGGTGTGCGTGGACGCGAGCGAGGCGGCCGTCCGGGCCGCCCAGGAGGGCACGGTCCCGGTGGCCCGTGACATCAAGCTCGCCGCCGCGCTGCCCACGTACGAGCCGGCGACGACGGCCGCCGCCGTCACCACCCTGAGCGACGCCCCGGCGGGGTCGATCGTCGTCGAGTGCGTCCAGGAGTCGGGCAGGACCCGCGTCCGTGTCGTCTCCCAGGGCTACGACCCCGCGTGGAACGTGCAGTTCCCGAGAGCCGTCAGGGAGCCCGGCGCGCGGTACGTCGTCGACGCCCTGCACGCCGCCGCGGGCGGCTTCTACCGCGTGCGCGGCGACATCAGGCGGCTCCTGTGACCACGCCCGAACGGCCGCGGCGCCCCGAGCGGCCCGGTGGCCCGGCGGAGAAGGGCGTGTTCGAGGCGGCCACCGGGGACGGGCCGCCGCTGCCGCCCGACGCCGAGCAGCGGGCGCGAGAGGTCCGCGCCGCCCTCGACGGCCTGCTCGGCATCCGGCGGCTGACCAACGGAACGGGCGGCGACCCCGCTGCCGTACCGGCCGAGTGGGAGCGCAGACAGCCCGTGCGGGCCGTGGCCCTGGCCCTCGAGGCGGGCGGCTTCGCGCCCTCGGCCGTGGATTCCGCGGGGGAGCGCACCGCGACCGGATACCGGGTCACGGCGGGGGAGCGTCCCGGCACCACCGTGGTGGAGTGGCTGGGTCCGCCCGGCGGCGGGGCCGCCCAGGAGGAGGCGACCGCGCTCGCCGGATGCGTCCGGGCCCTGGAGCGGCTCGGCTGGGAGGCCTTGCTCTACCGGGGGCCGCGCGGGCGCCGCTTCCTGGAGGTGGAGCCGGTCACGGCCCCGCGGTGAGCGCCCGGGCAGGCGCCCGGGGTGGGCGTCGGCACGTGAAGCGCCCGGGGGCGGGCCTCAGGCGATGGAGGCGGAGACGATCGCCGAGACCGCGAGGTTGCAGGACGCGGTCACCCAGACGGCCGGGTGCGGCTCCGGGTCGACGAGGGTGGCGCCGAGCCTGCCCGGCGTGACCAGGTCCACCACCAGGAACGCCACGGCCATCAGGACCAGGCCGAGCAGACCGAACGCGGCGGTCGAGACCAGGCCCTTGCCGAAGTTGTCGTACGTCGTCCAGATGGAGGTGAAGACGATGCCGCCGATGCCGAGCAGCGCCGAACTCAGCAGGACCGAGGCGTTGCGGTTGCGGTCCTCCCAGATCTGCCGGCCGAGCTTGCCGGGGGTGAGCAGGTCCACGAGGACGATGCCGAGGATGAGCAGCACCACGCCGAGGGCGCCGTAGGCGGTGGCCCGGCCGAGGCCGTTGACGATGTCGCTCATGGAATGCCGGCTCCGGAGGTAGGTGGCGATCGCGAGGATCGGCGGTCAAGGACCGGCAAAATGTAGCGCACACGTCAGGGGCACCCGCCGCCCGCCCGGACGCCGTGACGACGTCGGACGGGCGAGGGGCGCCCGGGCGCACCGACGCCGGCGGGCCCCCGCCGTGCGACGTGACTCAAGTGGAGTACCGGGGCCGCCGCCCGGGCGGCGGTGACGACGGCGGGGGCGGAGAGTGGACGACGTACGCGTCCCCTCCCGCACCTGGAGAACCCCATGGCCCACCTCAACCGACGCGACCTCGGGCTGCTCGTGCTGAGGGTCGGCACCGGCGCCGTCCTCGCCGCGCACGGCACCCAGAAGCTCTTCGGCTGGTTCGGCGGCGGCGGCCTGCAGGGCACCTCCAAGGCCATGGAGGCCATGGGCTTCTCGCCGGGCCGGCAGAGCGCCGTCGCCGCCGGGCTCGGCGAGGCCGGCGGCGGCGCGCTGCTCGCCCTCGGCCTCGCCACCCCCGCCGCCGGAGCCGCCGCCGCGGGCGCGATGGCGGGCGCCGTCGCCGTCCACGCCCCGGCCGGGTTCTTCGCCCAGGGCGGCGGCTACGAGTACCCCGCGTTCCTCGGCTTCACCGCCGCCGCCATCGGCGTCACGGGCGCCGGGCGCTACTCCCTCGACCACGCCACCGGACACGTCCTCGACCGCCCCTGGGTGGTGGCCACCGCCTTCATCGGCACCGCGCTCGCCGCGGCGGCCGTGGTCGGCCGCCGGGCCGAGGCCCAGTCCGCGGGGTCCACCGCCGACGAAGGGGCCTCCCCCGAGGGCGAGTCGACGGCCGGCACGACCGGTGGGGCCGCCGGTGCCGAGCCCGCCTGACCATCCCCGTACCGCCTGACCACCCCCGTACCAGGGGACCGCACGCGCCCGACGCGCGGGCGCGTTAGGCTCGCCGCAGAGGAAGGGACGGGCGCCGGGCATGAAGATCGATCTCACGGACACCAACTCCAGCAAGATCAACAAGGCGATCCTGCAAGGCCGCAGAGCCGTCGGCACCCCCGCCGCCGGAGTCGTCCTGACGCTGGTCATCGTCACCGACGAGGAGAACGCCTACGACGCGGTCAAGGCCGCCAACGAGGCCTCGAAGGAACACCCTTCCCGCACGCTCGTCGTCATCAAGCGCCACGCCCGCTCGCCACGCGAGCGCCACGAGACCCGGCTCGACGCCGAGGTCCGGGTGGGCACCGACGCGGGATCCGGCGAGACGGTCGTCCTGCGCCTCCACGGCGAACTCGGCGCCCGCGCCGACTCCGTGGTCCTGCCGCTGCTGCTGCCCGACGCGCCCGTCGTCGTCTGGTGGCCCGTCGACGCCCCCGAGGTGCCCTCCAAGGACCCGCTGGGCTCGCTCGCCCAGCGCAGGATCACCGACATGTACGCCGTCGAGGACCCGCTCGGCGCCCTGGACGCCCGCGCCGCCTCGTACGCCCCGGGGGACACGGACCTCGCCTGGACGCGGCTCACCCCCTGGCGCTCGATGCTGGCCGCCGCGCTCGACCAGGCCCCCCTGGCGGTGACCTCGGCCACCGTCGAGAGCGAGGCCGAGAACCCGAGCGCCGAACTCCTCGCCCGCTGGTTCGAGGTCCGGCTCGGCGTCCCGGTCGACCGGGTCGTCACCGACGGCCCCGTCGTCACGGCGGTCCGCATGGGCACGGCCGACGGCGAGATCCGCATCGACCGCCCCGAGGGGCCCACGGCCCGGCTCGCGATCCCCGGCCAGCCGAACCGCGTGCTCGCCCTGAAGGTGCGCACCACCGCAGAGCTGATCGCCGAGGAGCTGCGCCGCCTCGACCCCGACGAGGCCTACGAGGCGGCCCTGCGCAGCCGCCCCGCCTGACCGGCCGGGCGCCCCCCGTCGGTTCAGCCGCGCAGGCGCCCCCGTCGGTTCAGCCGCGCAGGCGCCCCCGTCGGTTCAGCCGCGCAGGCGCTCCGGCAGCCAGCGGAGCTGGAGCTCCTGCTGGAACGGGCCGCCGCCCTCGTGGTCGTTGAACTCGTACACCTCGATGGCCTTGTCCGCCTCCGCGTACGCGTTGAACGCCGCGAACACCGTCGACGGCGGGCACGTCTGGTCCTCCAGCGCCGTCGAGAACAGCGCGGGCGCCGTCGCGCGGGCCGCGAAGTGCACGCCGTCGAAGTAGGCGAGCGTCTCCCGCACCTGCCGCACCCGGCCCCGGTGGGCGGCCAGGTACATGGCGATCTCCCGGTACGGCCTGCGCTCGGTCACCGTCACGGCGCGCGGGAAGTCGCACAGGAACGGCACGTCCGGAGCCACCGCCACCAGGTCGCGCACCAGCCCGGCGACGGCCACCGTGAGGCCGCCGCCCTGGCTCACCCCGGTCACGGCCGTCCGGAACGCGTCCACCAGCGGATGCGAGCGCGCGGCCTCCACCGCGCGCACCGCGTCCGTGTAGAGCCGGCGGTAGTAGTACGCGTACGGGTCCTCGATGCCGCGCGTCATGTGGCCGGGCGCGGCGGGAGCACTGCCCACCGGGTCCGGGGTGTCACCGGTCGCCCAACCGCTGCCCTGCCCGCGGGTGTCCATCACGAAGTGCGCGAACCCGGCCGAGGCCCAGAGCAGATGGGTGTGCGCGAGGCTGCGCCCGCCGCCGTACCCGAGGAACTCGACGATCACCGGCAGCGGTTCGGTGGTCCCCGCCGGAAGGACGAACCACCCCTTGACCGGCTGCCCGCCGAAGCCGGCGAAGGTCACGTCGTACGCCTCCACCGTCGTGAGCCCCGTCTCGACGCGCTCGAAGCGGGCGTCCAGTTGGTGGCCGCGCGCCTCGTCGAGGGTCTTCGCCCAGAAGGAGTCGAAGTCCTCGGGCTCCACCGACGTGCTGCGCCAGCTACGGAGCTGATCGAGGGGCAGGTCGAACCGGGACATGCGTACCGCCTTGTTCATGAGGTCGTGTGCGAGATCTCGACCGGTCGCTCCCGGCCCGCACCACCCTACGTCGGCCGCCGCACCGCCTCACCCCTCCGGCCGACCGGCCACCGACTGTCCGCCGACCGGTCGGCGGACGGGCCCGCCGAGCGGGGCGCGAGCGGGCCGCCGTCAACGCCCCGCACCCGGGTGACCGCAGGTCATCGGCGGTGTCACGCCGTGCTTGAGCGCCGCACGAGGGCCGTCGTGGCATCCTCGGACGAACGTGCCCGCGCCGCACAGGTCCGCGGGCCTTCGACGTCCTGCGCGGAGGGACACCATGCTCATCAGCCACGCCGTTCGCCACGACGTCCTGCACGTCGAGATCGGCCACGAACTGGACGTCACCAACCGGGCGGCGGCCGCCCTCCAGATCCAGCTCCTCGTCCAGACCCACCGCCCCGCCCGGGTCGTCGTCGCCCTCCCCGCCACCGAC
Source organism: Streptomyces sp. NPDC003327 (assembly GCF_053589515.1). Classification (NCBI taxonomy): domain Bacteria; kingdom Bacillati; phylum Actinomycetota; class Actinomycetes; order Kitasatosporales; family Streptomycetaceae; genus Streptomyces; species Streptomyces sp. NPDC003327. The sequence continues at coordinate 33,371 of NZ_JBSFSA010000021.1, read as the reverse complement.
CCCGCCCCCGCCACCCTGAGCGCGCTCGCCCGTGCCCACCGCATGTGCGACAGCCTGGGCATCCCCCTCACCCTCACCAACGCCAGCCCCCGCACCCGCCGCCTCCTCGCCGTCAACGCCCCCCGGTGACGGGCACCCGAACGACCGACACGGTCACGCGCCCCGTACGCGCCGTCCCGTAGATTTCCCCCCGGCTTCGCCCGTCAGCCGTTGCACGTCCCGGTGACACCTGCCAGCGTCTGTACGAGACGGCCGGCGCACGGGGGGACGGCCGACGTACACGAGGACGGCCGACGCTCGCGGAGGCGGCCGAGGCGCGCGAGACCCGAGGGGAGTCGATCGGTATGGACGGTGCGTACTGGATCTACGCACTGCTCTTCCTGGTCACCGCGCCACCCATGGTGCCCAACTCCGCGGCGCTCGCGGGCGCGGGCGCCCTCGCCGCCACCGGCGACCTGAACCTGCCGCTCCTGATCGCCGTCCCCCTCGTGGGCGCCGTCCTCGGCGACCTCGCCGTCTTCTGGGCCGGACGCCGGTCCAGCGGACGGGCCCTCGGCTGGCTCTCGCGGGACGCCCGACGGCGCTCGACCCTGGAGTGGGTCGCCCACCGGCTCCACCTGTACGGCGTGCCCGCGGTGATCGGCCTGCGCTTCGTCCCCACCGGGCGGGGCATCGGAGCCCTCACCGCCGGCCTCGTCGGCTTCCCCCTGCGCGGCTATCTGCTCGGCGCCGGCATCGCGGAGGCGCTCTTCGTCTCGTACACCGTCGGGCTCGGCTACCTCGGCGGACGGTTCCTCACGGACGGCGGCCCCGCAGCCCTCCTCGTCGGCCCCGCCGTCTCCCTCCTCGTCGCCGGCATCGCCCTCGCCGTCCAACGCACGGCCTGCCGCCGCCCGACCTCCGCCCCGCGGTGGCGAGCCGCGCGGGGCAGCGCCCTGGCGGACTGCTCGACGCGCCCGCTCTCGTCCTGAGAGGGTGTCTCGCCTCCGTACCGCCCGCGCATCGAGGGGCGTGCCGGAGCCGAGGGGGAGCGGACTGCGGTCCCGACCGCTCGGAAGGATGATGGGACCATGGAAGGGCTAGCTTTCACTCCTCCCGGCGGGGCGGACGACGACGGGCGGCTCGGTCCGCCCCCGGCGGCCTTCGCCCTGGTCGCCGCGGACGGAGTGCTCGTCGGGTGGAGCCGTGAGGCCGAGGCCCTCCTGGGGTATTCCGCCGCGCAGGTCGTGGGGCGCCGCGCGGCCGACCTGCTCGTCACCCCGCCCGCCGACCGCCACGGACCGGACGGGCGGCGGCCCGGCCGGCGGCTGCGGCTCGACGGGACGCGCAGTGCCGTCGTGGACGTGCGCCACCGCGACGGAGGCACCGTACGGGTGGCCTTGACGCTGCGCCCCCTGGTCCCCGGAGCGGAAGAGGACCCCACCGGCCGGGCCCCCGCCGCCGTCCTCCTGGCGGCCGAGCTCGAGGAACTCCGCTGGTGGGAGACCCGGCAGGCGATGCTGCAGGGGCTCGTGACCCAGTCGCCCGTGACACTGACGATCTACGGCCCGGGCGCGCGCCTGCTGTGGGCCAACGCGTCCAGCGTCCGGGAGCTCGGCGGCGACCTCACGGCGTCCCTGGGCCGCTCCATGACCGAACTCTTCCCCGGCGACGTCCTCACCACCCAGCACCTGGCACCGCCCGAGGACTTCGTCCAGCAGATCCTCGACACCGGTGAACCGGTCATCGACGTCCACTTCCGGGGCCGGGCCCCGGCCGACCCGCGCCGCGAGCACGTCTGGTCCTCGTCCTACTTCCGGCTCCTCGACGGCAGGGGCGAGCCGGTGGGGGTGTGCGAGCAGTCCATCGACGTCACCGACCACTACCGCGCGCAACAGCGCCTCGCGCTCCTCGCCGAGGCCGGTGCGCGGATCGGCGCGTCGCTCGACCCGTCCGGAACGGCGGCGGAGCTCGCCAAGACCGCCGTGCCGCGGTACGCCGACGCCGTGCTGGTGGACCTGGCCGCCGAAGTGCTCGCCGGAGAGGAACCGAGGCCCGTCTCGGCGTCGGACCTGGTCCGGGTGGCGGACTCCGACGGGGAACCCTCCCGGGTGGGCGAGCCGGTCACGTACGCCTCCGGAACGCCGCAGGCCGAGAGCCTGGCCGGGCGCCGCGTGACCGCGGACGCCGAGGTCGCGCCGACACGGCTCTACGTCCCGCTGATCGTGCGGGGGACGCCCTGGGGCCTGGCCACCTTCGTGCGGGGCGGCGACTCGGAACCCTTCGACGACGGTGACCGGGCGGTGGCGGAGGAGCTGGCGTCACGGACCGCCGTGTGCGTCGACAACGCCCGGCGCTACCGCCGGGAGCACACCGCCGCGTTCACGCTCCAGCGCAGTCTGCTGCCCCGGTCACTGCCCGAGCTGAGCGCCGTCGAGGCGGCGAGCCGCTACCTGCCCGCCGACAGCCACCTCGGCGCCGGCGGCGACTGGTACGACGTCATTCCGCTGTCCGGCGCACGGGTCGGACTCGTCGTGGGGGAGGTCGTCGGCCACGGGCTGGGGGCCGCCGCCACCATGGGGCGCCTGCGGGCCATGGTGCGCACCCTGGCCGAGCTGGACCTCGCGCCCGACGAACTCCTGGCCCGGCTGAACGATCAGGTCGGCAAGGACGCGACCGACCAGAACGCGCAGGGACAGGGACCGGACGCCACCGGCGCTGTGGGAGCGACGTGCGTGTACGGAATCTACGATCCCGCCTCCCGGACGAGCACCTGGGCGGCGGCGGGCCACCCGGCCCCGGCCGTGGTGCAGCCGCGCGGCGACGTCGGCTTCCTCCGTCTGCCGCCAGGACCCCCGCTGGGCGTGGGACGGCTGCCGTACGAGAGCGCGGAGGTGGAGCTCGCCGCCGGGAGCCTGGTCGTGCTGTTCACCGACGGCCTCGTGGAGGCCCGGGGGCGGGGCGTCGCCGCGGGGTCGGACCGCTTGGCGGCGGTGCTCGGGGAACGGCGGGGTGCGTCGGCGGACCAGGTGTGCGCCCAGATCGTCGCGCGGCTGGTGCCGGACCACGTGCGGGACGACGCGACGCTGCTCGTCGTGCGCACCCGTGCGCTGGACGCACGCCAGGTGGCGGCCTGGGAGCTGCCGCCGGACCCCGCGCTCGTCGCGCGCGCCCGTGCGATGGCCGCCGAGCAGCTCGGGCGGTGGGGACTGGACGATCTGGCCTTCACCACGGAGCTGGTGGTCAGCGAGCTGGTCACGAACGCGATCCGGCACGCCTCGGGCACGGTCGGTCTGCGCCTGATCCGGGACCGCTCCCTCATCTGTGAGGTCTCCGACTCGCAGCACACCTCACCGCACGCCCGCTACGCCGGCAACGACGAGGAGGGCGGACGCGGACTGTTCATGGTCGCCCAGCTCACCGACCACTGGGGTACGCGGTACATGCCGGCCGGCAAGACGATCTGGGCGGAACAGGCCCTGCCCGTGCCGTGACGGGCCGACGGTCAGCCGACGCGCAGCGACGTGACGTCGTAGTACACCGCCGAGCCGAGGGACCGGCCGCGGCAGGTCAGTTGGTGGGCGGGTGCCCGGCGGGCGTGGATCTCGACCTCGAAGGCCTGCAGTCCGGCTCCGGTGAGACGGCCGCCGACGCGGACCCGCCAGAGGTCACCGTCCCTGACCGTCTCCTCGACGACGTAGTCGTGCCGGCCCGAGGGACCCGCGTGGCGGAGCACCGCGGCCAGGGCGGCCTGCTGGGGCGGGGCGAGGTCGGTGTACCCGCGCAGGTGGTCCGCGTGGACGCGGTCCGCCAGGTGGTCGCCGACCACCGTCACGGCGGAGGGCGCGTCGAGGTTGCCGTAGTAGACGCCGTCGGGCGCGACGACGACGTTCGCCGCGAACCGGTCGCCCCCCACGTGGGTGCACTCCCACACCAGCCGGGGCCAGCCGTCGCTCAGCGCACGGGCCACCGGACGGCCGCGGAGGGCGCAGCAGGTGTCGTGCGGGCCGTGGGCGCAGACGAGGACGACGGGTGGGTGCCCCGGCTCCCCGGGGGCGTGCAGGGCGGTGACGATTCCCGCCAGGTCCCCGTCCCGGTCCCAGGTCCCCCATTCCTGACGGTGGTCGCCGCCCTTGTCGTAGCGCAGGACGGCCCACCGCCGCGGCTCGTCCGGGCGGCCGCGGCCGTGGCGCCTGATCAGCAGGACGCGGGCGCGCACCGCCCGTGCGGCGGCGTTCACCCCCGCCTTGACCCCGGGTTCGAGGTCAAGGCCGTCGAAGCCGTTGAACGGCCAGCCGGCCCGGTACTCGACGAGGACCCAGACCGAGCCGTACGGCGCCGTGCCCGCGATCGGGTCGCCGCGCAGGCGCGCGGCGTCGGAGCAGAGGAACCGGGCCGGAGTCGTCATCGGGTCCGTCTCATGACCCGGCGGGGACGAGGACGCCCGCGCGCAGCAGTCGTTCGACGAAGGGGAGACCGAGCTCGCCGGCGAGGTGCGTCCCGCCGTCGAGGATCCGGAGCGTCGAAGGGAGTTCCGCCTCCGGGAGGTCGAGCCACCCGACGCGGGTGGCGAGGCGCCGGCCCACGAGCCGCGCTTCCAACGCCTCCCGGAGCCGCACCGGCGAGTCGGGGGCGAGGCCGTCGAGAGCCCCGAGTTGCGCCAGGGGCCCCAGGGGCGCGGGGCGCGCCTGGCCGCGGCGGGCCCGGTGGAACAGGGGAGTCGGATCGGCCTCGGTGAGCGCGGCGACGAGTCGTCGGCGTACGAAGGCGAGTTCGTCGCCCGGCCCGTCGACGCCCAGCGGGAGGGACCCGCGCATCTCCAGGTCCTCCCGCAGCGACGCCAGGGCGGACTCGGCGAGTTGCGCGGCCAGCGCGTGCCGCGTCCAGGTGTGGACGCCGAGCGTCAGGTGGATCGACACCGCGCCCAGCGCCTCGGCGGCGTGCAGCCAGCCGCGCGGCAGATAGAGGACGTCGCCGGGTTCGAGCACGGCGTCGATGTACGCCTCGCCCCGCGCGGCCTCGGCGACCGCGGCGCGGTGAGCGGTCCACGGCTGGTCGCGCAGCGGAGCCGGGTGCACGGGCTCGTGGACGATCCAGCGCTTGGCGCCCGTGACCTGGAGGACGAAGACGTCGTGGACGTCGTAGTGGTCGTCGAAGCCGCGGTTCTGCGGCGGGGTGACGTAGGCGTTCGCCTGGACGGGGTGGCCGAGTTCCGTACCGAGGCGCGTGGCGAAGTCCCCGACCGGCTGCCAGGTGCGCTGCAGTGCCTGCAGGACCAGGGTGCTGCCGTCGGCGAAGCTCCGCCACAACGCCGTGTCGTCCACCTGGTCCGCGATCGACGCGCCCACTCCTCCCGGCGCGGTGAACGAGGACTCGGGGGCGGTGGCGCCGTCCTTGGCGACGCGGAGGAACGGCGTACGCAGCCCGCGTCGGGAGACCAGCTCGTCCACGGCGGACGCCGAGAACAGGTCGGAGAAGTCGCCGGCTCCCCGGGTGAGCAGCGGGGCGCGCCCCCAGACGTCCCGGGCGAACTCGTCGCGGCCGAGGCCGATCAGACGCGCCTCCAGGACACCGCCGTCGAAGCCCGTGGCCGTGTCCCGAAGCGTTTCCGGAGCGGTGCTCAAACGCCGCCCTCTTCGGCTCCGCCGTCCGCACCGCCGTCGTGCACACCGGGCGTCCCGGCCGCGCCGCCGTCCGCCGGGCCTTCCGCTCCGCTGTCGGCCCCTCCGTCGGCTCCGCTGTCGGCGCCACCGTCGGCGCCACCGTCGGCGCCGCCGTCAGCGCCTCCGTCGGCCCCGCCGTCGTGGACGTCGGGCGTGCCGTCGGCACCGCCGTCCAGGGGGCCTTCCTGCTGGTTCGGGTCCTGCTCGGAGTGCGCCATGTTTCCTCCTGAGGGCACGGATGAGTGGGAGTGGGGCCGGTCTTGTCCGACCCCACTCCAAACTCACCCACGCGGAGGGGAGCGGCAACCGGAGCGGGCGCCGACGTCCGCCCGAAGCGGCTCCGCCGCCCGTGCGGGAGGGACCCCGGCTTTCAGGCGCGGGGTTCACGGATCCCGGTGCCCGCCGGGTGGGGCCGCCCGGCTCTCGGCGGTGCCGGGTGCACCCGGCGAGGGTTCGCCCGCCGCAAGGTGCTCCAGGACCTCCGCCAGTTCCTGGCAGGCCCGGCGCACCGACCGGCGGGTCGCGCGCTGCTCGGTGATGACGGCGGCGAGGAGCAGGGCGGTCAGCGCGGCGGAGCCGTTGAACGCCTGGAGCTTGGCCATGATCTCGACGTCCGTCAGGTGGAGGAACGCGCCCCGCCCGGAGGTCGCCTCGAAGGTGGTGAGCACGGAGGCGAAGAGCGCGCACAGCATGCTTCCGGCGAGCTGGAAGCGGAGCGCTGCCCAGATCAGCAGGGGGAAGACGAGGAAGAGCATGCTCATCGAGCTGCGTACGGCCATGGGCATGAGGGCCACGGTCGTCACCCCCAGAAAGGCCGCCTCCTTCCAGCGCCGCACCCGCAACCGTCCGGCCGGTTCCGCGAGGACGAGCAGGAGCGGGGCGATGAGCACCACCCCCATCGTGTCGCCCACCCACCAGGCCAGCCAGACGGGCCAGAACTCGCTCGTACTGAGGGAGCCTTTCGCCACCTGCAGTCCGACCCCCGCGCTCGCGCTGATCAGCATGGCGCCGAACCCGCCGAGGAAGACCAGGGCGAGTCCGTCCCGCAGCCGCGCCATGTCGCGTTGGAAGCCGGCCCGTTTCAGCAGCAGGAAGGCGCAGAGCGGCGCGACGGTGTTGCTCACCACGGTGACCACGGTGGTGGCCCCCGGAGTGGTGAGGGAGGCGATGACGAGGAAGGAACCGAGGGCGATCCCGGGCCAGACCCGCGCGCCGAGCAGCAGCAGGGCGGCGACGGCGACGCCGGTGGGCGGCCAGATGGGGGTGGCCACCACGCCTTCGACGACGAGGCGGCCCATCAGGCCGAGGCGTCCGGCCGCGTAGTAGCACACCGTCACGGCCAGCGACATCAGAGCCGCCTGCACGGAGGGCCGGAACTGCCGAAGAGCCAACACGTCCACCATCAGACACCGGCCGGGCCGCCATGACCGGGCAAGGACCCCAGCGTGTCGGGCGCCGCCGCAGGGCACGGTCCCGGCCGGTCGGTGGGCCGACCCGGCCCGAGAACCGACCCGGCCCGAGGCGAGCCCCCCTCACTCCTCGCCCGCCGGACGGGCAGGACCGCCGTCATGACCGACGACCAGGACGGCCGCGTCGTCCTCGTGCCCCACCGTGGCCGCCAGCTTCATGACGGCGGTGGCGAGCGCGTCGACGTCCAGCCCGGCGACGGCGGTGATCCCGGCGAGCCTCGTCACCCGGTCCAGCCCCTCGTCGACGTGGAGCGAGGGCCCCTCCACCACCCCGTCGGTCAGGAGGACGAAGACACCGTCGGAGGTGAGCCGGTGGCGCGTGGCCGGGTAGTCGACGCCGCTGAGCACCCCGAGCGGAGGCCCGCCCTCGCTGTCGTCGATGCCGGAGCGGCCGTCGGAGGTGGCCCAGATGTGGGGGATGTGGCCGGCCCGCGCGCACTCCAGGGTGCCGGCGGCGGGGTCGAGCCGGAGGAAGGTGCAGGTGGCGAAGAGGTCGGCGCCCAGCGAGATCAGCAGGTCGTTGGTGCGGCCGAGCAGCTCTCCCGGGTCTCCGCTGACGGACGCCAGCGCGCGCAGGGCCACACGGACCTGTCCCATGAAGGCGGCCGCCTCGATGTTGTGCCCCTGCACGTCGCCGATGGACATGCCGATCAGCCCCCCGGGCAGGGCGAAGGCGTCGTACCAGTCACCACCCACGTTGAGCCCGTGGTTGGCGGGCTCGTAGCGGACGGCGAGCCGGGCGCCCGGAAAGCGGGGCAGGTCCGAGGGCAGCATGCCGCGCTGCAGGGCCACGGCGAGCTCGACACGGGACCGCTGCGTCTCGGCCAACTCGCGCGCCCTGGCGGTCAGCGCCCCGAGCCGGACCAGAAGGTCCTCGCTGTTGCCGGCCGGCCGTCTGCGGAACATCGATCACTCCGACGTCACGACAATCCTCGCATCGGTCCGTCCCGTCTCCAGCACGCGGGACCACGCGGAAGCCCTCGGTACGAACAGGTCCTTCCCCACTCTGCCCGGAGGGGACGGCGTCCGCATCTCATCGGCGAAGGACACGGCGGACCCCGGCGGACCGCTCCCACGCCTCGGCCTCCCGCCGCGCACCTCCGGTACGGGCCGTGTGAAAGCGCAGGTCAGAACCTCCTCGGCCCGATCCGGGCGATGTTCCTCACATCCCTCGGACAAGGGTGTCGGTGTACAGTCGACGACGCCCTTGACCTGCACGAAGCAGGCAGGGAGCCGTCTCACAGGAGTCCAAAGTGCTGCGTACTCTGTTCAAGTCCAAGATCCACCGGGCCACCGTCACCCAGGCCGACCTCCACTACGTCGGCTCCGTCACCGTCGACGCCGACCTCATGGAGGCCGCCGACCTGCTGCCCGGCGAGCTGGTGCACATCGTCGACATCGACAACGGCGCCCGTCTCGAGACCTATGTCATCGAGGGCGAGCGCGGCTCCGGCGTGATCGGCATCAACGGTGCCGCGGCCCATCTCGTGCACCCCGGGGACCTCGTGATCCTCATCAGCTACGCGCAGGTCGACGACGCGGAGGCCCGGTCGTTCGTGCCGCGCGTCGTGCACGTCGACGGTGACAACCGGATCGTGGAGCTCGGCAGCGACGCCTCCGCCGCCGTGCCCGGCACCGACACCGTGCGCCCGCCGCACGCCGTGCCCGCCGCGCACTGATCCGGCACGGCCGCGCCGGCCGGGCAACCCCCCCCGAAGGGCGGGGTCCGGCGGGCGTCCGCCGCTCGGCCGGGCCACCCTGGAAGGGTCGGGGGGCGGGGGACCGCCCCCGAGGAGCCGTCGAACGAGAGGTTCGTGATGACCCAGCCGCCGATTCCCGCACCGCAGCCGCCCTCGCCCGTACCACCCCCGCACCCGGGGCCGCCGCCCGTACCGCCGCCCGACCCGGTCCCGGTCCCGCCCAACCCGGAGCCGGCTCCGGGACCCGGGCCGGTCCCGGCGCCGCCGCCCGTCCCGCCCGTACCGGAACCCGAGCCTCAGCCCCAGCCGGGCCCCGCGAGTGGCCGCCCCCCGTCATCACCCGGCTGACGCAAGGCCCTTGAGATCCCGTACGCCCCTTGTCACGCAGCGTGCGCCCCCCGTAACTTGGACCGCCGCTGCTGTGTTCAAGGGGGGCCACATGGCCGTACGCGGACGTCACCGCCGCCACCAGCCGAGCCGCGTCAACCGCGCCTCGCTCACCGCCACCGTCGGCGGCGCCGGCATGGCGCTGCCACTCATCGGGGCCGGAGCCGTCGAGGCCGCCTCGCTCGACGTGTGGGAGAAGGTCGCGGCCTGCGAGTCCTCCTCCAACTGGCGCATCAACACCGGTAACGGCTACTTCGGCGGACTCCAGTTCAGCCAGTCCACCTGGGAGCGGTACGGAGGCCGGGACTTCGCCCCGCGCGCCGACCTCGCCTCCAAGGACCAGCAGATCGCCGTCGCCGAGCGGGTCCTCAAGGGCCAGGGGCCGGGCGCCTGGCCCTCCTGCGCGCCCCGCGCCGGTCTCGCCCGCGGTGACGCGGCGCCCGGCACCGGGGACCGGACCGCCGGGAACGCCCCGCGGACCGCCTCGCTGCCCGCCCAGCGCGCCTTACCCGACCGGACCAGGAGCGCCGCACCCACCGACGTCCCCACCGTCCGGGAGATGTACACGGTGGCACGGGGCGACTCCCTCTCCAAGATCGCGAGAGAGGAACGCGTACGGGGCGGCTGGAAAGGCCTGTACGACACCAACCGGACCGTCGTCGGCGACGACCCCGACCTCATCCACCCGGGCCAGCGCCTGACCCTCCGCATCGCCGCACCGCCCGCGAGGACCGCGCAGAAGCAGGCGCCCAAGCCCGTCGCGAAACCCGCCACCAAGCCTGCCGCCAAGCCCGCCGTGACACCGCCCCGGGCCGACGGCCGACCCTCCGCCCCGCCCACGACCCGGCCGTCCACGAGACCGGCGCCCCGCCCCGCGCCCTCGTCCGCCGGGACCCCCTCCACGAAGCCGTCCAAGAAGCCGACCGCGCAGCCGTCCAGGAAGCCCGCCGCGAAGCCGACCACCCGGACGACCCCGCGCCCCGCCCCGCAGCAGAAGCCCGCCGCCCAGCCCCGCGAGGACCGCTACGCGGCCCCCGTCTCCGCCGGGATCGGCACCCGCTACCGCACCGCGGGCTCCTCCTGGTCCAGCGGCTACCACACCGGCGTCGACTTCCCCGTGCCCACCGGCACCTCCGTCAGGGCCGTCTCGGACGGCCGGGTCGTCTCGGCCGGCTGGGCGGGGGCGTACGGCTACCAGATCGTGCTGCGCCACGACGACGGCCGCTACAGCCAGTACGCGCACCTCTCCGCGCTCTCCGTCCGCGAGGGCCAGCGCGTCCACGGCGGCCAGCGCATCGCACGCTCAGGATCGACCGGCAACAGCTCGGGACCGCACCTCCACTTCGAGATCCGCACCGGTCCCGGGTACGGCTCCGACATCGACCCCCTGGCGTATCTCAGGGCCCGCGGAGTCACCATCTGACGCCTCCCCGCCGTCCCCGGCCCCCGCCGGGGACGACGTACGGGCCGTCGCCAGGCGGTCCACGGTCAGCTGCACGAGTCCACCCGCCGCGACGGCGCCGCAGATCAGCGCGGCGACCGTGCCCGCGGCGCCGTACCGGAAGCTCTCACCGAACAGGGTCAGCCCGACCGTCGCCGCGACGACCGGGTTCACCACGGTGACCGTGGCCAGCGGCGCGGCGAGCCCGGCCCCCCGGTACGAGGCCTGCGAGAGCAGCAGGCCCGTCACGGCGAGCGCCGAGAGGACGAGCAGCCCCGGCCACTCGGCGAGCGGTGCCTCAGGCGTCCACTCCTCCGCCACCGCCTTGGTCGCGACCGAGGCGATTCCGAAGGCGACGCCCGCGGCCGCCGCCAGGAGCACCCCGCGCAGCGCCGAGCGGCGGGCGGCGTGGGCGGCCGCGAACAGGGCCGCGACGACCCCGGCGGTCACGCCGACCAGCAGCCAGCGCTGCCCGTCGGCCGGCAGCCGGGTGTCCGAGCCGCTCGTGAGGCTCAGCAGGCCCGCCAGCCCGACGGTGGCCATCAGCGCGCCGCGCCAGGCCCGGCCGCCGGCCCTGCGGCCGACGAACAGGGCCGCCATCGGCAGGGCGAAGACGATCGTGAGGGCGCCCAGCGGCTGCACCAGACTGAGCGGTCCGTACGCGAGCGCCGCCACGTGCAGCGCCGCCCCGAGGCCGTTCAGCAGGACGGCGCCCCACCAGGCCGCGTCGCGCAGCGGCGCGTAGCGCAGGCCGGGGGCGGCGGCCGCGACCCGCTCCTGCACGATCGCCGCGGCGGCGTAGGCCACGGCGGAGACCAGGGACAGGAGCACGGACAGCACGAGGGGGCTCATACCTTCCACGATCTCTCTTCCGGGCGCCCGCGTCGTCGTTCCCCGGAACCCCTTTCCTCGTACCGCCGACGCAGTACGTGCCGTACGCGTACGCCCCCAGGTGTACGACCGGGCAGGTCAGAACGGGTGGAAGGCGACCTTTCCGGTGTCGAGGTCGAAACGGGCACCCACGATCACGGCCTCCGAGAAGGCCGCGTCCCGAGCCAGCCGTCGCCGCACCCGGTCCACGTTCGCCCGGACCGTGTTCTCCACCCAGTCGCCCGGCAGCCCCTGGGTCTCCCGGGCCGCAGGGGCGAGCTCCTCCACCACCCGCGCCAGGTGCCCGGTCGCCGGAGCGCCGGTCCGTATGTGCTCCACGGCGGCCGACGCGGCTCCGCAGCGCTCGTGGCCGAGGACCACGACCAGCCGGACGTCCAGCTCCTCCACGCCGAACTGGACGGAGCCGAGCACGGCCTCGTCCAGGGCCTGCCCGGCCGAGCGGATCGTCAGGAGGTCCCCGAGGCCCTGGTCGAAGACCAGCTCCGGCGGGACCCGCGAGTCCACGCAGCCCAGTACGACGGCGAACGGGTGCTGTGCCACGGCCACCGCCGCCCGCCGGTCCGCGCCCTCGTGCGGATGGGCCTGCCGCAGGGCCGCGAAGCGGGCGTTGCCCGCGCGCAGCAGCGCGAGCGCCCGCGCGGGCCCCGGCTGCCCGGACAGCCCCGCACGCCCCGGCTGCGCGCTCGGCCCGCTCGGCCGGGGGTCCGGGGTGGGACGGCCCGGCTGCGGGGCGGCGAGCGCCGGAGGGACGGCGGAGCCCGAGGCGAGCGCGGCCAGGCCGAGCGCGAGGACCCCGCGGCGGCCGGTCACGGTGCCGGACCGGGACGCGGCGGGCGAGGAGGCCGAGGAGGACGGGGAGGCCGAGTCGGCGGCGGACGGTGAGGAGGACGTCGGAAGAGTCATGCCCCGAGCGTTACGGTGTGCGCTGGGGCGGGGGATCGGCTTGGTCCACCCATGACCAACCCTTGGCCAAGAGCGGTCCGAGGGGCCGCGCGACGACGGGGGTACGGGGTGGATCTCGACGAGAGCGGGTCGATGGGCGGCTTCTTCGCCCTCCGCACCGAGCCGCCCGTCCCCGCGGGCCCGCGTCTCCCTGACGGCGCCACACCTGCCCCCGACGGCCCCCGGCCCCGCTCCGACACACCCGTACCCGGCGGCGCCCACCGCCCCCTCGCCGAGCTGTACGCCGGGCAGGACGACGCCCTCACCGCCCGCGTGAACGTCGTCGCCACGCGCCTCCGCGTCCCCGAGCGCCGGGTCGCCGCCTCCGTCGCCCACCTCGGCCTCGCCGCCCGGCTCTGGTCGACCGCGCTTGGCCCGGCCGCGCTGCACGGCCGCTTCCCGGGCCTCGACCCGGCCGAGCTGCACTGGGACGGCGGCCTCACCGCACCCGACGACCTGTGGTGGTCCGGCACGGCCACCCGCCCCGCCACCGTCGCCGACCTTCGCGCCGCCGTCCAGGAAGGCCACCTCGTCCCGCTCCACGCGGCCCTGCGCCGGGACGGCCGGATCTCCCCCCGGCTCCTGTGGGGCAACGCGGGCTCCGCACTCGCCGGGGCCCTGCGCGAGATCGTCCGCTGGTCCATGGCCCGGGGGCGCCCCGAGGTCGCCGAACGGGCAGCCGTCCTCGTGGGCGGCCTCCTCGACCACCCCGACCTCGCCGGCACCGTCCGCGGCCCCCGGCTGCGCCGCGCCACCTGCTGCCTCTACTACCGCGCCCCCGGCGGAGGGCTGTGCGGCGACTGTGTCTTCGACCACCCTCCCCGGACGGGTTTGGAGGGGCGGCCCCCCGCTCCGTAAAGTTGCGTCTTCGACAGCGACGACACCCACAGCAGCAGCGGCGAGGAACGGCAGAGGGCCATGACGGTGACCGAAGAAAACCAGGACTACGGCCCGGGAATCGACCCCGAGCGCCTGGCCGTCTGCCTGAGCGTGCTCGACGAGCTCGACAAGCTGGAGGTCGACCACCCGGACGCGATCGCCGTCCGCCGCGCCACCGCCGGCATCTACCGGACCGTGAAGCAGCGCCGCCGCCAGGAGCGCAGGGCCGCCAAGACCGCCCACGACAAGGCGGTCACCGAGGCGACCGCGACCGGTTCCGCCCAGCGCATCGACGACGAGACCGAGGGCATCCTGCCCTCCTCGGTCACCGAGGCCGGCCAGATCGCGGGCATACTCCAGCGCCCCCGGTCCTGCTACACGTGCAAGACCCGGTACGTCGAGGTCGACTACTTCTACCACCAGCTCTGCCAGCCCTGCGCCGCCCTGAACCGGACCAAGCGCGACGCCCGCGCGGACCTCAGCGGCAAGCGCGCGCTGCTCACCGGCGGCCGGGCGAAGATCGGCATGTACATCGCGCTGCGACTGCTGCGCGACGGCGCCCACACCACCATCACCACCCGCTTCCCCAAGGACGCCATCCGCCGTTTCAAGGCGATGGAGGACTCCGCTGACTGGATGCACCGCCTGGAGGTCGTCGGCATCGACCTGCGCGACCCCGCGCAGGCAGTGGCACTCGCCGAGCAGACGGCCGAGGCGGGACCGCTCGACATCCTCATCAACAACGCCACGCAGACCGTCCGCCGGCTGCCCTCCGCGTACGCCGCCCTCGTCGAGGGCGAGAGCGCGCCGCTGCCCGCGGGCGAGCTGCCGGCCCACCACGTCATCGGCGCCTTCAACTCCGGTGCGGTGGACGGTCTGGCGGCGCTGCCCGTCGGCGCCAGCGGCCTGGAGGCCCAGAAGGTCGCCGACCTCGCCCTCGTCGCCGGCAACGCCAGCATCGCCCGGCACCTCGACGGCACCGCCATCGACGCGGGGGGCCTGCTGCCCGACGTCGTGGAGAGCAACACGTGGGTGCAGAGCATCGAGCAGATCTCCCCGGTCGAACTCCTGGAGACCCAGCTCTGCAACTACACGGCGCCCTTCATCCTCATCAGCAAGCTGCGCCAGGTGATGGCCGACGCGGCCGCGAAGGCGCCGAGCGGCCGTGCGTACGTCGTGAACGTCTCGGCGATGGAAGGCGTCTTCGGCCGCGGCTACAAGGGTGCCGGGCACCCGAACACCAACGCCGCCAAGGCCGCCATGAACATGGTGACCCGGACGAGCGCGCAGGAGATGTTCCAGACCGACGGCATCCTGATGACCTCGGTCGACACGGGCTGGATCACCGACGAGCGTCCGCACTTCGACAAGCTCCGCCTCGCCGAGGAGGGTTTCCACGCGCCCCTCGACCTCGTCGACGGCGCGGCCCGCGTCTACGACCCGGTCGTCCGCGGCGAGCAGGGCGAGGACGTCTACGGGGTCTTCCTGAAGGACTACGCGCCGGGCAACTGGTAGAGGACCGGTGGACGGTCGGACACGTCCGCGTGGGGAGCGCTTCACCTGCCGGTGGAGCGCTCTTTCCGTTTTCCTCACTCGAACGCGTCACACTTCACAGCCCGCCAGAGCGCATCCGCGCTCATTTGGTTAGTCTGAGGTCCACAGTCGGACACCGAGGACACACACCGTCTTCACGTCCGGCCCGGGGACTGGCCTGCCACCAAGGCCGCGGTCCCGCCCGACGAACGGCGCCACCGCGACCGACCGGCCCCCGTCCTCACACTGACGCGACACGAAGGAGTGCGCGGTGACACCAGAACTGAAGCAGGAACCGCGACCAGCCGAGACGACCGGCCCCGCCCGGCGGCCCCGCCGGGACGGCGAGCTCGGAAGCCTCGACGTGTGGGCCCGTTCGGCGCCCATCAGGCTCGCGGGCTACGAGGACGACCTCGCGGAACCGCACATCCTGCCCGGCATCGACTGAGCCGCCCCCACGGCGACGTCGTACCCCGCGGTCGAACCGACGAGGCCGCCGTCCTCACGTCGCGTGCCCCCCGGCCCCCCGTGGCCCGGGGGCACCGTCGCGTCAGGGCTCCCGGTCCACCGGCTCCCGCAGCCGCGTCGGCGGCAGGTACTCCCGCACCAGCGCGCGGTGCCACCACTCCCCGGTCGAACGCAGCTCCCGCCACGTCGTGAAGCGGTAGCGGTAGAGCCGGGCGCGGACGTACGCGGGCGGGGCGTCCGGGAAGGGGTTGTGGGCGAGCAGCCGCAGGGTGTCGCGGTCGCCGAGCAGCAGCCGCTCGACGAAGGGCCCGAACCAGTCCCTCGCGTAGCCGGGGGAGAGCGCCGCGAACCACATCAGCCAGTCCAGCCGCAGGTGGTAGGGGGCACAGGGGCGCGGCAGCCGCCGCGGATCGCCCGGCTTGCCCTTGAAGCCGTACGCGCGCCACTCGGAGTCCGGGCCGGGCGCCGGGTCCCCGGTCCCCTCGACGACAATCTCGTCGCGGATCCGGCCGACCGTGCCGAAGGCGCCGTAGCTGTTGACCAGGTGATACGGGTCGAAGGACCGGTTCATCACCTGGCGGCGGGAGAGCAGGTTGCGCACCGGGCGGTAGCTGCGGACGGCCACCGTCACCGTCAGGCCGAGGACCAGGACGACGTACCAGAGCGGGGGGTCCGGCCGCGGGTGGTCGCCGGTCAGGGCGGAGACGTCCAGGGCCGAGGAGTCGAGGGCGGAGACGTCCACCGCGGAGACGGCGATGACGATGGTGAGCCAGTTGAGCCAGGCGAAGTTGCCGGAGAGCACCAGCCACAGCTGGGTCGCGATCATCAGCGCGGCCGCGACCGTCGCCACCGGCTGCGGCGTGAACAGCAGGAACGGCACGCCCAGCTGGACCACGTGGTTGGCGCCGGCCTCGACCCGGTGCAGGGGCCGGGGCAGCCGGTGGAAGAACCAGCTCAGCGGGCCGGGCATGGGCTGGGTCTCGTGGTGGTGGTAGAGGCAGGTCAGGTCCCGCCAGCACCGGTCGCCCCGGATCTTGATGAGACCGGCCCCGAACTCGACGCGGAACAGCAGCCACCGCAGCAGCAGGAGCACCAGGATCGGCGGCCCGGTCTCGTCGTTGCCGAGGAAGACCGCGAGGAACCCGGTCTCCAGGAGCAGCGACTCCCAGCCGAAGGCGTACCAGGTCTGGCCGACGTTGACGATCGACAGGTACAGGCCCCAGAGCAGCAGCCACAGGAGCATCGACACCGGGAGCGGCACCGCGTCCCCGGCGCCCGCCACCAGGGCGAGCGCCAGGGCGGCCCCGGTCCACGCGACGAGCGCGAAGAGCCGGTCGGAGTAGCGCCAGTGGAAGAGCGAGGGCGTGTGGCGCGGACGGGTCCGGCGCAGGTACGCCGGTACGGGCAGCATCCCGCGCTCGCCGATCAGCGCCCGGAACTGAAGGGCCGCGGAGAGGAAGGCCACGCAGTACACGACGGCCAGGCCCCGCTGGAACACGATGCGGCTCAGCCAGTACTCGGGAGCGGTGAACCACTCCATCCCCTCCAGTATCGGTCCCGGATCAGCCCCGGACGATCCGTGCGAGGTTCCGGCCGAGCAGGCGGGCGTAGGCGAGCTGGAGCCGGGGGACCAGCGGCCCGGCGAGCCGGGTGTACCAGGCGGCGGGGCGGCTGAAGGCGGTGACCGTGAATCTCACGGCGCCGTCGTCGCCGAGCTCGACGACGAAGGACTCCTCGCCGCACTCCGGATGGCCGGGGAGCGTCCCGTACGCGAAGCCCGCGCGCCGCTCCTCGTACGCCGTCCAGATCACCGCGCAGGGGACGCCGTACCGCAGCCGACCGAGACCGAGGGAGACCGTGAGGCGTACGCCGGGCGCGGCCCGCCGGGAGTCCGCGTCCACCCGGGCGCCGGTCGCCCGGTGCAGGTCCCAGGTGGTGACGGCGTCCCTCGCGGCGGCGAAGGCGGCCGGTCCGTGGCCGACGGTGGCGGTGTGGCGCAGGTGGAGGTAGCCCGGGGGCAGGTCGTCGGGGGTGCGGGTGGCGCCGACCTCCCGGTACGTGAGCCCGGGGCGGCTGCCGTCCCGGTCCTGCGTGCGGGGGCGGCGGCCGGGGGTGGCGAGGCTGCGCGTGAGGCGGGTCATGCCGGGAGCTCCGTTCGGTGGGTGTCGGCCGTGCGGCGGCCGTACGGGGCGGGGGCCGCGGCCGCGGCCGCGGTGGAGTGGAGGCGGCGGCGGGCGAGCAGGGCGCAGACGGCGAAGCCGAGGGCGTTGCCGAGGCCGTGGGTGGCGGCCGTCCAGGTCAGGCCGAGGTGCGGGAGTCCGGTCGCCTCGCCGAGGGCCCAGCTGAGGGCGAGCAGCATGGTGACGGAGAGGACCAGGGCGGAGACGGCGAGCAGGGCCCGGGTGAGCCGGTCGGTGGCGAGGTCGCGGCGCTCCCGCAGGGTCAGGACGGCGACGGCCGTCATGCCGGCGGTCAGGACGACGGCGCCGACGAGCTCCGCCCAGTCGTCGATGAAGTACCCGATGAGGACGAACAGGGTGCCGGCGGGGACGCTGAGCGCGGCGAACCGGGCGGTGGGCCCGTCGGCGGCGGCCCGGTGCACGAGCCCGGCGACCAGTGCGGCGGCGAAGCCCGCGAAGTGGAAGTGCGGGACGGTCAGGGCGAGCATGTCGAGGTCGAAGCCGAAGAGGCGGTGTCCGGCGCGTTCGGAGACGAGCGCGAGTCCGGCGACGGCGGGGGAGACGAGCGCCGTGAGGACGGCGATCTCCCGCGGTCGCAGGGAGCGGGTGAGGAACAGCCGGGCCGGGGCCTGGAGCGCGAGGGCCAGGGTGGCGAGCGCGTAGACGGCGGCGAGCGCGGTGGCGAGCCCCGAGCGCGGCAGCCAGAGGGAGAGCGCGCCCGGCAGGGCGAGGAGCACCCAGCGGCGGCGCAGGAACGCCCAGCCGGGAGGCCGTGGACCGTCGTCGTCGAGACCGCCGTCGAGTCCGTCGTTGCGGCCGCCGTCGAGCAGGGCGAGCCCGGTCGGGACCACCCACAGCATGCCGATCGTGACGATCGGATTCACCAGGACCGACAGCGCGGTCATGGGTCACCACCCCCGTTTGAACACGTTCAACCGATGGTTCGAGCGTAGGGGTTCTCTTGAACGTGTTCAAGTGGAGGGGTGGGGGTCGTCGCGGGGACGCCCCCGGTCGGCCGCCCTCCGCTTGCGGGGCCCCGCCCCCTGCGACAGACATGAAGGACCGGCAGGACGCCCGGGCGCAGGGCGCCGGGGGAAGAGACGATCGGGAGACATCAGGTGCCCTCACCCACGCGCCCGACACGGCGCACCCCCATCAGCCCCAGCAGCCCCACGAGCCCTGTCCATCCCACCCGCTCCTCCGGCCCGGTCGACGGGCTCGGCGCGCGCACCGGTCTCGCGGCCGTCACCGCCGCCACCGCTCTGCTGCTCGCAGGGTGCACCGCCGCGAGCGACGGCGGCAGCGGCGGCCGGGCCGCCGCACCCGCCCGGGTCGCCGAGCAGGACGTCCACCTCCAGCCCGTCGCCGCCCGCGGCCCGGACCCGTTCACCGCCTCCACCGCGCGCCTCGACGCCGTCCGACCGGCCCCGTCACCCGCCCCGAACGCCGAGGGCGGCCCCCGCGAGGTCACCGGCTCGGTCCCCGGCCTCTACGGCGGCACCCGCTCCGTCGCCAGCTGCGACGTCGAGCGCCAGGTCTCCTTCCTCGCCGCCGACAAGGACAGGAACCGCGCCTTCGCCGAGGCCGCGGGCATCCCCGAGACCAACGTCGGCGGCTGGCTGCGCGGGCTGACCCCCGTCGTGCTGCGGATGGACACCCGGGTCACCAACCACGGCTACCGCGACGGCGCGGCCGCCCCCTTCCAGGCCGTCCTCCAGGCCGGAACGGCGGTCCTCGTCGACCAGTACGGCGCCCCGCGCGTCCGCTGCGCCTGCGGCAACCCGCTCCGCACCCCCCGCACCGTCCCGGGCGCCGTCCACCAGGGCGACCCCTGGGACGGATTCGACCCCGACCGGGTGATCGTCGTCCGGCCCACCACCACGGTCGTCACCGAGCTGGTCATCGTGAACGTCGTCGACAACACCTGGATCGAACGCCGCACCGGCAGCGACGGCGACCGCGACCGCACACCCGACACCCCGCCCACCTGCGACCCGGACGCCTGTCACCTCGCGGGCGAGGGGACCCCCGACCCGTCCGGCTCCGACGGCACCGGCACCGGCCCCGTGAACCCCCCGCCCCCGACCGCCCCGACCGCGCCCACGGGCCCGGTGACCCCGAGCACGCCCGACACTCCCGACACGCCCGTCACCCCGGACGTCCCGGCCGTCCCCGACATCCCGTCGACGGACCCGGACGCCGCCACCCCGCCGGAGCAGGACCAGGAACTCCTCCCGGAACCGCCCGCCCCGGAACCCGACACCGCCGAGCCGGACGCACCCGTGGACCCCGACGCGCCCGTGGACCCGGACGCGCCCGCGGACCCGGACGCGCCCGCCGACCCGTACCCCCACCCGTACCCCGACGGCGAACTGCCGCCCGAGGAGCTCTTCCCGGGCGAGCGGGAGCCGAGCCAGCCCGAGACCTTCGAAGGCTGAGGGGAACGGTGACGACGGGCGGCGGCGACCCGGGGAGCGGCGGACCCCGGCCGGCCCCCGGTGCGCCCGACCCCGGTGCGCCCGACCCCGCCGTGCGGGACCCCGCACCGCGGGACTCCGCCGCGCCTGCGCCCGCCGAGCCCCCGCCCCTCTCCGTCGGGGCGCCGATCCTGGAAACGTACGGCTCCGCCTTCCGCATGGGCGGCTTCGACTGGGACCTGCTCGACGGCACCATGGCCATGGACGACGCCGCCCTCGAGGTCTTCGACATCGACCGGACGGAGTACGACGACCGCCCCGAGAGCCTCGGCACCCGGGTGCTGCCCGACGAGGGCCGCCGACTCGACACGCTGGTGGCGCAGGCCCTCAAGGAGGGCAGCGAGCAGTACGGCGCCTACTTCCGCATCCGGCGCCGCGACGGCCGCCACCAGTGGACCCACACCCAGGGGCTCGTCCACCGCGACGCCTCGGGCCGTCCCGTCCGCATCGTCGGGATCCTCCGCGACGCCACCCACGAGCTCACCGAGTCCGCCGCCCGCCTCGGCCTCGACGAGGGCCGCAGGAAGCGCGCCGGGGTCATCGAGGGCACCACCGCCGCGCTCGCCTACGCCAGGACCGTCCAGGACGTCATCGACCTCCTCAACGACTCCCACGCGCTCGAACACTTCGGTGCCGCCAGCCTCGTCATGGGCCTCCTCGAAGCGGGCCGCATCCACCTCGTCGCCGAGGGACCGGCCGGCGCCTTCGTCCCCGGCACCCGCTTCACCCGCGTGGACGAGCCGTACCCGATGAGCGAGGTGATCCGTACCCTGCGGCCCCGGTTCATCGAGACGGTCGACGACTTCGCCGAGTCCTACCCGGTCCTCTGGCCGCACATCAGCGGACTCGGCATCACCTCCGCCGCCTACCTCCCGCTGGTGGCCCAGGCCCGGCCGATCGGTGCCCTCGGCCTGCTCTACAGCGACAAGACCGGCTTCAGCGAGGACGAGCGGACCCTGCTCGTGGCCCTCGGCAGCAGCATCGCGCAGAGCCTCCAGCGCGCCATGCTGTACGAGCAGGAGCACGACCTCGCCGAAGGCCTCCAG
The DNA here is from genome assembly GCF_053589515.1 of Streptomyces sp. NPDC003327. NCBI lineage: Bacteria > Bacillati > Actinomycetota > Actinomycetes > Kitasatosporales > Streptomycetaceae > Streptomyces > Streptomyces sp. NPDC003327. Next base: position 12,316 of record NZ_JBSFSA010000021.1, on the reverse strand, counting down.
CAGGCGATGCTGCCGCGCCGGATCCCCGAGGTGCCGGGCGCCCGGATAGCCGTCCGGTACCGCTCGGCCCGCCTGGGCCGGGACATCGGCGGCGACTGGTACGACGTCATCCCGCTCCCCGGCGGCCGGGTCGGCGCCGTCATCGGCGACGTCCAGGGACACGACACCCACGCGGCGGCCGTCATGGGCCAGCTCCGGATCGTGCTGCGCGCCTACGCGGCCGAGGGACACACCCCTGCCACGGTGATGGCGCGCGCCTCCGTCTTCCTGCACGAGCTCGACACCGACCGCTTCGCCACCTGCACCTACGCCGAGGTGGACCTGGGCACCGGAGTGGTCCAGGTGGTACGGGCCGGGCACGTCGACCCGCTGGTCAGGGAGCCCGACGGCGGCTGCCGCCGGGTGCCGGTCGAGGGCGGGCTGCCGCTCGGCCTCTCCGCGGAGTTCGGCCGGCTCGACTACCCGGTCACCACGCTGGACCTGGACGCCGGACAGACCCTGCTCCTCTACACCGACGGCCTGGTCGAGAAGCCGGGCGCGGACCTCGACGAGGGGCTCCAGTGGCTCTCCTCCCTGGTCCGTCGCGGCCCCGCCGACCTCCAGCAGCTCGCCGACCACCTCTGCGACGTCGTCGCCGACCGGGGCGGCGAGGACGACGTCGCCATCCTGCTGCTCCGCCGGCGGGCGGCGTACGGCCCGGCGGGCGCCGGCCGGTTCCGGCAGCACGTCGCCCAGAGCGATCCCGAGGCGCTCAGAGCCGCCCGGCACATGATCCGGGCCGCGGTGCGGGCCTGGGGCGCGGGGGAGCGCGCCGACGAGATCGAGCTGGTCGCCGACGAGCTGATGACCAACGCCCTCATGCACACCGACGGCGGAGCGATCGTGACCCTGCGGGTGCTCCCCGGCGCGACGCGCCGGCTGCGCGTCGAGGTCGAGGACCGGTCCAGCGCGCTGCCGCGCCGCCGCGAGGCGGGGGAGCAGGGCGTGTCGGGCCGCGGGCTGCTCCTGGTGGAGCGGCTCTCCGACTCCTGGGGCGTGGAGTCCCGCGGCGGCGGCAAGTGCGTGTGGTGCGAGTTCGCCGTCGGACCGGCCCCGGAGGAGCCGCCGAGGGGCCGGGGGTCAGCTCCCGACGGGCCGGGACGAGCCTCCGAGGGGCCGGGACGAGCCCCCGAAGGGCCCGGACATTAACTGAGCGTGAACTGAACGTACTTGACCGTAACTGACAGTGCGCGATTGACTCTGCTCAACCGCCTCTCCGCGCAGGACGTGAGGACACCGTGAGCAGCGAGCTACTGGCACCACTCGACCTGGCCTTCTGGCACCTCGAATCCCCCGCCCACCCCCTCCACCTGGGCGCCCTCGCCCACTTCGGCCCCGTCCCCGCACCCGCCGGAGCGACCCGGCCCGACCGCCCGGACCGGCCCGCCCCCTCCGGTCTCCTCGACCTGCTCGCCCACCGCGCCGCCGCCGTCCCCCGCCTCCGCATGCGGGTCCGCGACGTCCTGCTGCCCGTCGGAGGCGCCGCCTGGGCCGCCGACCCCGCCTTCGACGTCCGCCGCCACGTCCACGAGATCGCCCTCCCGGGCGCCGACTTCCCCGCAGAGGCCGCCCGCCTCGCCGCCGAACTCATGGAGCGGCCCGTCGAGCGCGGCCTGCCGCCCTGGGAGATGTACCTCCTCAGCGGCGCACCCGACGGCTCCTTCGCCGTCCTCGTCAAACTCCACCACGCCCTCGCCGACGGCATGCGGGCCGTCGCCATCGGCGCCGGCATCTTCGACGAGATCGCCGCCGGCCGCCGTACGACCCCGGGCCGCGGGCGCCGCCCCGTACCGCCGCACTCCTGGCTCCCCGACCCCGGCCGCCTCCTCGGCCTCGCCCGCGACCGGCTCGGCGACCTCGGCCGGGCCGTCGACGTCGGCGCCTCCGTGGTCCGCGCCAGCCGCCTCGACCCGCGGCCCGCCACCGCCGCCCTCACCGCCGACTCCAGCGGCACCCGCAGGATCGCCACCACCACCCTGCCCCTCGACCGGGTCCACGCCGTCCGCCGCAGCGTCGGCGGCACCGCCAACGACGTCCTCCTCGCCGTCGTCGCCGGAGCCCTCCGCACCTGGATCGACGGGCGCGACCAGCCGCTCCCGGGCGCCGATCCGCGCGCACTCGTCCCCGTCTCCCGCCGCCGCCCCGGCAGCGCCCCCGGCCCCGGAAACAGCCTCTCCGGCTACCTCCTCGACCTGCCCGTCACCGAACCCGACCCGGCCGCTCGGCTCGCCGCCGTCCGCACCGCCATGGACCGCAACAAGGCGGCGGGCCCCCACAGGGGCGCCGGAGCCGTCGCCCTGCTCGCCGACCGGCTCCACCCGCTCGCCCACCGCTTCGGCGCACCCCTCGCCTCCGGGGCCGCCCGCGTCCTCTTCGACCTTCTCGTCACCCAGGTCCCCCTCCCGCGCTCCGCGCTCTCTCTCGGCGGCGCCCCGCTGCGCGCCCTCTTCCCCATGGCCCCGCTCGCCCGCGGCCAGTCCCTCGCCGTCGCCATGTCCCCGTACGACGGCCGGGTCCACATCGGCCTCGTCGCCGACGGAGCCGCCGTCCCCGACCTGGACGCCCTCGCCGCGGCCCTCACCACCGAACTCGACCTGCTCGCCCCCCTCACCCCCTGAGGCTCGGGGGGCGCAGCGGGCGTCCGTGCGGCAGGGTGGAGCCATGCCCGAACTTCCCGAGGTGGAGGCGCTCCGCGCGTTCCTCGGCACGCACCTGGTGGGCAAGGAGATCGCCCGCGTGCTGCCCGTCGCCATCAGCGTCCTCAAGACGTACGACCCGCCGCTCGCCGCCCTCGACGGCGGCCGGGTCACCGGGGTCGGACGGCACGGGAAGTTCCTCGACATCACCGTCCGGACGGCGGCCGGCGAAGGGAGCGCGGGGAGCGCCGAGGGCACCGGGGGCACCGGGAGCGTCGGGGAGCTGCACCTCCTCGTCCACCTGGCCCGCGCCGGCTGGCTCCGCTGGCAGGACCCACTGCCCTCGGGCCCGCCCCGGCCCGGCAAGGGCCCGCTCGCGCTGCGGACCGCCCTCACCGGCGGCGACGGCTTCGACCTCACCGAGGCCGGAACCACCAAACGCCTCGCCGTCCACCTCGTGCACGACCCCCAGGAGGTGCCCGGCGTCGCCCGCCTCGGCCCCGACCCCCTCGCCGACGACTTCGGCCCCGAGGAGTTCGCCGCGCTCCTCGCCGGCGAGCGGCGCCGGATCAAGGGCGCCCTGCGCGACCAGAGCCTCATCGCCGGCATCGGCAACGCCTACAGCGACGAGATCCTCCACGCCGCCCGCATGTCCCCCTTCAAGCCCACACAGAACCTCACCCCCGAGGAGATCACGGCGCTCCACGCCTGCGTCCGCTCCACCCTCCGCGAGGCCGTCGACCGCTCCCACGGCCTCGCCGCCGGAAAACTGAAGGCCGAGAAGAAAAGCGGCCTGCGCGTCCACGGACGCACCGGCCTGCCCTGCCCCGTCTGCGGCGACACGATCCGCGAGGTCTCCTTCAGCGACTCGTCCCTCCAGTACTGCCCCACCTGCCAGACCGACGGAAAGGTCCTCGCCGACCGAAGGCTCTCCCGCCTCCTGAAGTAGCGCCAGAACGGGTCGTAGGTCCGGTAGGTGCCCGCCAGTGACGCGGCCGCCGCCTCGGTCACGTCCGTCCGAGGACCCGCCACGCACCCTTCCAGGAACGCCCGGACGCGCTCGCCCGGCCATCCGGCCGCCGCGGCCGCCCAGAAGCGCAGTCCGTCGTACGGGTCCAGCGGTACCAGAAAGTCGAGCACGCGGTCGACGGTCCGCGGATCCGGCACCGCGCGCAGCACGGCGACGGCGCGGAGGGCTCCGTCGGCGAGCATGGGCGTTCCGCTGTCCAGGCACCACCGCACAGGAGCCGAGACTCCCTCCTCCGCACCGCGCAGCCGCACGATCGAGTCGCCCAGGGCGACGTACACCATCGTGTCGTCGAGCGACCGCTGTGCCAGATCGCTCAGGAACGGGACCGCCGGCCGGTGATCACACGCCCCCAGTGCCATGATCATCTCGTACCGCGTCTCCCACGTCCGCGGGTGGAGAACCTCGTGCCGCAGCGCCTCGAGCAGCCCCGGACCCGCGGCCGTGACCGCGGGCACGCGCAGCCGCTTCGCGGCCGCCCGGCGCTTCGCCGACGACGGGTTTTCCAGCTGAACGACGGCTTCGTCCCACGTCAGCACCGCGTACCTCCCGATCGGACCCGTCGGGCACAACGCTACGTGCCGCGGTCGCCGCCTGCTGGAACTCCTCCCCTAGACTCCCGCGCATGCTGCGCGTACTGGCCGTCGACGACGAGGAACCCGCCCTGGAGGAGCTGCTCTACCTCCTGCGCGCCGACCCGCGCGTCCGCACCGCCGAGGGCGCGGGCGACGCCACCGCCGCGCTCCGCCGGATCGGCCGCGCCCTGGAGGGCGGACCCGAGGGCGAGGACGCCGTCGACGTCGTCTTCCTCGACATCCACATGCCCGGTCTCACCGGCCTCGACGTCGCCCGGCTCCTCGCCGGGTTCGCCCGCCCGCCGCTCGTCGTCTTCGTCACCGCCCACGAGGGCTTCGCCCTCCAGGCCTTCGACCTGAAGGCCGTCGACTACGTCCTGAAGCCCGTCCGACGCGAACGCCTCGCCGAGGCCGTCCGCCGCGTCCACGAGCTGGTCCACGCGGCGACGGCCGCGCCCGCGCCGGCCGCCCCCGAGCAGATCCCCGTCGAACTGGGCGGCGTCACCCGCTTCGTCCCCGTCGACGACATCGCCTACGTCGAGGCCCACGGCGACTACGCCCGCCTCCACACCGACCAGGGCAGCCACCTCGTCCGCATCCCGATCTCCGCCCTGGAGGAGCGGTGGGCGGCGCGCGGCTTCGTCCGGATCCACCGCAGCCACCTCGTCTCCCTCGCCCGGATCGACGAACTCCGCCTGGACGGCGGCGCCACCACCGTACGGATCGGCGGCACCGACCTCGCCGTCAGCCGCCGCCACGCCCGCCAGCTCCGGGACCTGCTGATGCGCCGCGCCGGAGGCTGACCCCCTCCCCGCCCCTCCCCGGGACGGTCGCCGCACGTCAGCGGGCCGGAGACCTACCGCCCGGCCACCCCGCTGCGTAGACTCCACGCGTCCGCCGGGCGGGTGAACCGCCCGCGCGAGCCGTCCCCCGTACGTCGTCGAGAGAGGCGGGAGCGGACGCCGATGTCCGAGCACCACCCTCCCCCCGCCCCCGGCCGGGGGGACGCCCCGCGCAGGCCCCGCCGCGAGACCGTCACCTACGCCTCCGCGCACGGCCCCGGCCCCGGCGCCGCGCCGGCCCGTGCCGGACGGCGCACGGCCCACCCGCCCGCGCGCTCCGAGATCGACGAGCAGACCACCCTCGGCCACACCTACGTCCGCTCCCTGATGCGCAGCCAGCTGCGTGCCGCCCTCACCGCGCTCGGCGCGCTCGCCCTGCTCGTCGGCGCCCTGCCGCTGCTGCTCGCGCTGCCCGCCCCCGAGGCGCTCGTCTGGGCCGCGCTCGGCTTCGGCGTGTACCCGGTCGTCTGGGGCATCGCCCACTGGTACGTCCGCCGCGCCGAGCGCAACGAACGCGACTTCACCGGCCTCGTCGAACGGTGAGAACGGTGAACCGCCCCGCATGAACCAGACCTACGCCGTCGTCGCCGTCACCGCCGTCGTCCTCGCCACCGTCCTCATCGGCGCCCTCGGCCTGCGGATCTCCCGCACCACCTCCGACTTCTACGTGGCCTCCCGCACCGTGCGGCCCGGACTCAACGCCGCCGCCATCAGCGGCGAGTACCTCTCCGCCGCCTCCTTCCTCGGCATCGCGGGCCTCGTCCTCGTCCAGGGCCCCGCCATGCTCTGGTACCCGGTCGGCTACACCGCCGGATACCTCGTCCTGCTCGTGCTCGTCGCCGCCCCGCTCCGCCGCTCCGGCGCGTACACCCTCTCCGACTTCGCCGAGGCCCGCCTCGAATCGCCGCCCGCCCGCCGCCTCGCCAGCCTCTTCGTCGTCGGCATCGGCTGGCTCTACCTGCTGCCGCAGCTCCAGGGCGCCGGGCTCACCCTGGAGATCCTCACCGGCGCCCCCGACTGGGTCGGCGGCCTCCTCGTCGCCCTCGTCGTCACCGGAGCGGTCGCCGCCGGCGGCATGCGCAGCATCACCTTCGTCCAGGCCTTCCAGTACGGGCTCAAGCTCGCCGCCCTCCTGGTGCCCGCGCTCTTCCTGCTCGCCGCCTGGTACGGGGACGGCGCACCCCGCGCCCGCTTCGACGCCCCCGCGGTGCTCCGCGAGCACACCACCGTCCGGATCGCCGACACCGTACGCATCGGGCTCGACGCCCCCCTCACCCTCACCGTCACGGGCAGCGTCGACTCCGTCCCGTACGAGGCGAGCACCGTCACCCTCGGCCCGGGCACCCACCACGTCCTCGCCGGCACCGCCCTCGCCTTCGCGCCCGGCACCGAGCTGCCCGAGCGGGCCGCCGACGGCTCCGACCCCCTCGGCTGGTCGCAGCCGCTGGCCGGCGGCCGCGACGGACACCAGCTCTACGCCACGTACGGACTGATCCTCGCCACCTTCCTCGGCACCATGGGCCTGCCCCACGTCGCCGTCCGCTTCTACACCAGCCCGCACGGCCGCGCCGCCCGCCGCACCACCCTCGTCGTCCTCGGCCTCGTCGGCTCCTTCTACCTGCTGCCGCCGCTCTACGGCGCCCTCGGCCGGATCTACGCCCCCGAACTCGCCCTTACCGGCTCCGCCGACGCCGCCGTGCTCGTCCTGCCCGACCGGATCGTCGGCGGCGCGCTCGGCGACCTGCTCGGCGCGCTCCTCGCCGGGGGCGCCTTCGCCGCCTTCCTCTCCACCGCCTCCGGTCTGACGATGTCCGTCGCCGGCGTCCTCACCCAGGACGTCCTGCCCGCCCGGGGGCCCGCCCGCGGCGTACGGCACTTCCGCCTCGCCACCCTGCTCGCCACCGCCGTCCCGCTGGGCGTCGGCGTCGTCGCCTCCAAGGTCCCCGTCGCCGACGCCGTCGGACTCGCCTTCGCGGTCTCCGCCTCCTCCTTCTGCCCGCTGCTCGTCCTCGGCATCTGGTGGCGGCGGCTCACCCCGCCCGGCGCCATGGCCGGACTGCTGTTCGGCGGCGGCTCCGCCCTCGCCGCCGTCATGGCGACCCGTGCCGGGCTCGCGCCCGGCGGCTGGCCGCACACCCTGATGGCCTGGCCCGCCGTCTGGTCCGTCCCGCTCGGCTTCCTCAGCATGGTCCTCGTCTCGCTCGCCACCCCGCGCCGCGTCCCGGCCGGCACCCCCGCGCTCCTCGCCCGTCTCCACCTGCCCGAGGAGCTGACCACGCCCGTGGCCCCGCAGAAGGCCCGCCGATGAGCGGCGTCGCCCTGGCCGCCGCGGCCGCCGCCGGTGCCGTCCTGCTGGCCGCGGGCTTCGTCCTCGGACGGTTCGCGGCCCGCCGCGGCGACAGCGCCGCCGACCTCGACCTCGGCACCCCCGTCGAACGCGCCACCTTCCACACCCTGCACACCGCCTCGCTCGCCGCGCCGCCGCTGCGCGCCGGACTCACCGAGGAGACCGCCCGCAAGGCCGCCCGCACCCTGCGCTCGCTGCTCGGCACCGAGGCGCTCTGCCTCACCGACCGCGGCGCCGTCCTCGCCTGGGACGGGCCGGGCGGCGACCACCACCGCGACCGCGTCCCCGCGCTCGTCGCCGAGACCCTGGAGACCGGCCGCAGCCGCTCCGCCCGGACCGACTGCGCCGACCCCGGCTGCCCGCTGCGCTGGGCCGTCGTCGCCCCGCTGACCGGCGAGGACGGAGTGCTCGGTGCGCTCGTCGCCTACGGCTCGCGGGAGTCCGCGGTCCTGGTGCGGGCCGCGACGGAGGTGGCCCGCTGGGTCTCCGTCCAGCTGGAACTCGCCGAACTCGACCGCTCCCGCACCCGGATCGTCGAGGCCGAGATCCGCGCCCTGCGCGCCCAGATCTCCCCGCACTTCATCTTCAACTCCCTCGCCGCTATCGCCTCCTTCGTCCGCACGGACCCCGAGCGGGCCCGCGAACTCCTCCTCGAATTCGCCGACTTCACCCGTTACTCCTTCCGGCAGCACGGCGAGTTCGCCCAGCTCGCCGACGAACTCCGCTCCATCGAGCAGTACTTGGCCCTCGCCGGGGCGCGGTTCGGCAGACGGCTGAAGGTCACCCTGCGGATCGCCCCCGAGGTGCTGCCCGTGACCCTGCCGTTCCTCTGCCTCCAGCCACTCGTCGAGAACGCCGTCAAGCACGGCCTCCAGGACAGCGAGCGCGGCTGCCGCGTCGTGATCTCCGCCCACGACGCGGGGGCCGAGGCCGTCGTCACCGTCGAGGACGACGGCGTCGGCATGGACCCGGAGCTGCTGAAGGCGGTCCTGCGCGGCGAGCACCCGTCCGGCTCCGGCATCGGGCTCTCCAACGTGGACGAGCGGCTCCGCCAGGTGTACGGCCCGGAGCACGGACTCGTCATCGAGACCGGCACCGGCGCCGGCATGAAGGTCACCGTCCGCATCCCCAAGTACCGCCCCGGGGTGCACCGTTCGCCTCCCTGACCGCGCGGGTCACCGGGACGGGTCAGCGCAGCTGCAGGGAGAGATGGGCGAGCGGGAGGCCCAACTCCCAGGCGGGCAGCCACACACGGGTCGACTCGTCGACCTCCCCGCAGGGGCCCGCCGCGGTGCGGCCGTCCAGGTCGGCCGCGTGCACCCAGGTGTCGCGCAGGCGGCGCCAGGCCGCGCGCGCCAGCGTCAGGTCCGGGCTCCCGCCGTCCGTCGCCGCCCGCGCCGCGAGCCGCTCCTCGACCCAGGACGCCCACGAACTGTCGTACGCCGTGCGGCGCAGCCACTCGTCGACCCGGCCGGGCGACAGCGGCCCCGCGCCCTCGGAGAGGTGGACCGTGAGGGCCAGGGTCAGCCGGCCCGCCCGGTGCTCCAGCGTGCCGGGCGGGGCGAGCCCGGCGGCGCGCACCATCTCGTCGGCGAGGTACTCGGCACACAGCCACGCCATCGGGACGGCGATGCCGCCGCCGCTCGTGCCGCCGGTGCCGTTCGTGCTCTCGGGCAGCAACGCTCCCACCTTCTCCCGGACGTCGGGGTCCCCGACGCGGAACCCCGGGGGAGAGCCTCCTCCGGGAACGGTCCGCGCGGGTGCCGGTTTGCTCAACTCGCCCGTGTGGTTTGGGATACGTTCCCCGGCCGGATCGGTGCCGGTGGGGCGACGGAGACCACGGGGGAGCGGGGGGCGGGAGAGCCGGCGGAGGGGCGCCGGGGCAGCGGCGGGAGCGGGCCGCGGCTCAGCCGAGGAGCGCGTACACGGCGGTCGCGTGGGCGGCGATCTCCTCGGTGCCCTCGGCGGTCATCGTGATGTCCGCGAACGCCATCCGCTTCCCGGTCTTGGTGAGCCGGGCCCGGACGAGGACGTCGGCGCCGACGACCGCCCGCTGGAAGCTGATGGACTGCTGCACGGTGGTCATGGGAACGAAGCCGCCGCGTGCGGCGGCGACCGCGAGGACCGTCGCCGTGTCGGCGGCGGCCATCAGGGCCTGGCCGCACAGCCCGCCGCCCTCCCGGGCGAGCCGGTCCGACCAGGGCAGCCGGAGCACCGCCTCCCGGCCGTCGACGGAGCCGGTCGAGCCGGCCGAGCCGGCCGAGCCGGCGGACCCGACGGACTCGACGGTGAGTCCCAGATCGAGCACCCAGGGGGCGAAGTTGTCGGCGAGGACCTTTTCGGCGGCGGCGAGTGTCAGCGTCACGGCGTCATTGTGGGGCTCCGGCGTGCGACCGGGCAACGCCCGCGCGGCGCGGGCGGTAGCCGGGGAGCGAGCGGCCGAGCTGCCGCAGCGCGTAGTGGGAACGGGACTTGACGGTCCCGGCGGGGATGCCGAGGTCCACGGCGGCCTCGTTGACGGTCAGCCCGTGGAAGTAGAGCCGGACGAGGACGGCACGGTGCTCGGGGCTCAGTTCCCGGACAGCGGCCCGCACGTCGAGGGCCGCCTCCGCGGAGGCGGTGGCGTCGGCGGGGTCGGGGGTGACCGCGAGGACGCCGTCGCCGATCTCGGCGGGGCGGGCGAGGCGCGAGCGGCGCGCGTCGATGGCGAGGCGCCGGGCCACGGTGAAGAGCCAGGGCCGGATCGAGGCGTAGGAGCCGTCGAAGGCCTCGGGGTGCTGCCAGGCCCGTACGAGGGTCTCCTGGGCGAGGTCCTCGGCCCGCTGCCGGTCCCCGTAGGTGAGGCCGAGCAGGAAGGAGAGCAGCGCCGGGCCGTGGTCCCGCTGCATCTCCACCAGGGTCCGCTCGTCGGTCGTGGTCGCGCCCGCTGCTGCCGTCGCCGTCGCCATCGCTTTCCGCCTCTCCGTGCGGCTCGTCGTTCGGGGCGTATACGAACGCATCCGGGCAGCGAGGGACAGGGAACGGGCAGCGGTGTGCGACGAACGGTCGCACCGAGCGGTGAACGGCACGTCGAGCGGTCGGGCGGAGGGCTTGCGTCCGTTTCGGCAGGGTTCGTCACGACTCGCCGTATTGGCCCTTGACTGGGGCATTTCTGAGCGATGAATTCATCAGAACAGATGTTCATCCCAGGAAAGTGGCGAACCGTTGATGAGCTCACGAACCAGACCCGGCGCGGTGGCCCTCGCCGCCCTCCTGCTCGCCGCCGCGACCGGCTGCGGCGCGGGGAGCGGGCCGGACGGCGGAGGTCCCGCCCCGGGCGTCACCACCGGAGGGGCGGGTACGTCCCCCGCCGTCCCCTCCGCCGCCCCCGGCGGGGCCTCCGCGCCCACGGGCTTCACCCTCGTCGCCTCCGGCGACGTCCTCCCGCACGACTCCATCATCCGCAAGGCGGCCGAGGACGCCGGCGGCCACGGCTACGACTTCCGCCCCATGCTCTCGGGCGTACGGGGCGTCGTCTCCGCGGCCGACCTGGCCGTCTGCCACATGGAGACCGTCTACGGCAAGGAGGGCGGCCCCTACACCGGGTACCCCGCCTTCAAGTCGCCGCCCGAGGTCGCCACCGCCCTCAAGGCCACCGGTTACGACTCCTGTTCCACCGCCTCCAACCACACCCTCGACGACGGTGCCGCCGGACTCCGCCGCACCCTCGACGTCCTGGACAGGGCGGGCGTCCGCCACGCGGGCTCGGCCCGCACCGCCGAGGAGGCGTCCCGGCCCACCCTCCTCAAGGCGGGCGGCGCCACCGTCGCCCAACTGGCCTACACCTACGACACCAACGGCCGCCCCCTCCCCGAGGGCCAGCCGTGGGCCGTGAACCTGCTGGACGAGGGCAAGGTCGTCGCCGACGCGCGCGCCGCCCGCGCCGCGGGCGCCGACGTCGTCGTGGTCAGCGTCCACTGGGGCACCGAATGGCAGACCGCGCCCGACGAGCGCCAGCTCTCCCTCGCCCGCGCCCTCACTGCCTCGCGGACCGGCGGCCGCCCCGACATCGACCTGATCATCGGCACCCACGCCCACGTCCCCCAGGCGTACGAGAAGGTCAACGGCACCTGGGTGGTGTACGGGATGGGCGACCAGATCGCCGGGGACATGATCAACCACGAGGGCGCCCACGACCCGCGGGGCAACCAGGGCAGCATCGGCCGCTTCACCTTCGCGCCGCCCCGGACGCCCGGCGGCCGCTGGGAGGTCACCCGGGCGGAGTTCGTTCCCCAGTGGTTCGACACCGGCAGCGGCCGCGTGGTGAACCTCGGCGCCGCCGACGGCTCCGACCCCCGGCACTTCGGCATCCGCGAGACCATCCGGCAGGTGGTCCTCTCCCGCGGCGCCGACCGGGACGGCCTGGTGATGGGCGAGTAGCGCCCCCGGTTGCACGGGGGCGGGCCGTGTGACCGGCCCCCGCCCGTTCCGGCTGTCGGCCCATCGGGTGCTTTCGGCCCCGGCCGCGGTGTCGATGAGCCGCGCCGACCCTCGCCCGTACGAACCATTGGTCATGAAAAAGGATCAGATGCCCATGGGGCGGCGGGCGGCGCTGCGCCTGGCCGCCGCGCTCGGGGCCACCGCCACCGTCGGAGCCCTCGCCGCCGACCGCTTCCCCGCCGCGACCGGTGACACCGTCGGCGGCGCCGCGGGCGGCACTGCCGGCGGGGCCTCGGACGCGCCCGCGCGCGGCGGCGGGGGAGCGGCGGCGGGCGCCGGGCGGCGGGGGCCCCCCCACCGCCCACCCCCCCCCCACACCCCCCCCCCCCCCCCAAGAGGACGGGAGGGGTGGGGGGACAGTAGTGGTGTTC